>PWJA01000103.1 GCA_003560975.1 Gammaproteobacteria bacterium
ATCATGTCCATAGCAACATCGACGATGTTGTCATGGAGCCCGCATGTTTGAACCTCAGCGGTCATGAAATCGCGAACCTTCCCGACAAGCGCAGCAGGCCTGAATTCTCCTTTATTGCTGCCGGTTCGTTTCCAGTATAGGACCTGTGCGAACCCATTTCCATGACCCGGTTTGCCGCCACGCCGCCAGATTGCCCCACCCGACCAACCAGGTTTCCATCACGTTGCCAGCCGCTGCGTACGGCGAGCTTTGTGGAAGGCTGAAGTCGGCCCGCGCGGAGCAGCCACCGGAGATCCTCTGGTCCAAGGCCGGCGCACTCGATTCGAGCCGACCACCAACACCAATCCTGCCACTGGAACGACCCACCAGGGACAGGCGAAGGGATCGAGGTTCGCTGCCGCTGCCATTCAAGGGGTGTCCATTTTTCAAGCGGGATTCCGATTGTCAGGAAAGAGGATTCTCTTTTTCCACACCATGGAAGTTCATTGATGCGCCACCGTTTCGTGTTTCTTGCGATCGTCATGCTGCTGGCTGTGGATGCCCGCGGCTCGGATCCGGCCGTGATTACCGGCACGATCACCGATGCCGACAGCGGCCTGCCGGTTGCCGGCGCCACGGTGGCGTTTGGCTTGAATTTCAACGTGGCCACCACGCTGACCAACCCCGACGGCACGTACAGCCTGACCGTGGACATGTTTGGCGCGGCCAGCCGGCTCGGCTTCATCGAGGCGGCCGGACCCGATCACGCGCCACGTCGTGTAGGGGGCGAACCGGTATTCGACTGCTTCTTTGCCTGCGGCAGCGGTGATGCCGGCGCCGGGCGAATCGAGCTGGATGCGGGCGCCGTTCTGGCCAACCAGGATCTTGCCCTTTCGCCAGGCGGCCGACTCAGCGGCGCGGTCAGTGCCGTCGGCGGCGGGCCGCTCGGCAATGTCCGGGTCAGCCCGGTTCCCCGCCGGGTGGCCCAGCTGACCTTTGGCTACAGCGGTCATTTCCACGGCGTGACGAATCCCGACGGCAGCTGGACCCTGCCGCTGGCCCTGCGTCCCGGAGCCGATTTCGACCTGGTGGCCGAAGCGCAGGGCATGAACTTCGTCACCATGGCCTGGAACAACCGAGCCTGTCCGTACCGCGCCTGCAACACCGCGTCGACCGATCCGGTGACCGTCGTCGCCGGCGTGATCGGCACCGGCTTCGATTTCGCGCTGCCGCCGGGCGCCACCCTCTCCGGCAGCTTGTTGCCCGATGATCTCGTTCGACTGGTGATGTTTTTCGACGCTGCGGGCATTCAGCTGGGCAGCCTGCTCCTGCCGGCCGGTCAGGCCGACTGGCAGATCGATCGGCTCAGCGGGGGCAGTCACTACCTGCAGTTCGGCACGCCGACCGGGGCCAGCAATCTGGTCCGCCAGCTCCACAACGGCCTGCCCTGTCCCTTTGCCGGCTGCAATCGCGCCCGCGGCGCGCCGCTCACGGTTGCCAGCGGCGGCACTCGTAGCGGCATCGACATCGTGCTGAGCGAGGGTGGAAGCGTCACCGGCCGGATCGTCGATGGCGCCACCGGCCTGGTCCCGGACCTGCTTCCCAGCGCCAGCAATCCGACCAACCTGGGGAGTTTCAACATTGTCGATGCTGCCGGCGAGGTCGTCGGCGGTGGTCCGGTCAGGATCATCGACGATGAGGTGGTCATTCCACCCTCGGCCGCGCTGGCGCCGGGCAGCTACTTCGTGCGAACGCATGATTCCTGGCTGGGGGAAGGGCTCAGCTACCGAAGGCCGGGCGGAAACCTCACCCTGCTCGACGGCTATGCCGACGCGATGTACCCCGACCTGCCTTGTGCCGGCCTGTCCTGCAACACCGGCCTGGCCAGCCCGGTCACCATCGTCGCCGGTGATACCGCCGACATCACCATCGAGGTGAACAAGGGCAGCAGTATTTCCGGAAGCATCGTCGACGACGGCAGCGGAGAGGGCATAGCGGGGGCCGTCGTGGAGCTGGTCAACGCCGCCAACCAACGCCTGGCCGCAACCCGCACCGACACCGACGGCCTGTTTTCCTTCGGCGCCTTTCCGGCCGGAACGTACTACCTGCGAACCGCAATGTCGGCGATTGCCGGCTTTGGTGTCAACCCGGACCAGCATCCTTACTTCGATCGGGTGTTCGGCGCCAGCGGATTCTGCTCGGAGCAGCTTTGCGATCCGACCACCGGGACGGGCGTGATCCTGGACGGGGGCACCGGTGCCGGACCGTTCGAGCTGCGCGTCCGGTCCGGCCCGGTGATTCGCGGACGCGTCCTCGACAGTCTTTCCGGTCAACAGATCAACAACGGGCGAGTGGATGTATTCACCGCCGGCGGTACCCTGGTCGGACGCTATCGCATCGACCGCCTGACCGGTCTTTACCAGACCACCGCCCTGCCCCCGGGCACCTACCAGCTGGTGCCCGAGGTCTCGCCGGCGTTCATCGCCGTTCCGCTGAGCGCCGAACCCGCGCGCGCGGCATCCGCCGCATCGCTGACCCGCGCCACCCCGACCGGCGGCTTTTCCGTCGAGCTTGGCACGCAGGATGTCGAGGCAGCGCTGGGTGTGGTCGACCGAGCACGCGCCAGCATCTTCGAGGATCGGTTTGAATGAAAATCAGGCATGCACGTCAGAGGCCTTCGGGGTGGAATGTTTCGAGCGGAAGCGTCTGGATTTGGAGGTGCGCTAGAATCGCGGGCAGTCGTGCACTGATGTAGCGAGCAATGGCCCCGTATGCGTTCGACCCGAGTGCTTGAGCCACAGTGATTGTCCGGTTCGGTCAGTGAGCTCGGCGCCGATGAACGACAAGGCGCTGTTGCGCCTGTTGCCCAGCGGCGCGGCCGGGCTGGAGCAGATGAGCCGCCTGATCGAGCAGGCCCGGCACAACATCCAGCTGCAGATGTACATCTACCGCGATGACCGGACCGGGCGCCGAATTCGGGAACGGTTGATCGCCGCGGCCCGGCGCGGGGTGCGCGTGCGGGTTCTGGTCGATGCCCTCGGGTCCTTCTCGCTGAGCTCGGATTTTTTCGCCGAACTGGAAGCGGCCGGTGGCGAACTGAGGGTGTTCAATCCGCTGAACCTGCGCCGATTCAGTCATCGCAATCACCGCAAGATGCTGGTTTGCGATCGTCAGCAGGCGGTCATCGGCGGCTTCAATGTGGCCGATGAATACGATGGCGACGGCATCGAGAAGGGCTGGCTGGACCTGGGTTTGCTGGTGCGTGGAGAGCTGGCCGGCGCGCTTGCCGCCAGCTTCGATCGCTTTTACGTACGGACCGAGGAAAAGCCGCGGCGCTTCCCGCGCTGGCGCGGCACAAGCGAGCGGCGCGCCAGGGACAGTCGGCAGGGACGCTTGTTGCTCAGCGGACCGGGTCGCGGTCACAATCCGCTCAAGGCCAGCCTGCTGCGTGATCTGGGCCGGGCGGAGGATATCGGCATCATCAGTCCCTATTTCCTGCCGCCGTGGAGCCTGCGGCGACGCTTGATGAAGCGGGCCCGTCAAGGCGCGCGGGTTCGTCTGCTGTTGCCGGGGCTAAGCGATGTGGCGCTGGCCTGGCACGCGTCCCGGTCGATCTACCCGCGCCTGATTCGGGCCGGTATCGATGTGCTGGAGTACCAGCCGCAGGTCCTGCACGCCAAGCTGGTCATTGCCGACGATACGGTCTTCGTCGGCTCGGCCAATTTCAATACCCGCAGCCTGCACATCGACTACGAACTGATGCTGCGAATCGACGACGCCGCGATCGCCAGTCAGGCGCGCGGATTGTTCGACCACTACGCCGGCCTGGCGCAGCACATCGACCGGGACACCTTGCGCCGCCAGAGCGGCCTGTGGACTCTGCTACGCCAGCGCTTCTCCTACTTCCTCATGGCCCGGCTGGACCCCCTGGTCGCACGCTGGCTGTGGCAACGATCGGGGCAGCACCTGGACTGAGCGCGAGCAGACGCCGCATCACCGGGCCCGCATCCGTGCCCGGCATGGGCACTGCCCGGCGGGAAGGGAGCGCCCGGGTGGAATCCGTAGTATAGAAAAACGGTAAGCTCCCCGGAGAGCCCACTCTCGAGAGCGCGATGAAGATTCACCTGAATGGCCGGCTGGTCGATGCGGATCAGGCGCGCGTGTCGGTGTTCGACTCAGGTTTCGTGCTCGGCGACGGCGTTTGGGAGGGCCTGCGCGTAGTCGACGGGCACCCGGCCTTTCTCGAGCCGCACCTCGATCGATTGTTCGAGGCGGCCAGGGCCATCGTGCTCGACATCGGCCTGGACCGCGCGGCGCTGACCCGCGCCATGTACGAGACCATCGAAGCCAACGGGCTGGACCGCGACGCCCACCTGCGCCTGATGGTCACCCGCGGCATCCGCCGTCAGCCCTACCAGGACCCGCGCCTGGCGGCGGGCCCGGCAACCGTGGTGATCGTGCCGGCCAAAAGCCCGCACGACCCGTCCGCGGCTCAGCGGGGGCTGAAGCTGTTTACCGTCCATGTGCGTCGAAGCGCGCCGGATACGCAGGACCCCAAGATCAACTCGCACTCCAAGTTCAACTGCATCAGCGCCTGTATCCAGGCCAGCGAGGCCGGCGCCGACGAAGCCCTGATGCTCGACCCGCACGGCTTCGTGGCGACCTGCAACTCCACCCATTTCTTCATCGTCCGGCGCGGCGAGGTCTGGACCTCCAGCGGCAAGTACTGCCTGGGCGGCATCACCCGCGGCAACGTGCTGCAGCTGTGTCGAGACAACACCATCCCGTGCTTCGAACGGGATTTCAGCCTGACCGAGGTCTACGGCGCCGAGGAGGTCTTCGTCACCGGTACATTGGGCGGCCTCACGCCGGTGGGTTCGGTGGACGGCAGAGTCATGCACCCTCCCCTGCCCGGCCCGGTCACGAGCAAACTGCAGGCACTCTATGCCGAGCTGATGCACGCCGATGTGGCCGGACGTAGCC
>PWJA01000184.1 GCA_003560975.1 Gammaproteobacteria bacterium
GAGTCCAGCGCGGCCTCCTGGCTGGATGCCGTGGAAATCGTGTTCGCAATGGAGGCGGATGCGGCGATCGTTCCCCACAACCTGGTTCGGCGCTATGTCAACCTCAACGTTGTTGCGACCTCGGCGGAATTTCCGCACGTTACGATCGCCGCTTCGCCTGACGTCCCGGAAACCGTTCGTATGAACATCCTCGACGCCCTGCTAGAATTGCCTGAGAATCCCGAGTACTTCGCCGTTCTTCATGAGCTCGATATCGAGGAGTTCGTAGCAGCAGTGCCGGAGGAGTATGTGGGCCTGGAAAGCTGGCTGGATTGGGTCTTTTCAGGATTCTGAGTCCGCCTTCCAAGCGGGACCGCGCGTTCGCAGGAGACCTTTGATCGGTCATGTACAGGGCCCCCTTTCAGCCAGAAAAGTCGCAGAAAGCATGATTTCCCCTGAACTTACCGCCTTGTCGCCCCTTGACGGGCGCTATGCCAAGCGTCTGGAGGGTCTGCGCGAACTGTGCTCGGAAGCGGGCCTGATCCGGCGCCGGGTCGAGGTCGAAACGACCTGGTTCAAGGCCTTGTCCGACAACCCGGACTTCGCCGCCCTGCCCCCGCTTGGCCCCGACGAGCGGCGCTTTCTGGACCGGATCGTCGCCGATTTCAGCACCGCTCACGCCGCGGAAATCAAGGAGATCGAGCGCGTCACCAACCATGACGTCAAGGCCGTGGAGTACTGGCTCAAGCAGCGCCTGGCCGAGCATCCGACCCTCGCCGAGCGCCGCGAATTCATCCATTTCGCCTGCACCTCCGAAGACATCAACAACCTGGCCTGGGCCCTGATCGTGAAGGCCGCTCTGGAAGAACAGCTTGATCCCCTGCTGACCCGCCTGGACGACAGCCTGCAGCGGCTCAGCCTGGATTGCGCCGCGCTGCCCATGCTTTCGCGCACCCATGGCCAGACCGCATCGCCGACCACCCTCGGAAAGGAAGTCGCCAACACGGTTTTCCGCCTGCGTCGCCAGCGACGGGCCCTGGCCAGAATCGAGATCAGCGGGAAAATCAACGGCGCAGTGGGGAATTTCAACGCCCACATCAGCGCCTGCCCCGAGGTCGACTGGTCCTCGCTGGCGCGCCAGATGGTCGAAGATCTGGGCCTGGTCTGGAATCCCTACACGACCCAGATCGAGCCGCACGACATGCTCGCCGAAATCGCCCATGCGCTGGTGCGCGTGAACACCATTTTTCTGGATTTCGCCCGCGACGTCTGGGGCTACATCTCGATCGGCTATTTCCGCCAGCGTCTGGTCGACGGGGAAATCGGCTCGTCGACCATGCCGCACAAGGTCAATCCGATCGACTTCGAAAACGGAGAAGGCAATCTCGGACTGGCCAACGCGCTGCTCGAGCATCTGGCCGCGAAACTTCCGATCTCGCGCTGGCAGCGCGACCTGACCGATTCGACCGTGCAGCGCAGCCTCGGCACGGCGTTTGGCTACAGCGCCCTCGCCTGGACCTCCATTTTGCGCGGGCTGGACCGAATCGAGGCCAACGAAGCGCGACTGGCCGAAGATCTCGATCAAGCCTGGGAGGTGCTGGGCGAAGCGATTCAGACGGTCATGCGCCTGCGCGGCCTGCCGGAACCGTACGAACGAATCAAGCAGCTGACCCGCGGGCGCACCATCAACCAGCAATCCCTGCGCGAATTCATCGCGGCGCTCGATCTCCCCGACGAGGACCGTTCGCGATTGCTGAGCCTGACCCCGGCCAGCTACACCGGAAACGCCGAAGCGATGGCGCGGGCGATTGTTCGATTTGTCTGAGCGGTCCGCCAGCCCAACGCGCTTCCGCAGCGCCGGATTCGGGTGTCGCATGCCCCTGAATTCCCTGGCCGCGGTTATACTCTGATGCTGTTTTCGATTCTCCGCCTTTCGAGCTCCGAACCATGAGCGATTACCTTCAGCAACAGTACCGGGCGTCGCACCTGTCCGGCGGCAACATCGCCTACGTGGAAGAACTGTACGAGGCCTGGCTGCACAGACCCGAGTCCGTTCCCGAGCACTGGCAGGGCGTGTTTTCCCGGCTCAATGAGAGCGGCGAGGACAGTCGTCACCTGGCCATGCTGGAAACGTTCCGCCAGCTGGGAAGCAACGGGCAGGCGATCCAGGGATCCGCCGCCCCGGCCGAAGACTTCAAGCAGGCCGGCGTCCTGCGCCTGATCAACGCCTTTCGCGTCCGCGGCCACCAGGCGGCGCGACTGGATCCGCTGGGGTTGAGCGAGCGCCCCCAATTTCCGGATCTCGGTCTCGAGTTCTACGGTTTGAGCGAGAGCGACCTCAAGACCTCGTTCCATACCGGCACTCTTGCAGGCCCGGACCACCTGCCCCTGAAAGACATCATCGACGTTTGCCGTCGTACCTACTGCGGCAGCGTCGGCACCGAGTACATGCACATCACCGACACCAACCAGCGTCGCTGGTTGCAGCAGCGCCTGGAGGCGGCCAGGGGCGATCACACGCCATCGCGGGAAGAGCGTCTGCGCCTGCTCGACAAGCTGTCGGCGGCCGAGGGCATGGAGAAATACCTGCACTCCAAATACGTCGGTCAGAAGCGATTTTCACTGGAAGGCGCTGAAAGTCTGATCCCGCTGTTCGATACCCTGATCCGCCACTCCGGCAGCCAGGGCGTCAAGGAAATGGTCATCGGAATGGCTCACCGGGGCCGTCTGAACCTGCTGGTCAACATCCTCGGCAAAAGCCCGCGCGATCTGTTTGCCGAATTCGAAGGATCCATCGCCAAGGACGACCCCAACCGCTCCGGGGACGTCAAATACCATCTGGGGTTCAGCTCCGATGTGCGCACGCCCGGCGGGGTCATGCACCTGGCGCTGGCGTTCAATCCCTCGCATCTTGAAATCGTCAATCCGGTCGTGGCCGGCTCGGCACGCGCCCGCCAGACCCGCCTTGCTGACCAGTCGCGCGATCAGGTGATGCCCGTCCTGGTTCACGGCGACGCCGCCATCGCCGGACAAGGGGTGGTCATGGAACTGCTGAACATGTCCCAGGCCCGGGGCTTTGCGGTGGGTGGAACCTTCCATGTCGTCGTCAACAACCAGATCGGCTTCACCACTTCCAACCCCATCGACGCGCGCTCGACCCTGTACTGCACGGAAGTGGCCAAGATGGTCCAGGCGCCGATTTTTCACGTCAACGGCGACGACCCGGAGGCGGTATTGTTCGTCACCCGCCTGGCGACGGATTTCCGACGCGAGTTCAAAAAAGACGTTGTCATCGATCTGATCTGCTACCGCCGGCACGGTCACAACGAAGCCGACGAGCCGGCGGCCACGCAGCCGCGCATGTATCACGTGATCCGCAAGCTGGACTCGACCCGGCAGCAGTATGCCGACCGGCTGATCGAGGAGGGGCTGGTCGACCCCGACCAGATTGCAACCGCCGCCGCCGAATACCGAGACAAGCTGGATTCCGGCGAACCCGTCGTGGAACTGGTATCCGAGGAAGACGCCCTGGTCACGGTGGACTGGGAACCGTACCTGGACGGCGACTGGCGTGACGAAGCGGACACCTCGCTCAGCCTCGAGGAAATCCGGTCCCTGACCGAAACGCTGACCACGCTGCCGGAAGACTTCGTCCTCCACCGGCAGGTAGAGCGAATCGTGCAGGCCCGGCGCCAGATGGGCGCCGGCGAAATCTCCATGGACTGGGGCTTTGCCGAGACGCTGGCCTATGCCGGCCTGCTCAAGGCAGGCCACGGACTGCGCCTGGTTGGGCAGGATTCCGGACGCGGCACCTTCTTTCACCGCCATGCCGTCTTGCATAACCAGGACGACGGCCGTTCGTTCATTCCTCTGTCCCGCCTGAGCGAAGACGATCGCAAGATCACGATCATCGATTCCCTGCTCTCGGAAGAAGCGGTGCTTGGGTTCGAGTACGGCTACGCCACCGCCGATCCGGGCTCGCTCGTGATCTGGGAAGCCCAGTTCGGCGACTTCGTCAACGGTGCCCAGGTCGTCATCGATCAGTTCATCGCTTCCGGCGAGACCAAATGGGGCCGCCTGTGCGGCCTGGTCATGTTTCTGCCGCACGGCTACGAGGGCCAGGGCCCGGAGCATTCCTCGGCGCGCCTGGAGCGGTTCATGCAGCTGAGTTCGGGAAACAATATCCAGGTCTGTGTGCCCTCGCTGCCCAGCCAGATGTTCCACATGCTGCGGCGCCAGGTGCTGCGGCCGTTCCGCAGACCGCTGATCGTGATGACGCCGAAGTCACTGCTGCGCCACAAGGCTTCGACCTCGACCCTTGCCGACCTCACCGACGGGGCGTTTCGGGTGTTGATCGACGATCCCGCCGGCCCCGTTCCGGACAAGGTCAAGCGCCTGGTGTTCTGCGCCGGCAAGGTCTACTTCGACCTGGCCTCCGAGCGCGACACGCAGGAAATCGACGATATCGCCCTGGTCCGGGTCGAGCAGCTCTATCCGTTCCCGCTCGAGGAACTGCAGGCGGTCATCGAGCGCTACGGGCGCGCCGGGGAAGTGATCTGGTGCCAGGAAGAACCGCTCAACCAGGGCGCCTGGTTCCAGATCCGACATCACATCCAGGCCTGCGTGGGCAGTGATCAGCGCCTGAAGTATGTGGGACGGGAGGCATCCGCCTCGCCCGCCGTGGGCTACTATCAGGTTCATCAAGAGCAACAGAAACGACTCGTGAGCGATGCGCTGACTCACGGCAAGGGAATGGAGTAAGGAGCAACGCATGAGTATGGAAGTCAAGGTACCCAATCTGCCGGAGTCGGTTTCCGACGCCACCGTGGCCAAATGGCACAAGAAACCCGGCGAATCCGTCACCCGCGACGAAAACCTGGTCGACCTGGAAACCGACAAGGTCGTCCTCGAGGTCCCCGCGCCTGCCGACGGTGTGCTCAAGGACATCAGCGCCGACGAGGGCGCGACCGTAACCGAGGGTGAGCTCCTTGGCCTGCTGGAAGAAGGCGCGGCGCCGCCAGGCGACAGCGACAAGGAGTCCGGCAAGGACGCCAAAGGCGGCAGCGCGAAATCCGAGGAATCCGCGGATCCTTCCAGTACCGCAGAGTCGACCGACTCGGCCGGGAAAAAAGGCGGCAAGCCGGAGCGCGACGACGACCTGGCCCCGTCGGTGCGTCGCCTGGTCGCCGAAAACGACGTTGACCCCTCTGAAGTCAAAGGCAGCGGTCGCAGCGGCCGTCTGACCAAGGGCGACGTGCTCGCCCACCTGCAAGGCGCCGGACCGCGGCCGGAAGAGCGGGTCAAGATGTCACGCCTGCGCTCGCGGATCGCCGAGCGGATGAAAGACGCCCAGAACACGGCCGCCATTCTCACCTCGTTCAACGAGGTCAACCTGCAGGCGGTCATGGACATCCGGGCGCGCTACAAGGACGACTTTCTCAAGCGCCACGACGTCAAGCTCGGCTTCATGTCGTTTTTCGTCAAGGCCTGCTGCGAAGCCTTGCGCAAGCACCCCGTGGTCAACGCGTCCATCGACGGAGACGAAATCGTTTATCGCGGCTACCAGGACATCGGCATCGCCGTGTCGACGGAGCGGGGGCTGCTCGTTCCCATCCTGCGCAACGTCGAGCAAATGGGCCTGGCCCAGATCGAAGGGGCCATCGCCGAGTACGCCGAGAAGGCGCGCAAGGGCTCGATCCAGCTCGAAGACCTGCAGGGCGGCACGTTCACCATCACCAACGGCGGCGTATTCGGCTCGCTGCTGTCCACGCCGCTGCTCAACATGCCGCAAAGCGCCATCCTCGGCATGCACGCCATCAAGGAGCGTCCGGTCGCAGAAAACGGCCAGGTCGTGATCCGTCCGATGATGTACATCGCGCTGTCCTACGACCATCGCATCATCGACGGCAAGGACGCGGTCCAGTTCCTGGTTGCGGTCAAGCAGGCGCTGGAAGACCCGGCGCGCATGCTGCTCGGACTCTGAAACCCGGAACCTGATCAAGGAAAGCTCATGTCTGACAAGGAATTCGATCTGATCATCATCGGTGGCGGGCCCGGCGGGTACGTTGCCGCGATCCGCGCCGCGCAGCTGGAAATGAAGGTCCTGCTGATCGATGATCGCCAGGCCGACGACGGCAAGCCGGCTCCCGGGGGCACCTGTCTCAACGTCGGCTGCGTCCCGTCCAAGGCGCTGCTCGACTCTTCCAAGCATTACCATCACGTTCAGCACGACTACGCCGCCCACGGCATCAGCGTCGACGGCGTCTCCATGGACGTGGGCACCATGATCGAGCGCAAGAGAAAGGTCGTCAAGCAGCTCAACGGCGGCCTGCTGCAGCTGTTCAAGGCCAACAAGATCGAATTCGCCAACGGCCGCGGCAAGCTGCTGGCCGACCGCGAAGTCGAGATCACCCCCTGCGAAGGCGAAACCTACCGGGCCCGGGGAAAGCACGTGATTCTCGCCGCCGGCTCGGTGCCTTTCACCATCCCCAACGTCGAGATTGACGGCGAGCACATCGTCGACAACGTCGGCGCGCTCGAATTCGACGCCGTGCCCGAACGCATGGGCGTGATCGGCGCCGGTGTGATCGGCCTGGAAATGGGCAGCGTCTGGAAACGCCTTGGCAGTGAAATGGTTCTGTTCGAGGCCATGGACGAGTTGCTTCCCGTGGTCGACAAGGACATGAGCCGGGCGGCGGCGCGCGAGTTCAAGAAACAGGGGCTCGACATCCGCCTGGGCACGAAGGTGGCCGGCGCCGAAGTCACCGACGGCAAGGTCAAGGTGACCTTCACCGAGGGCGACGAGGAAAAGACCGACACTTTCGACAAACTGCTGGTCGCGGTTGGACGACGCGCCGCCAGCGACGAGCTGCTGGCCGAAGACTCCGGCGTGGAGTTGACCGAACGCGGCCAGGTCAAGGTCGACGAGCACTGTCGTACGTCGGTCAGCCGGGTATGGGCCATCGGCGATCTGGTCCGAGGACCCATGCTGGCGCACAAGGCCTCTGAAGAAGGGGTGGCCGTCGTCGAGACCATCGCCGGCCAGCACGGCCACATCAATCTCGATCATGTCCCGTGGGTGATCTACACCGACCCCGAAATCGCCTGGGTTGGCAAGACCGAAAAGGAACTGAGCGAGGACGGGGTCGAGTACAAGGCCGGCAGCTTCCCGTTCGCGGCTACCGGCCGCGGCCTGGCCATGGGTGAGGCTGCCGGGCACGTGAAAATCCTTGCCGATGCCGAAACCGATCGGATCCTGGGGGCCCAGATCATCGGCCCGAGCGCATCGGAAATGATCGCCGAGATCGTCGTGGCCATGGAATTCGCCGGCGCCAGCGAAGACCTGGCCCGGATCATCCATGCCCACCCGACCCTGTCGGAGGCCATTCATGAAGCCGCGCTTGCCGTGGAAAAACGCGCCATCCACAAGGCCAACTAGAGCATGATTCCCGACAAATTCAGATCCTTCCGGATTTTCGACGACGAGAACGGCTACCGGGCTGAAATCGTTGATCAGGGGATCGATGAGCAGTCCGACGGCGATGTCGTGATTCGGGCCGAATGGTCCAGCGTCAACTACAAGGACGCCCTGGCCGGGACGGGGAAGGGAAAAATCCTGCGCCGCTTCCCCCTCAACGGCGGCATCGACGTCGCCGGAGTCGTGGTCGAGTCCAAGGCCGACGCGTTCAAGGAAGGCGATCCGGTCATCATGACCGGCTGCGGGCTGTCCGAGACCCGCGACGGCGGCTACAGCGAGTATCTGCGCCTGCCTTCCGAATGGCTGGTGCCGCTGCCGCAGGGTCTTTCCCTGTACGAGGCCATGTGCCTGGGAACGGCGGGCTTTACCGCCGGACTGGGCCTGCATCGCATGGAAGCCAACGGCCAGCGCCCCGACATGGGACCGCTGTGCGTTACCGGCGCGACCGGGGGTGTCGGTTCGCTGGCGGTGGACATCTATACCAGAGCCGGTTACGAGGTCTGCGCCATCAGCGGAAAAGTCGAGGAGTTCAGCTGGCTGAAAGAACTCGGCGCGGTGCAGTGCATCTACCGCCAGGATCTTCACTGGCCGGACAGCCCCATGGCCTCGGCCCGGTTTGCCGGTGCGCTCGACAGCGTTGGAGGCGACATGCTCAGCGGCCTGACCCGGGTCATCGAGCCGTGGGGCAGCATCGCGGCCTGCGGCATGGCCGGCGGCATCGGCCTGAAGACCACGGTCATGCCCTTCATCATCCGCGGCATCAGCCTGCTCGGAATCAATTCCGCCGGATGCCCGTATCCACTGCGCAAGACGATCTGGGACCGCCTGGCGACGGACTGGAAACCGGCCCATCTGGACTCCATTGCCGGATCGGCGATCGAACTGGAAGACCTGCCGAAGACCTTTGATCGACTGCTCTCGGGTGGTGGTCACGGCCGTACGCCGGTGCGGATCGGCAACGGCCCGTCGGAGTAGCGCAGGTTTGCAGTATCATTGGGCAACCATACGCTTCGGAATGTTCCGCAAACGGAATTCGTGATCATGGCCAAAATACTCGTTGTCGACGATTCGGACACCCAGCTGTATTCGCTGCGAAAAATCCTGGAGAGCGCCGGGCACGAGGTCATCACCGCTGCCGACGGCGAGGAAGGGGTCGAAAAGGCCGGTTCGGATACGCCCGATCTGATCCTGATGGACGTGGTCATGCCCGGGCTCAACGGGTTCCAGGCGACCAGAAAAATCCGACGCAACCCGGCCACGAAGGGCATCCCGGTCATTTTCGTGACCACGAAGGATCAGGAAACCGACCGAATCTGGGGCATGCGTCAGGGAGCGGCTGCCTACATCACCAAACCGGTCGACAAGCAGACCTTGCTCTCGGCCATCAATGAAACCCTGGAGACCAGTACATGACCATAGGCGCAGGCGACCGGATTCCGGCGGCACAGTTGACCATCATGACCGAGAACGGGCCGACGCCGGTGGACTCCAGCGAGCTGCTGGGGAAAGGCCGGACGGTGCTCTTTTCCGTACCCGGCCCGTTTACCCCGACCTGTTCGGCCGAACATCTGCCGGGCTACGTGGACCATCATTCGGCCCTGGTTGCTGCCGGTGTCGATCGGGTCGTATGCATGTCGGTCAGCGACATCTTTGTCATGGACGCCTGGGCAAAGTCGTCCGGGGTGACTGATCAAGTCGTCATGGCGGCCGACGGCAACGGGGACTTTACCACGGCGCTGGGGCTGGAACTGGATGCCCGCGCCTTCGGCATGGGCTCGCGCAGCCAGCGTTTCGCTCTGATCGTCGAAGACGGGACGGTTGTCGAAGCCCTGGTCGAGCCGCCTGGCGAATTCCGGGTTTCCGGCGCCGATTTCGTGCTCGAACGGCTTTCCTGAGTTTCGGCCGATTCCAGGCCCCGGTCAGCCGGGGCCTGCGACCGGATAGCGCACCGGATTGACCCCTTGCGGCTCGATGATGCCGAGCTGGAAACCGCCCCAGAGACCGAGCAGCAGGGCCACGGACAGACCCACCCGCCATGTCAGCCGGCGAACGGCACGGTCGCTGTCGCTGTCATCGCTGACCAGAAAGTAGAAGCTCGACGCGAGGGTGTACAAGATGCCCAGGAACACCCCGATAATTACGACTTTACTCAACAAACCTTGACGACCTCACCTTGACTGGGCCCGCAGTATAACGAGGGCTCGTGATGAACTTGAACTTCGCTTCCGCCATCCGCCATGCCTTGCCTCATCTCGCCGCCTTGCTGGTGTTGTTCGGCTGCGTCCGGCTTGCCCTCTGGCAACTCGAACGGGCAGACGAAAAACAGCGGATGATGGAGCAGTGGGATACCGCGGCGGCCGCCGAACTGATCGATCCGGACGAGCTCGACTTGTTCACGCCGGTCACCGGGCGCGGACGATTCGATCCCGAACGGCACGTGCTGCTGGACAACCAGATCCGCAACAACCATCCGGGAGTGCACGTATTCACCCCGTTTCGAACGGAAGGATCCCAGCAACTGGTCATGATCAATCGCGGCTGGCATCCCTGGGATCGGCGCGCCGCGGAACCTCCCGACATCCGCACGCCGCTGGAGATCACGACGATCTCCGGCCGCATCAGCGATCCCCCGCGCGTTGGCCTGCAGCTCGGCGATGCCGGACCGCTGGACCGCGCGCAGTGGCCGAACCTGACCACGTATTTCGACGTGGAGCGGATTCGCGAGGCGCTGGGTTCGCAAACCGCCGCCCGGGTCGTACTGCTCGACCCCGAGCACCCGGCGCACCTGACCGGGGATGAATGGCACACGATGAGCATGGGTCCCGAACGCCACGTCGGTTATGCCTTCCAGTGGGCCAGCATCGGGCTTGCCGTGTTCCTGATCTGGATCATTCTCACCTTCCGGAGTTTTCGCCGCCGATGAACCGGATCGCCATCGTTGCCGTCTTCGCGGTGTTCTTGCTGCCCGTCATCGTGGCGACCCTGATGCACAGCGAATGGCTGGACTGGCAGCCCGGCGGGACGCGCAATCACGGCGACCTTGTCCGGCCGGTCGTTGCACTCGAGCCGTTCCGGATCGAAACGCCTGGCGGGACCGTGGTCGCGCGGGACGATCTGCTCGATCGGTGGCAGCTGCTCTATTACCAGCCGCACGCCTGTGATGACGCATGCATGGAAAACCTGTACTGGCTGCGCCAGGTCCGGCGTGCCCAGGACCGGCATCAGCCCGACGTGGGGCTGATGTTTCTCACCCGACTGCCGGTCAGCGCCGAAACCGCCGCCGCGATCGCCGAGCTGGCGGATGATTTCGTCATCCTCGGCGGCCCCGGGGCAGAAGCCCTGATTTCCCAGCTTCCGGACGACGGCGTGAACGCGGCCTACTACATCGCCGACCCCATGGCCAATATAATATTGAGGTTCGACGAAGACAGCGACCCCAACCACATTCGCCGAGACCTTCGGCGCCTGCTCACCTGGACGCAAAGAGACTGAATCAGCGGATGAACAGCAGCACGTACAACCGGCTTGCACTGATCGCCTGCATCCTGACCTTGATCGTGGTGGTGCTCGGAGCCTGGGTGCGTCTGACCGACGCCGGGCTGGGTTGTCCGGACTGGCCGGGCTGCTACGGTCATCTGACCTGGCCATCGACCGATGAAACGATCGCCGTGGCCGACCAGGTCCGGATCGATCGCGCGGTCGACGTCGGGTCGGCGATTCGCGAAATGGTGCATCGTTATGCCGCCGGACTGCTCGGGCTGCTTGTCCTCGCTCTGGCGGTACTGGCCTGGCGGCGGCGCCACGATCCCGGGCAGCCGGTCCGTCTGCCGTTGCTGCTGCTGGCCCTGATCATATTCCAGTCCGCGCTCGGGGCATGGACGGTGACCATGCTGCTCAAGCCCGCCATCGTTCTCGCCCACCTGACCGGCGGATTGCTGACGTTCAGTCTCCTGGTCCTGCTCTATCTGCGCACCCGACCGGACAAACCGCGCCCGAATCTGCCGCAGCGCAAGCTGACCTTCGCTCTGAGCGCGGCGACCGTGGTCCTGATCGCCCAGATCCTGCTCGGTGGCTGGGTCAGCACCAACTACGCCGCCCTGGCCTGCCCGGACTTCCCGACCTGCACCGGCCAGTGGTGGCCGGATTCCGATTTCCGCGAAGGCTTCACCCTGTGGCGCGGCGTTGGCGTGGACTACGAAGGCGGTATCCTGGACCAGGAAGGTCGCGTCGCCATCCACATGGCTCACCGGATCGGCGCCGTTGCCGTGATCGGCGTTTTTGCCTGGCTGCTGGTCAAGTTGTTTTCCACCCCGGGCATGATCGCGCCGGGGCTGGTCCTGACGGCGCTGCTGGCAACGCAGATCATCCTGGGCATACTCAACGTGGTGCTTGGCTTGCCGCTGTACGTGGCCGTGGCCCACAACGGCGTGGCCGCGTTGCTGCTTGCCTGCATGGTCTATCTCCTCCACCGAACCCGTGCGCCCGGCGCATCACCCAGCCCATGACCACCCAAGTCCTCAGCCAGATCCGCGTCAGTCACCTCCTCGCCGTCTGCAAGCTCCGCGTGGTCAGTCTGATCGTGTTTACCGCCATCGTCGGCATGGCCCTGGCCACGCCGGGCATTGTTCCGCTCGACATCCTGTTCTGGGGAAGCCTGGGCATCGGCATGGCGGCTTCCGGTGCGGCCGCCATCAATCACCTGCTCGACGCCCGAACCGACGGGGTCATGCTGCGCACTCGAAACCGTCCCCTGCCGCAGGGGCAGCTCAACGAGCGCCAGGTTCTTGCCTTCGCCATGCTGCTGGCAGGCACCTCGATGCTGATTCTGACCTATTTCGTCAATCCGCTGACCGCCGTTCTGACCTTTTTCAGCCTGATCGGCTATGCCGTGATCTACACGGTGTTCCTGAAGCGCGCGACGCCGCAGAACATCGTCATCGGCGGCGCCGCGGGAGCGGCACCGCCCCTGCTCGGCTGGGTCGCCGTTACCGGGGAAGTGCATGCCTTCGCCCTGGTTCTGTTCCTGATCATTTTTGTCTGGACGCCGCCTCACTTCTGGGCACTGGCGATTTATCGGCGCCACGACTACGCGGCCGCCGATGTCCCCATGCTGCCGGTCACGCACGGCCCGCGCTACACCCGCTGGCAGATCCTGTTCTACAGCATCATCCTGTGTCTGGTTTGCCTGCTGCCCTGGCTGATCGGCATGAGCGGCCTCGTCTACCTGGCCGGCTCGTCGGTGCTCAACCTGGGTTTTCTGGGCTATGCCGTGGCCCTGCTGCGATCCGACAACGAAGCCTTGCCGATGCGTATGTTCAACTATTCGATCCTGCACCTGATGATGCTGTTCGCGTTTCTGCTTCTCGATCACTATCTGCCGCCCTCCCTGACCCTGGTTTCCTGAACTCATGTCCGACACCTCAGCACCCGTGACCTCCCTGACCCGGCTTGAAGCCCACGACGACTTCATCGGTCGCCACATCGGGCCCGGCCCGCAGGATCTCGCCGACATGCTCGATACCGTGGGCGCCGGCTCCGTGGAAGCCCTGGTCGACGAAACCATGCCCGACAGCATTCGGCAGGAACAAGCCCTGGATCTGGCCCCGGCCGAAGACGAGGCGAGAGTGCTGGAGGAGCTTCGCGAGATCGCCCGCCACAACATCGTCAAGCACAGCATGATCGGGCTGGGCTATCACCCCACCATCACCCCGAGCGTCATCCTGCGCAACGTGCTGGAGAACCCCGGCTGGTACACCGCGTATACGCCGTACCAGGCCGAGATTTCCCAGGGTCGGCTCGAGGGGATGCTGAATTTCCAGCAGATGGTCATGGACCTGACCGGCATGGAACTGTCGAACGCCTCCTTGCTCGACGAGGCCACTGCCGCCGCCGAAGCCATGGCCATGATGCGCCGGGTCAACCGCAAGGTCGAAAGCAACGTCTTTCTGGTCGACAGCAACTGCCTGCCGCAGACCATCGATGTGGTCATCAACCGCGGCGAGCATCTCGACCTGGATGTTCGCGTCGTCGACGATCCGGAGCGGGCGCTGGCCGAGCAGGACTGTTTCGGTGTGCTGACCCAGTACCCGGGCACGGACGGGCGCATTCGCGATCTCGGCCCGCTGGTCGAGGCCGCGCACCGGCGCGAAGCGCTGGTTGCCGTTGCCACCGATCTGCTCTCCCTGGCCCTGCTCAAACCGCCCGGTGAAGTCGGGGCCGACGTCGTGGTCGGTTCGGCCCAGCGTTTCGGCGTGCCGATGGCCTTTGGCGGCCCGCACGCGGCGTTCCTGGCGACCCGGGAAGCATTCCGCCGCAGCGTTCCCGGACGCATCATCGGGGTTTCGAAGGACCGCCACGGCGCGCCGGCGCTGCGCATGGCGCTCCAGACCCGCGAGCAGCACATCCGGCGCGAAAAGGCAATGAGCAACATCTGCACTGCCCAGGCCTTGCTGGCGGTCATGGCCGGCTTCTACGCGGTGTGGCACGGCCCGGACGGAATTCGCCGCATTGCCGGCCGGGTTCATCGCCAGACCTGCCTGGTCGCCGACGTGCTGACCCGGGCCGGATTCGAGCTCGAGCACGAGCATTTCTTCGACACGCTTTCGATCCGCATTGATGAGCCCCGGCGCGCGGCCATCGTTCACCGGGTTCAGCAAGCCGGTATCAATCTGCGCGCCGACCGCGACGGCACCATCGGCATTTCCTTCAACGAGTGCACCCGGCGGCGCCATCTGGCTGCCCTGCTGGAAGTGTTCATCGACCGGCGCGTGGACATCGCGGATCTGGACGCACAGCTGGACGAAGAGGCCTCGGCCATTCCGGCATCGCTGAAGCGGCGCTCGGACTTCATGACGCACGAAGTCTTCAGCCGCTACCGCTCCGAGACCGAAATGCTGCGCTATCTCAAGCGGCTGGAAAACCGCGACCTCAGCCTGACTCACTCCATGATCCCGCTGGGATCGTGCACCATGAAGCTCAACGCCACCAGCGAGATGATTCCCGTGACCTGGCCCGAGTTTGCCGAACTCCATCCGTTCTGCCCCTGGGACCAGGCCCGCGGCTACCACGAGCTGATCGAACAGCTGGAAGCCATGCTCGCCGAAATCACCGGTTTTGCCGCCATCTCGCTGCAGCCGAACGCCGGCTCGCAGGGTGAGTATGCCGGCTTGCTGACGATCAAGGCCCATCACCAGTCGCGCGGCGAGGGGCATCGGAACGTCTGCCTGATCCCGTCTTCGGCCCACGGCACCAATCCGGCCAGCGCCCAGATGCTCGGGATGGAGATCGTCGTGGTCGGATGCGACGCCCACGGCAACGTCGACCTGGCGGATCTGGACGCAAAGATCGAGAAGCATCGCGACCGTCTGGCCGCGCTCATGATCACCTACCCCTCGACCCACGGCGTGTTCGAAGAGGCCGTGGTCGAGATCTGTGAAAAGGTCCGTGCCGCCGGCGGCCAGGTCTACCTGGATGGTGCCAACACCAATGCGCTGGTCGGTCTGTCGCAGGTCGCCGACTATGCCGACGTGTGCCATCTGAATCTGCACAAGACCTTCTGCATCCCCCACGGCGGCGGCGGGCCCGGGGTCGGCCCGATCGGAGTGCGCAAGCACCTGATCGCCCACCTCCCCGGTCACTTCAGCGGCTTGCTGGGCCCGGAATTCGGCCGCAACCGCGCCGTCGCTGCCACGCCCTGGGGCAGCGCGGGCATCCTCCCCATTTCCTGGGCCTACATTCGAATGATGGGCGGCGACGGGCTGACCCGGGCGACCCAGGTCGCCATCCTCAACGCCAACTACCTTGCCGAACGGCTCAAGGACCACTACCGGATTCTCTACACCGGTCGCAATGGCCGCATTGCCCACGAATGCATCGTCGACCTCCGGCCGTTCAAGGAAGAGGCCGGAGTCACCGAAGAAGACGTGGCCAAGCGGCTGGTCGACTACGGCTTTCATGCGCCCACCATGTCCTGGCCGGTGCCGGGAACGCTGATGATCGAGCCGACGGAAAGCGAGTCAAAGGCCGAACTCGACCGCTTCATCCAGGCGATGATCGCGATCCGCACCGAAATCAGCCGCATCGCCGCCGGCGACTGGCCACGGGACGACAATCCGCTGAAAAATGCCCCCCACACCATGGAGGCGCTTTCCGCCGAGCACTGGCCCCATCCCTACAAGCGCGACGTCGCCGGCTGGCCGGTGCGAGAACTCCGCCTGGGCAAGTATTTCGCGCCGGTCGGGCGGGTCGACAACGTCTACGGCGACCGCAACCTGGTCTGCACCTGCCCGCCCATGGAGGCGTGGCTGGAGGCGAGCTAGTAGCCCGCTAGTCCAGCTTTACCGGATCGGCCGGGCGGGTCGGGAAGCGCGGCGGATCGGTCTCGATCTTGCCCATGACCTCTTCGATGGCCCGCTCCAGCTGCGGATCGCGACCCGCGATCACGCTGGCCGGATCGTTGTCCACCTCGATATCGGGCACCACGCCCTCGCCTTCGATGACGTAGTTACCGTCCACGTCGGCAAAACCGAATTCGGGGACGTTGACCGAGCCACCGTCGATCAGCGGCCCATGGCTGGTGATGCCGACCACGCCACCCCAGGACGTCTTGCCGATCAGGGGACCAAGGCCGGCATTGCGAAACTGCCACGGGAAGATATCGCCGTCGGACGCCGAATTCTCGTCCAGCAGCGCGGCGAGGTGGCCGTTGAAGGCCTGGTTCGGATAGGTCGAGGTATAGGGCATGGTGCGCGAGTAGCCCAGCGCCAGCGGTCGGCGCGACAGGCGCTCGATCAGCATCTGCGAGACGTTGCCGCCGCCATTGGAACGCACGTCGATGACCAGCCCGTCCTTGCGCAGCTGGCCGTAGAACCACTTGATGAATTCGCGTATCCCGTTTGCACCCATGTCCGGAATGTGCAGATAGCCAACCCGCCCGTCGCTGGCCTCGCTGACCCGTCGCCGATTGTCCAGCACCCAGGCCAGGTAATGCAGCGGCGTTTCGTCGGAAACCGGATCCACGCGGATCGTGCGCGGATCGCTGCCGCTGGCGCTTGCGCTGACGGTCAGCTCGACGGCCTGCCCGGCCGGCAGGTGCAGGCGACGATAGACGTTGTCCCCGGCGCGCAGCTCCCGACCGTTGATGGCGATCAGGTAATCGCCCGGCATCACGTCGACGCCAACCTCGGTCAGCGGCGACCGGTAGCGCGGCTCGTCATTCTGGCCCTCCAGGATGCGCGCGATTCGGTAGCGCCCGCCGTCGATCTCGAAGCGCGCCCCCAGCAGCGCCACGCGCGGGCGTTCCGGCAAGCCTTCGTCGCCGCCGCTGACGTAGGCGTGGCTGACGTTGAGCTCGGCAATCATCTCGCCCATCAGGTAGTTGAGATCCGAGCGATGGGCGACATGCTCCAGCCAGGGCCGGTACGCCTCGCGCAGCGCCTCCCAGTCGTAGCCGTGCATGTTTTCAGCATAGAAATGGTCGCGGAAACGACGCCAGACTTCGTCGAAGGCGGTCGCCCATTCGGCCACCGGGTCAACGGTCGCCTGCAGTCCGGAGGTTGCTACCGTGGTCGGGTCACTGCCCTCGCGGGCGATCTCCAGGACCTGCCACTGATCGCCGCGGCGGGCCAGCAGGCGCTTGCCGTCGGCGCTGACGTCGCTGAGCCGAAGGCCGGAGGGGAAATCCGTTACCTCTCGATCATCGAACTTGAACAAGCGCAGCCGAGGCGGCCGCTCCGGGCCGCGGCCGTAGTAAAAAGCATCTGATTCGACGAACAGCAGGCCGCCCTCGACCACGCTCAGAGCGCCGATGTTGGCGTTGTCAACCGGAACCCGTATCACGCGCCGGCTGAGGCCGTCGAAATCGATCAGCGTGCGCTGATCCTCGCTCCCGTCCTCTTCGGCGTCCTTGTCATCGGCACGGTCTTCGGCATGAAGACCCTTTTCTTCCGCATCTTCCGGCGCGAAGGGGTTGGCGGCCGACCGATTCAGACCGAAGACGAAGATGCCGGTCATGCGATTGGTCGCGTAGTTCCATTCTCGCCGCGCGATCTGCGGTGCGAATTCCCGGTCGCCGAGGAAAAACAGGTGCTCGCCGTCGGCCGAAAAGCGCGGCATGTACTCCGAGAACAGGCCGTCGCTGATCTGACGCGTCTCGTCTTCGGCCACGCTGTAGACATACAGGGCGCGCAGCCCGCTTTCCTGGACCTGGCTGAAGGCCAGGTAGTCACCGGCCGGAGACCAGTCGTAGTCGCGATTGCGCCAGCCCGGATCGCGTCCGGCCACGCGCAGTTCCCCGTCGCCGTCGGCGCGGACAACCAGAATCCGGCCATCCTTGTCCGACAGGGCGATATGCTCGCCGTCGGGCGAGAAAACCGGCCGGTAAAAGCGGGTCTGGTTGCCCGAGGTCAGCTGGCCTGGCGCCTCGCTGCCGTCGCTCGAGGCAATGTAGAGTTCCTCCTCGCCGGAAAAGTCGGAGATGAAGGCGATGCGGCGACCGTCCGGCGCCCACGCCGCCTCGCGATCATGGGCCGTCGAGCGATCGGTCAGAGCGCGCACGATGCCGTCGCCGACCGGCGTGTTGAACAGGTTGCCGCGGGCTTCGAACAGCACGCGCTGGCCGGTTGGGCTGAGCCGCGCGCCGGTGATCCGGTCAGCCACGTTGACGGTGCGGACCCGGCGATTGACGCCGTCGTCGGGCACGCGGATGGAAATTCCGCGATCCGAGCCGCTGCGAGTGTCGAATATGCGCAGCTGGCCGTTGAGTTCGTAGACAATGCGACCGTCGTTGCCGGCGCTGGCCCAGCGCACGTCCCAGTCATCATGGAAGGTCAGCTGCTCGACCGCCAGGCTGTCGGGGTCGACCCGGTACAGGTTGAGCTTGCCGTCGCGGTCGGAGACGAAGTAGCCCATGCCGTCGATCCACATCGGATCGCGGTCGGTGCGCGGGTGATCGGTGAGCGGGCGGGCGTCGTTGCTTTCAAGGTCGAACAGCCACAGGCTCTGGGCCCAGCCGCCCTGATAGCGCTTCCAGGTCCGGAAATCCCGGAACAGCGGCGAGTAGAACACCGCGGCGCCGTCCTCGGTGAACGTGCCGGCGCCGGACACCGGCATCGGCAGCGCCTCCGGCAGCCCGCCCGCGGCCGCCACCGTGAACAGCGTCGCCGTGCTCGAGCCCCACGCCTCTCGTTGCGATCGAAACAGGATGCGCTCGCCGTCCGGCGTCCAGCCGTAGACCTGGTTGTCGTAGCCCCAGCGGGCCGGCAGCGGGCCGGTAGCCGGGTACCAGGTCAGCTGGCGAGGCTCGCCGCCGGCGGCCGGAATGACAAACACCTGCTCATCGCCGCCGTACTGCCCGGTAAAGGCAATCCGCGACCCGTCCGGAGAGAACTTCGCAAACAGCTCCTTGCCTGGATGGCTGGTCAGGCGCCAGGCCGTCCCGCCGCTGTCGCGGGCCATCCACAGATCGCCACCATAGCTGAACACCACGTGGTCATCGTGCAGGTCCGGAAAGCGCAGCAGCCTGGTATCGGCCACGGCCTGGGCGCAGAAGAGCGCCAGCAGCAGGAACGTGACCAGCGCGCGAAAGCGGAAACTCGTCATATCGAATTCTTCCTTGGTCGATTGGTTTTTCAGTTGATCAGGACTCGTCGAACTCCTCGTCCTCTTCGTCCTCGGAGGCGGCAACCCGGGCCATGCCGATCAGTTCCTCGCCCTCGGCCAGGCGGATGAGGGTCACGCCCTGGGTGTTGCGCCCCAGCCGGGAAATCTCGCCCGCAGACGTTCGCACCAGCGTGCCCGCGTTGGAGGTCAGCATGACGTCGTCTTCCTCGGTCACCGCCAGGGCCGCGACCAGTTCGCCGTTGCGCTCGGAGACCTGGATACCGATCACGCCCTGCCCGCCCCGCTTGTAGAGAGGGAATTCGTCCAGCCCGGTGCGCTTGCCGAAGCCGTTGGCCGTAGCCAGCAGCACGTCATCGGGCTCATCGCCGGTTACCAGCATCGACACCACCTGCTGCCCTTTCTTCAGGAGAATGCCGTTGACCCCGCGCGTCTGGCGACCCATCGGGCGAGCATCGGTCTCGTGGAAACGGATGGTCTTGCCGGCCGACGAGAACAGCAGGACATCGCGGCTGCCGTCGGTAAAGGCCACGTTGACCAGTTCATCGCCGTCTTCGAGCAGCACCGCCCAGATGCCGTTGGAACGGATGTTGGCAAAGTCCGACAACGACGTTTTCTTGACCCGGCCCTTGCGCGTGGCAAAAAACACGAACCAGTCCTCGGGAAACTCCCGGGTCGGGAGCACGGCGTTGATGCGCTCGCCCTCGTCCAGCGGCAAGAGATTGACCATCGGTCGTCCGCGGCTGTTGTGACCGGCCTGCGGCAGCTCGTAGACCTTGGTCTTGTAGACCTTGCCGGCGCTGGTGAAGACCAGCAGGGTATCGTGGGTATTGGTAACCCAGAAACGTTCGACGAAGTCCTCGTCCTTGGTTCGGGTCGCCGTGCGCCCGCGCCCGCCGCGCTTTTGCGCCCGATAGCGATCCAGCGGCTGGTATTTGGCGTAGCCGGCATGCGACAGGGTCACGACCACGTCTTCGGGCGTGATCAGATCTTCCATGGTCAGATTCAGGTGATCGCGAACGATCTCCGAGCGCCGCTCGTCGGCGTAGCGTTCCTCGAGATCGGTCAGCTCTTCGCGAATGACCTGCATCAGCGCGTCGGGCTCGGACAGGATGCGCATCAGCTCCAGGATCTGGCCGAGGATCTCCTTGTATTCATCGGAAAGCTTTTCCTGCTCCAGACCGGTCAGCTTCTGCAGGCGCAAATCGAGAATCGCCTGGGCCTGGGTGGGGGAGAGCTGGTACCCCTCCTCGCTCAAGCCGTATTCGGGCAAAAGTTCCTCGGGCCGGGAGAGCTCGGCCCCGGCCTGGCCGAGCAGTGCGCGGACCACGCCGGCGTCCCAGCGCCGCTGCTGAAGCCGCTCGCGCGCCTCGACCGGCGTCGGCGAGGTCTTGATCAGCTCGATCACCGCGTCGAGGTTGGCCAGGGCGACGGTCAGGCCTTCCAGAATGTGGGCCCGCTCGCGTGCCTTGCGCAACTCGAACAGCGTGCGCCGGGTGACCACTTCGCGCCGATGGGCCAGAAACGCGGTCAGCATCTGGCGGATGTTGAGCAGGCGCGGCTGGTTGTCGACCAGGGCGACCATGTTGATGCCGAATACGGTCTGCAGCTGAGTCTGCTGGTAGAGATTGTTCAGAAGAACTTCCGGAACTTCACCGCGCTTGAGCTCGATCACCATGCGCATGCCGTCCTTGTCGGACTCGTCGCGCAGCTCGGAAATGCCCTCGATCTTCTTGGTCTTGACCAGCTCGGCGATCTTTTCCAGCAGTCGCGCCTTGTTGACCTGGTACGGCAGCTCGGTGACCACGATCCGGTTGCGGCCATTGTCCTCGGTTTCGACGTGGGAGCGGGCGCGCAGGTAGATCCGACCGCGCCCGGTGCGATAGGCCTCATCGATGCCGTCGGCCCCGTTGATGATGGCTGCCGTCGGAAAATCGGGCCCAGGCATGTACTGCTTGATCTCGTCGATCGACAGCTCCGGATCGTCGACCAGAGCCAGCAGCGCGCGGATGACTTCGCCGAGATTGTGCGGCGGGATGTTGGTGGCCATGCCCACCGCGATTCCGGACGAGCCGTTGACCAGCAGGTTGGGCACCCGCGTCGGCAGCACCGAAGGCTCTTGCTCGGATTCGTCGTAGTTGGGGACGAAGTTGACCGTCTGCTTGTCGATGTCGGCCAGCATCTCGTGCGCCAGCCGGGCCATGCGCACCTCGGTGTAGCGCATCGCCGCCGGTGAGTCCCCGTCGACCGAGCCGAAATTTCCCTGGCCGTCGACCAGCATGTAGCGCAGGGAAAACGGCTGGGCCATGCGCACGATGGTGTCGTACACGGCCGTATCGCCATGAGGGTGATATTTACCGATGACGTCACCGACCACGCGGGCTGATTTCTTGTAGGGTTTGTTGTAATCGTTGCCCAGGACCTGCATGGCGTAGAGAACGCGCCGATGGACCGGTTTGAGCCCGTCCCGAACGTCCGGCAGGGCTCTGCCCACGATCACGCTCATGGCGTAATCGAGGTAGGACTGTCGCATCTCGTCTTCCAGGTTGACCTGGAGCACTTCTCGAGCCAGTTCCGCCATTAACAAAACCTTATTTTGATTCTAATAAAAACGCACAACTTGCTGACTTGAATGATGAAAATAGAGATCGAAACGTCGACGCCAGCGTTGCGCGGATCGGGTCCTGCAAGCGTGAAATTATACCATGGCTCCTTGCTACAGGCCTGAGCGGGGTCGGCACGGTCAGCGCTCAACCGGCCCCAGCCAGCGGTCCGCCCATTCCAGGTAGGCGCGAATGACCTCGGTGTAGCTTGGCGGCAGGTGACCCCAGTCCAGCACCAGGTGCTTCTTGTCTTCGGCCGGCGTGCTCAGCAGTTCGAAAAAGGGTCGTTGGGAGGTCTCGACCGGAAAGTTGTAGTCGTGGGCTCCGTTGATCATCAAGACCGGCAGTCGAACCCGCGCCAGGTAGTGCTGCGGCTGGATCTCCGGCGGCATATGAGTCCAGACCCCCAGCCCGCCGGACATGATGATGGCGGCCCGGAAGCGATGCTCCAGGGCCAGTGAAAAGGGCGCCCGGTTGGCCCCGTAACTGACCCCGTGGTAGAGCAGCCGGTCCATGTCGATATCGCCGCGCGTGGCCAGATAGTCGATGGTCCGGCGCAGATCCTTGACCTGGTTGACGGTGAGCTGACGCAGACCGACGCGACCGGCCAGGCCCGGCGCCTTGCGCTCGAAAGTACCCTGGTAGACCGGATACACCACCACTCGACCGCTGCGCAGAAAGGGCTCGATGTGATGAAGCCCGGCCTGCCGGCTGGAGTCGAGCAGGATGGCGTCTCCTCCGGGGAAGTTGACCACGGTCTGGTGAGGCGGACGGGAGCGGCGCGGAATGAAGATCTGGACGAGCACGCGATCGTCGCCGTAGGGCGCTCGAAAGCTGACCCGTTCCCGACGCCAGTCCTCGTGCGAATCGTCGATTTCTTCCACCACAACGTCCAGGGGCATGTCGTCGTAGTCGAACAGACTGGCGTAGATGGCGAAGGTCTCGTCGTCGACCGGCTCGGGCAGGCTCCGGTCCGGGGCAACGAGCGCAGCGGTCAGCGTCGCGTCGTCTTCCTCGTCGGGCAGCATCAGGCGAAGGCCGAAACCATCGGGGCGCTCCAGCGGATGACGCGCCTCGACATCGGCGAAACGGTACGCGTCTTCGCGGAAGAATCCTCCGAGAATGTGGCGCAGCTCCCCGTCGGCGTTGTAGCACCATTCGGCCACGTTGCCGCTCATATCGAAGGTCCCATAGCTGCCGAGACTATCGACCGAGCCTACCGGCACCGTGCCGTTCGACTTGAAATTGCTTGCCAGCAGCACGTCGGAAAAGTTCTGGTGCTGCGGCGTGCCCAGTCCGGCCGCACGGCGCCAGTGGAAGACGGTAGGCAGTTTGCGGCCGACGAATTTGGCATAGGCTGCGGCCTCGAACCAGCTGACACCGCTGACCGGATGTTCTTCCAGGTCTGCCGGATAGGTGCCCATCGCCCAGGTCGAGGGTCCCGGCAGACCGGTGCCGTCGACAAACAGGGCCATCATCTCCTCCCACGACAGTTCAGCGCCATCGCTGGCTCCCCGGTAGGTCCAGAATTCCGGCCGGGAATAACCGCCGGCTTCGACGAACGCACGGTATTGACGATTGGTGACTTCATGGCGATCCATCCAGAAGCCGGGCACGGTTCGTCGCTGGCCCATGTAGGTGACGTCGCCGGCCGGGACGTGGACCATCCCGTCAGGGACCACATCGAGTGGCTTGAGGACGAAGGTCTCGGCCAACGGCAAGAGACCGGGCGCCGACTCGATGATCGCGTGGCCGGGAAGGCGGACGCGGAAACGCAGCATGGCCAGCGGCAGATCGATCGCCTCCAGCGGCGTGTCTCCGAGGACGATCCAGTCGGCGTCGCCTTCGCGGAAGCCGCGCACCGCCACTTCCGCCCCCGGTGGCTCGCTGAGCAAACGGTTGGGCAAGGCGATGTCCAGCCACATCTGCTCCAGCCTGAAATCCAGCGGGGCGCGGGCACGAACCTCGCGCAGCCGACGCCACGCCCGGGCAAGATCATCGCCCATCAGGGAACGGATCTCCGGGATCGCGTCCTGGTCCAGCCAGCGCTGCACCGAGATCTGTTGCCACCAAAGCCCCAAGACCACGGCGAGCAGGCCGAGCAGGCCGAGCATTCCATACATCAAGGTGCGATTGACCGGCTCCGCGCTCGCCTGGATCCCGGAATCAGGCGCCGGTTCATCCATCCCGACCTGCTCTTCGTCCGCACCGTCCGGGGCGAGTTCGACCGGACAGAGGATGCGGTAGCCGCGCCGATGCAGGGTTTCGATGTAGCGCGGTGACTGGGCCTGGTCCCCCAATGCCTGGCGCAGCTCGCTGATCGCCTGCGGCAGAACGTTGGGCGACAGCGCCGTTCGCCCCCAGGCGGCATCCAGCAAGGCGTTGTGATCCTGCACCTCCGGCGCATGGTTCAGCAGGACCTCGAGCAGGCTGCAGGTCTGCTTGCGCAGACTCCTGTCGCCGTCCGGGCCGCGCAGAATGCCCAGCCGCGGATCAAGCTCGAAGTCACCGAATCGATAAATCATTTCTTCTGTATACGTCAGTTCCGCTCCTTCCGGCAAGAGAAAAACTTGAGGATCTTTTCAGGGTTCTTGAACGTCTTTACGGTCCTGAATCGGCAATCTCGGGTCCCAGCAGCGCCTTGATCGCTGCAGACACTCCAATCACCGTTACGAGGATCCGACATGAACCACTTGATATCGACACCGCTGAACCTTCTGAGCGCAGCCCTGATCGCCGGCATGGCCCTGAGCGCCGGCGAGGCCCAGGCCCACCGCGACCACGCCGCCCCCCTGGCCGGAGCAGACGCTTGTGAAACCTTCCTGGACGGACGTCCGGAACGCAATATCCCTCCGCGCTGCCGCGAACTGGCCGATCAGCTCAACCAGCTTCGTCGCGCGACCAGCGCGTTCTACAGCTACGACGTGGCCATCGCCGCGGGCTGGGACACCGCATTGAGTCCGTGCGTGGAAAGCCCGATGGGCGGCATGGGGTATCACATTGCCAACCTCGACCAGCTGGGCAATGGAACCCTGTCACTACTGCGGCCCGAAGTGCTTCTGTATGCGCCCACCGAGGACGGATCAATGGAGTTTCTCGGCGTCGAGTACATCATTCCGGGCCCCTTGAGCGAGGAGCCCCCGGTGCTCATGGGCCAGACCTTTCACTACAATCCCAACCAGGACATCTGGGCCCTGCACGTATGGACCGCCAGAACCAACCCCAACGGCATCTTCGCCGACTGGAATCCGGAGGTCAGCTGCGAGTTCGCGCCGCCTCCGGCCGACTGACCCCCTGTCCTGCCATAAGGCTTCCAGCCGGGCATTGCCCGGCTGGTTCCTTTACCGCCGGCTGAAATCGTAGGGCGGCTGGAAAGCACCCCGTTCGGTCACGATGCAGTCGATGAGCGCGGCCGGCGTCACGTCGAACACCGGATTCCAGGCGGCAAAGCCGGCCGGCTGTGCGCCCAGACCGGCGGCCCGCCAGATCTCGACCGCGTCACGCTGCTCGATGGCAATGCCCTGCCCGCTTGCCGTTGCCGGATCCAGGGTGGAAGACGGCGCGGCGACCATCATCTTCACCCCATGGTGGCGGGCGAGTACGGCCAGGTTGTAGGTGCCGATCTTGTTGGCCACGTCGCCATTGGCCGCGATCCGGTCGGCCCCGGTGATCACCCACTGCACCTTGCCGGTGGCCATCAGGGCGGCCGCCGCCCCCTCGACAATGACCTGGAAATCCACGCCATTGCGGGCCAATTCCCAGGCGGTGAGCCGGGAACCCTGCAGCCACGGCCGGGTCTCGTCGGCATAGACATGCGCCACGCGCCCCCGGCGCACGCCTTCCATCACGATTCCCAGCGCCGTACCGATGCCGCCGGTGGCCAGAGAGCCGGTATTGCAGTGCGTCAGAACTCCACTGCCCGGTTCGATTCGCTCGCTGCCGGCCACGGCCATGGCCCGGTTGGCCTCGATATCGGCCCGATGAATGGCGAAGGCCTCCCGCGTCAGATCGTCCGGATCCAGTCGGCCCGCCCTGGCCACCCGAGCCCGCATGCGCTCCACCGCCCAGACCAGGTTGACCGCGGTGGGCCGGGCCAGGGCCAGGCGCTGCATGTCGTGCTGCCAGCCGTCCAGGTCATTGCCGCGTTGACGGGCGGCGATCACCGCTCCATAGGCCGCGGCAATGCCGATGGCCGGCGCACCGCGCACGACCAGATCGGCGATCGCGGCGCTGACGCCCTCCACCTCCGTGATGCGCAGCCAGGACTCCTCGGCCGGCAGGCGACGCTGATCGAGCAGTTCCAGGGCCTCGCCGTCAAAACGCAGCGCCTGAAAACCATCCCGCTTTTCATCGAAGTTCGTATCCATCCGCACATTCTATGAGAGGCGGTACCCTGGCACAGGACGAATAGCGGCACGAGCGCAAAACCCGTATCATTGGCGGCCCCTGACCAGAACCGGAGTAGACCGGAACCATGAAACTGCTGCTTTCGCTCTGCCTGCTGCTGCCCATCCTGGCCGCGGCCGAAACCACTGAACCCCAGACCACGGAGTACCCCACAGTGATCCTGCACACCAACCACGGCGCCATCACCCTGGAACTGTTCGAGGACGAAGCACCCCAGTCCGCGGCCAATTTCCTCCAGTACGCGCGCGACGGCCACTACGACGGCACCCTGTTCCATCGCGTGATTCCGAACTTCATGATCCAGGGCGGCGGCTTCGATACCGATTTCCAGCAGAAGCCGACCCGTGATCCCATCGAAAACGAAGCCGACAACGGCCTGGCCAACGAACGCGGCACCCTGGCCATGGCCCGGACCAACGACCCGCACTCGGCCACCTCGCAGTTTTTCATCAACGTCACCGACAATGAATTCCTCAACCATCGAAGCAAGGCTTCGGGCCAGACCTGGGGCTACGCCGTCTTTGGCCGCGTCGTCGACGGCATGGACGTGGTCGAGGCCATTCGTCAGGTCGACACCGGCCGCCGCGGGATGCACCAGGATGTGCCCGTCGAGGACGTGATCATCGAGCGGGTCGAAATCCCTGAGTGATCGCCTGATCTACTGCATCGCCGACCTCCACCTGGAGGCCGGTCGGCCGGAGACGACGCGCCTCCTGCTCGATTTCCTGCGCGGCCCGGCTCGCCGGGCCGACGCCTTGTACATCCTCGGCGACCTGTTTGAAGCCTGGGTCGGCGACGACGGCGCGGACGCCACCGCCTTGGCCGTGGCCAGCGCCCTGCGCGAACTGGCCGAGCACGGTTCGAGCATTTTTTTTGTCCACGGCAACCGGGATTTTCTGCTCGGTCCGTCGTTCGCCGAGCAGTCGCGCATGCGCCTGCTGCAGGAACCGGTCCATCTGCCGGAACTCGAGCCGGCCACCGCCCTGCTCCACGGCGACATCCTGTGCACCGACGATCGTTCCTATCAACGCTTCCGGGCAAAAGTTCGAAACCCCGACTGGCAAGCACGGATACTGGCCCGCCCGTTGTGGTGGCGGCGCCTGCTCGGTCGCCTGGCCCGCACCATCAGCCGCCGCCGCAATCGCGGCCGGCCTCCGGAAATCATGGACGTGAACGCGCAGGCCGTGCGCCAGTGCTTCGAGGCCCTCGGCATCGGGCGCCTGATCCATGGCCACACCCACCGCCCCGGCATCCATCGTCTCGAGATCAACGGTCGGACCTGCGAGCGCGTTGTGCTGGGTGACTGGCACGGGGAGCGCGGCAGCGTGTTGCGGCTTGACCGGGAAGGGGCCTGCCTGATGGTGTTGCACTACGCCGAAGGCGGTGATTTGGCGCTGGTTCCGGCCTGATCGCGAAAAGCGCCTTGCTCCCGGGCCTGACCGGTGGTCTCCGGGTGCCTACCCGGGTTGGTCGGGTTCGCCGTGGAGGCCATCGACTGCTCCAATCCATTCCAGCAACTGCGCGGCCGCGGCGCGCCCGCTGACCCAGGCGCCTTCGATGCGGTTGCCGGCACACCAGTCCCCGGCCAGGACCAGGCGCTGCCGCGCCTCGCCCAGACACTCCTGCTCGAGCGGAGCCGGCGCCAGCGCATAGCGCCAGCGATGCGCGCTGACCAGCGCCGGCGTGGTCTCCGCGGCGCTCGGGACGCGCGCATGAAACGCCGCCAGCAGCTGATCGGCAACCCAGTCCGGCTCGGCTTCCAGGTGTTGCCGGGACCAATTCGGGCCGGCGTGCAGCAGCCAGGCCTCGCCCGAACGCCCCGGCTTCGACGAATTCCGCGCCAGCCAGGACAACGGTCCTTCGTTGTCGAACGCCGCATCGAAATCCGCGTCGAGCGGCCCATCAAAGCCGAGCATCAGCGCCCAGCACGGGTTCATGGGCACGCGCGAAGCGGTTTCGGCCAGCTCGCTGCGGCCGGCAAGCAGTTCGGCTGCCTGCGCGGGCGGTGCCGTCAGCAGCACCGAGCGCGCCAGGATCTCATCGCCGCGATCGCGCCGGACCAGCCAGTGATTCCGCTCGCGCCGCAGTTCCTCAACGCGCCCGCCGAAGCGGCAGTCCAGGCGCGCGCTCAGGCGCTTGAGCACCGCGTTCATGCCCGGCACGCCCACCAGGCGTTCGGCCGGGGTTGTCCCGGGGTTGGAAGGACGGCGTCCGAAAACCCGGATCCGGGGCCGCCAGGCCGCAACCAGGCCCTCTTGTTTCCAGCCTCGCACCGCGTCGGCAAAGGCTTCGGAACGCGCGGTGAAATACTGCCCGCCGTGGTCGAAGGCGAAATCGCCGTGGCGCCGGGTCGAGCAGCGCCCGCCGGGTCCGCGCGCCTTGTCGAGCACCACCACGTCGACCCCGGCCGCCGTCAGTTCAAACGCCGCGCTGAGCCCGGCCCAGCCGGCGCCGATGACGCAGACCTCATGCATCAGGCGAATGCGGCGTCTTTTCCAGCTGCTCGACCGGAAAGCCCTGCGCCGCGGCCCGGGCCTCGAGATCATTCAGCAGGGCCGGGTCGAGCTCCGGGCTCCGGGCCAGAATCCACAGGTAGCGCCGGTTGTCCGAACCAACCATGGCGTAGGAGTAGTCCTCCGCCAGCGCCAGGACGCGGTAATCGCCCCAGACGAACGGCAGAAACGACAGCCAGCGCGGCGCAAAGCGCACCTCCAGCGCACTGCCTGGACCGTCCGGATCGGCCAGGCGGGCGATTCCCTCGACCTCGCTCCAGCTTCCGTCGGCCTGCTTGCAGCGGTTCTCGACCCGAATCCGGCCATCTTCCAGCAGCGTGTACTCGGCGCGCGTGTCGGATACGCATCGGCGCTGGAAGCGGTTCGGCAGCAGCGCGATCTCGTACCAGCGACCCTGGTACCTCTCCAGATCAACCGATTCGACCAGGTCCAGCGGTGGTTTGGCAAAGCTCATGTTCGCCACGATGAGCGCAGCAAGCGCCAGGGTCAAGCCCGATCGAGTCTTCATTCGGTTTCGGGGCGCAGGTAGGGAAACAGCAGCACGTCGCGAATCGACGGTGAATCGGTCAGCAGCATCACCAGGCGATCAATTCCGATACCCTCGCCGGCCGCCGGCGGCATGCCGTATTCCAGGGCCCGGATATAGTCGTGGTCGAAGTGCATGGCCTCCTTGTCGCCGGCGTCCCGCGCGGCGACCTGGGCCTGGAAGCGCTCCGCCTGATCCTCCGGATCATTGAGCTCGGAAAAGCCGTTGGCAATCTCGCGGCCGGCCACGAACAGCTCGAAGCGATCGGCCAGTTCCGGATCCTCGTCGTTGCGCCGCGACAGCGGTGAGACCTCAATCGGATAACCGGTCACGAAGGTCGGCTGAACCAGCAGTGGCTCGACCCGATGTTCGAACAACTCCATCAGCAGACGCCCCCAGCCCCAGTCCTCCTCGACAGCAATGGCCTCTCGCCGGCACGCTGACCTGAGCAGGTCCCGGTCGCGCAGATCGCCGTTGGCCAGATCGGGATAGTGCTCGGCCACGGCCTCGGCCACGCTCACACGCCGGTACTGTCCGCCGAAGTCCAGCTCGACGTTCTGGTAGAACACGCGGCCGTCCTTCAACCCCGGCAAAAGCGTCACGACTTCGTGCAGCATCGCTTCGGTCAGGCGGATCAGATCGTTGTAGTCGGCATGAGCCCAGTAAAACTCGAGCATCGTGAACTCGGGGTTGTGCCGGGTCGAAACGCCTTCGTTGCGGAAGTTGCGGTTGATTTCGTATACCTTCTCCAGGCCGCCGACAAGCAGGCGCTTGAGATGCAGCTCGGGCGCCACGCGCAGGTAGAGATCGAGATCCAGCGCGTTGTGATGGGTGACGAAAGGCCGGGCCGTGGCGCCGCCGGGGATGTGATGCATCATCGGCGTTTCCACTTCCAGAAAGCCGCGCTGATCGAAAAAGTCACGTATGGCCCGAATGATTCGAGTCCTGCGCACGAAGGTGTCGCGAACTTCGGGGTTGACGATCAGATCGACGTAGCGCTGCCGGTAGCGGGTTTCCTGGTCGGTCAGGCCATGCCATTTCTCCGGCAGCGGGCGGAGCGACTTGGTCAGCAGGCACAACTGGTCGGCATGCACGCTGAGCTCGCCGGTGCGGGTACGCATCAGCCTGCCCGCCACCCCGATGAGGTCGCCGATGTCCCACTGCTTGAAGGCCTGATAAGCCCCGTCGGGCAGATCGTCGCGCCGCAGATACAGCTGGATGCGACCGCCCGACCCGTCCTGGATGTGGACGAAGCTGGCCTTGCCCATGATGCGGCGGCTCATGATCCGACCGGCCAGGCGAAAACGCTCGTCCAGGTTCTCCAGCTTTGCCTGGTTCCAGACCTCCTCGTCCGCGAAACGCTCGAGCAGCGTCGTCGCATCGGTATCCGGCCGCCAACCGTTCGGATAGGCCTCTCCGGCTTCGCGCAGCGCCCGCAGCTTGGCCCGCCGCTCGGCAATCAACCGGTTCTCGTCCGAGGCCTGGGCGGGGTTGTTCTCTTCAGTCATGGTCGGTCAACCTTGCAAGTGGTGTCCTGATTCAAAATTTCTACCCGCATGGATCTGCCTGGATGTGGGTTCGTCCGCGCCTGAAAAAACGGGGCGCCGGTGGGTCAGGCCAGGCCGGCCTGCAGCTGCGCGGCGACGAACTCGTCGAGGTCGCCATCGAGCACCTTCTGGGTATCCGAGCGCTCCACGCCAGTGCGCAGGTCCTTGATGCGCGACTGGTCGAGAACGTAGTTGCGAATCTGGCTGCCCCAGCCGATGTCGGCCTTTTCGTCCTCGGCCGCCTGGGACTTTTCCCGCTGCTTCTGCAGCTCCAGCTCGTAGAGCTTGGCCCGCAGCTGGCTCATGGCCCGATCCTTGTTCTTGTGCTGCGAGCGATCCGTCTGGCACTGGACAACGGTCCCGGTCGGTTCATGCGTGATGCGCACGGCCGACTCGGTGCGGTTGACGTGCTGACCGCCGGCGCCCGAAGCCCGATACACGTCGATGCGCAGATCCGACGGGTCGATTTCGATTTCGATGCTGTCGTCGACTTCCGGCGACACGAACACGCTGGCAAAGGACGTGTGGCGACGGTTGCCGGAATCGAACGGCGACTTGCGCACCAGGCGATGCACGCCGGTCTCGGTCCGACACCAGCCGAAGGCATAGTCACCCTCGACGCGGATCGTGGCGCTCTTGATGCCGGCCACGTCGCCGGCCGAAACCTCGACCAGCTCGGACTTCCAGCCGCGCTGCTCGGCCCAGCGCAGGTACATCCGCAGGAGCATGTCCGCCCAGTCCTGGGCCTCGGTGCCGCCGGAACCGGCCTGGATGTCGATGAAGCACGGACGATTGTCCATCTCGCCGGAGAACATGCGCTGGAACTCCAGATCGACGACCCGGCGCTCCAGCCCGACCAGGTCACGGGCAACGCTGGACAGCGTCTCTTCGTCGTCTTCCAGCATGGCCAGATCGAGCAGTTCGGCCGCATCCCGAACGCCTTCGATCACCTCGCGCTGGGCGCTGACCGAGCGATCGAGTTCGGCTCTTTCGCGTCCCAGGTTCTGCGCATGCTCCGGATCATTCAAGATCGCGGGGTCTTCCAGCTCGCGAGTGACCTCTTCGAGCTTCTCTACCTTTCCTTCGAAGTCAAAGATACCCCCTAAGCGCAGCAACGCGGCGCTCGAGATCGTCGAGTAAATTCTTGATGGTGGTCTGTTCCATGAGTATCGGTCAATTTCCGGAAAGGCCCGCCATTCTACTGCCAAGGCCGCAAAGCTGCTCTGCTACAGTACCGATTTGGCCATCAGAGGCCCCGTCATGGGCACAAATTCCCTGTTCGAAAGAGCACTCGGTCGTCTCGACGAGGCGGCCAGACTGGTCGACATCACCGAAGAAACCTACATTCGCTTGCACCACCCCAAGGCGGTGCTCAGCGTGTCCGTTCCGCTGCGCATGGACGATGGCCGGCTGGAAATGTTTGCCGCGCACCGGGTCCATCACAACGATCTGCGCGGGCCGGGCAAGGGCGGCATCCGCTACCATCCCGACCTCGATCTGGACGAAATCAAGGCCCTGGCCTTCTGGATGACCTGCAAGTGTGCGGTCATGGACCTTCCCTACGGCGGCGCGAAAGGGGGAATCACGGTCGACCCGAAAAAGCTCTCGCAAATGGAGCTCGAACGCCTGAGCCGCGGACTGATTCGGCGCATTGCCGACTTCATCGGTCCCCAAGTCGATATTCCCGCGCCCGATGTCTATACCAACGAACGCATCATGGGCTGGATGATGGATGAATACGCCCACGTGGTTCGTCGCCATGAGCCTGCCGTCATTACCGGCAAACCCATAGCCCTGGGCGGCAGCCAGGGACGCAGTACCGCAACCGCCAGAGGCGGTCTGGTGTGTGTGCAAAAGCTGGCCGAACGCCACGGCTGGTCGGCCGAACAGACCCGCGTGGCCATCCAGGGCTTCGGCAACGCCGGCCAGGGCATTGCCCGACTGCTGTTCGACGCCGGTTACCGCGTCGTTGCGGTCAGCGACTCCCAGGGGGCGATTCATTCCGACAAGGGTTTCGACGTGCCCAGCCTGATCCGGTTCAAGAACGAGCGTCGCTCGCTGAAGGCCGTCTACTGCGAAGAATCGGTCTGCGATGCGGTCCAGGCCGAGCGGCTGACCAACGAGGAAATGCTCCAACTGGATGTGGATGTGCTCGTGCCCGCCGCCCTGGCCGACGTGATCACCGGCGACAACGCCGGCGCGATCAAGGCCCGCGCCGTGATCGAGCTCGCCAACGGCCCGACCACCGCGGAAGCGGATGAGATCCTCAACGAAGCAGGCGTCACCGTGATTCCCGACATCCTGGCCAATGCCGGGGGTGTTACGGTCAGCTACTACGAATGGATCCAGAACCTGACCGGCGACTACTGGTCGGCTGACAAGGTCGAAAAGCGCCTGCAGCAGCGCATGAGCCACCAGTTCGATCGGATCCAGGATCTGGTCGATGAACACGAGACCTCCTTCCGGGTTGGCGCATACGCTCTGGCCCTGCAGCGCCTGGGTGCCGCGGCCGAGGCGGTCGGCACCCGGGATCTGTTCAACGGCTCGAAGTAAAGCCGTTGCCGGGCCCATCCGGGCGGCCGCATGCCCGACAGGATGCCGTTCTGGTATGGTCAATCAACGACCAGCGCCCGGCCGGACTTCATCGTCCGTGCATTGACGTCCGTTAGGCTTTTCGTGTTTCGAACTTCAACGGGAGTGGAGCAATGAAAGTACTCATCACCGGCGGCAGCGGATTTGTCGGCCAACGACTGTGCAAGGCGCTGGTGGAAGCCGGGCACATCCCGCTGGTCGTCTCGCGCACCCCCGACAAGGCGCGCGGTCGCCTTCCGGAGCAGGCCCTGGTCCGCGAGTCCGTTGCCGACTTCGCCGAACAAGCGCCATCGGCGATCGTCAACCTGGCCGGCGAACCGATCGCCGAAGGGCGCTGGACGGACAAAAAGAAAGCCGAACTGCTGCGGTCGCGGATCGATGTGACGCGAGAGATCGTCGAGCTTTGCGCGCGGATGAAAGAACCGCCGGCGGTTCTGGTATCGGCCTCTGCGGTTGGCTACTACGGCAACCAGGGCAGCCGTGAGGTTACCGAACAGACCACCCCGCACGATGAGTTTGCCCACCGCCTGTGCCGGGACTGGGAGGCCGAGGCCGTCAAGGCCAAAGATCACGGAGTTCGAGTGGCGATTCTGCGCATCGGCCTGGTCCTGGATGCCGGCGGCGGCATGCTCGCCAAAACAACGCCGCTATTCAAGCTCGGATTGGGGGGCAAGCTGGGTGACGGCAAGCAGTACATGCCCTGGGTGCATCGCGACGACATCGTGGCCATGATCCTGTTTCTGATCGAGCGTGAAGACCTGTCCGGCCCATTCAATGCATCGGCACCCAACCCGGTCACCAACGCCGAGTTCACCCGTGCCCTGGGGCAGGCCCTGAACCGCCCGGCGGTGCTGCCGGCCCCGGCCCTTGCCCTGAAACTGGCCTTCGGCGAAATGTCCCGACTCCTGTTGACCGGAGCGAAAATGCGCCCCAAACGCTTCGAGGAGGCGGGGTTTTCCTTTCGCTACGAGCGGCTGGACGAGGCGCTGGACGCCATCTTCCGCTCCTGACCGGGGATGCCGAAACCGTGTTGACCGCCGATGAAATCGTCTACCTGGCCGTCCTGATGCTGCCGTTCATCCTGATCCCCACAGCGATCGGCTGGTATCGCCACCATCCGCGCCTGGGCGCTCTGGCCGCGCTCAACATCCTGGGACTGGTATTTTTCGGTGTCGGCTGGGTGCTGGCCTTGATCTGGGCCGTCACCGAGCCGGGCCAGCCTTCCGGCCCGCAGCAGGATTGAACAGAGCGGCCCGGCGCAGAATCCTGCAAGGCACCGGGGCTTACGCAGCGCTCGCCGAGGCCGGCCGAAAGCCCGCTTCCCGAATCCGGGCAATCTGATCGCGCAGCGCGGCGGCCTGCTCGAATTCGAGATTCTCGGCCGCCTTGAACATTTCCTTTTCAAGGCGGGCGATTTCCCGGGCCGCCTGCTCGGGCGTTTGGATCTCGGCCGCGTAGCCGGCCGATTTCTCCGCCGCCTTCCGCCCGGATTTTTTCTTGCCCGGGGTCTGGTGAGCGTCGGCCATGATATCGGCAATATTCTTGACGATGGTTTGCGGCGTGATCCCGTGCGCCTCGTTGTGGGCCAGCTGTTTGGCCCGGCGACGTTCGGTCTCGTCGATCGCCCGACGCATGGATTCGGTCACCCGCTCCGCGTACAGAATGGCCGTGCCGCGCAGGTTGCGCGCCGCCCGGCCGATGGTCTGGATCAGAGAGCCCTCCGAGCGCAGAAAACCCTCCTTGTCCGCGTCCAGAATGGCCACCAGAGAAACCTCCGGCAGATCCAGCCCCTCTCGCAACAAATTGATCCCGACGAGCACGTCAAAGGTGCCCAGGCGAAGATCGCGGATGATTTCGACCCGCTCAACGGTGTCGATGTCGGAGTGCAGGTAGCGGACCCGGACATCGTGCTCGGACAGGTACTCGGTCAGGTTTTCGGCCATGCGCTTGGTCAGCGTAGTGACCAGCACCCGATCTCCGGAACCGACCCGTTCGCGAATCTCGGAAAGCAGGTCATCGACTTGGGTGCGCACCGGCCGCACGATGACCTGCGGGTCGATCAGGCCGGTCGGGCGCACCACCTGCTCGGCCACGATCGATGATCGCTCCAGTTCCCACGCGCGCGGCGTGGCCGAGACCAGGATCATCTGCGGAGCGCGCTCTTCGAACTCTTCAAACTTCAGCGGTCGATTGTCCAGCGCCGATGGCAAGCGAAAACCGAACTCCACCAGCGTTTCCTTCCTGGCCCGATCGCCCCGGTACATGCCGCCGATCTGCGGGATGGTGACGTGCGACTCGTCGGCGATGAGGATGGCGTCGCGCGGCAGGTAATCAAACAGCGTCGGCGGCGCCTCCCCGGGCTGCCTGCCGGTCAGATGGCGCGAGTAGTTCTCGATCCCCTGGCAATAACCCAGTTCCAGCATCATTTCGATATCGAACTGGGTGCGCTGCTTGATGCGCTGCGCCTCCAGCAACTTGCCGGCGCCTTCCAGCTGCGGGAGCCGCTCGGCCAGCTCGGCCTTGATCGCCTCGACCGCGTCCAGCACAACCTGACGAGGCGTCACGTAATGCGTCTTCGGGAAAATGGTGAGCTCGTCGAGCTTGTCGCGGACTTCACCGGTCAGCGGGTCGAAATAGCTGATCCGTTCGATCTCGTCGTCGAACAGCTCGACGCGCACCGCCTCGATCTCGGAATCGCCGGGAAAGATGTCGATGACCTCGCCGCGCACCCGGTAGGTTCCCCGTCGCAGCTCGAAATCGTTGCGCGCGTACTGCATCTCGGCCAGCCGGCGCAGGATCTGGCGCTGGCTCATGCGCTCCCCGACCGCCAGCGGAAGGGTCATCTTGAGGAATGCGCTTGGGTCGCCCAGGCCGTAAATGGCCGATACCGTCGCCACGATCAGGGTGTCGCGTCGCTCCAGCAATGACTTCGTCGCCGACAGCCGCATCTGTTCGATGTGTTCATTGATCGAGGCATCCTTCTCGATGAAGGTGTCGGTCGACGGCACATAGGCTTCGGGCTGGTAGTAGTCGTAGTAGGAAACGAAGTACTCGACCGCGTTGTCGGGGAAAAACGCCTTGAACTCCCCGTACAACTGCGCGGCCAGGGTCTTGTTCGGCGCCATGACCAGGGCCGGACGCTGGATGCGCTCGACGACATTGGCCATGGTGAAGGTCTTGCCCGAGCCGGTCACGCCGAGCAACGTCTGGTGGCGGTGACCGGAAGACAGGCTTTCGACCAGCTGCTGGATCGCCGCCGGCTGATCGCCCGCCGGCTCATATCCGGATACCATGCGGAATCGGCGACTCATCCTGGGCTGGGGACTGCGAAGGGCACGGCGGTCAGTATACTAGTGAGCGAGCGAAGTCGATGTCGAAACGGCATGGACGATCACCGCCACCATCCACACGGGGAAGCATTGTGACCATTCGACTATCCACGCGCGTTGCCCAGGTCAAGCCGTCGGCAACGATCGCGATGAGCATGAAAGCGGCCGAACTGCGCGCCCAGGGCAAGGACATCATTTCTCTGAGCATGGGCGAGCCGGATTTCGACACGCCCGAACACATTCGCGCGGCCGCCATCGAGGCGATTCAGGCCGGCCAGACCCGCTACACCGCCGTCGACGGCACGCCGGGCCTGAAACAGGCGGTCATCGACAAACTCCGGCGCGACAACAATCTGGTCTACGAGGCGGCGGAAGTTCTCGTCTCCAACGGGGCCAAGCAGGCCATCTACAATCTGCTCCAGGCCACCATCAACGATGGCGACGAAGTGCTGATTCCGGCGCCGTACTGGGTTTCCTACCCGGACATGGTCCGCCTGGCCGACGGCGAGCCGGTCATCCTGCCGACCTCGCCCAAATCCGACTACCTGATCAGCCCGGCACAGCTGGCCGCCTCGATCACCGATCAAACCCGCATGATCATGCTCAACTCACCGAGCAATCCCACCGGGCAGGTCTACAGCCGGCAATGGCTGACCGAAATCGGCGAGGTCCTGCTCGATCATCCGCGCATCCTGATCTGCTCGGACGATATATATGAACACATCTGGTGGTCGGACGAGCCTTTCGCGAGCATCGGTGAAGTCGTGCCCGAGCTCAAGAGGCGCCTGATCGTGGTCAACGGCGTATCCAAGGGCTACGCGATGACCGGCTGGCGCATCGGCTACGCGGCCGGCCCGGCCGCCATCATCAAGGAAATGCGCAAGGTGCAGGGACAGAGCACCTCCAACCCCTGCTCCATCAGTCAGGCTGCGGCCGAAGCGGCGCTGACCGGCGATCAGGATTGCGTGGCCGAAATGTGCCGCGCATTCCGAGGGCGGCACGACTGGCTGGTGCCGGCGCTGAACGCACTCCCCGGGATCAGCTGCATCCCCGGAAAAGGCGCGTTTTACGTGTTCGCCGACTGCTCCGAGGCGATTGCCAAGCTGGGCCTGAACGACGACCTCGCGCTGGCCGAGCATCTTCTCGAACACGCCGGTGTCGCCACGGTCCCGGGCACGGCCTTCGGCGCGCCGGGGCACCTCCGCCTGTCGTTTGCGTGCGACCTGGATACCCTGAAGCGAGCGGTGCAGCGGATCGAGCAGGTTCTTGACGCCTGACCCGGACCGCGCAATTCGGACAAAACCCCGGGGATGATTCGCACAAAAAGCCGCACCATCGACTGATTGGCCGGCGCGGCGCTGGCCGTCAGACTGATTCCGGACTCGATTCAAACAGAGAACGGAGCGATGGCGTACCAGAGTCGCGGCCTGACCCTTGTCGAACTCATGATCATCCTCGGCGTTGCGGCGATTCTCGCCAGCATCGGCGTTCCGGCGATGGGTGGATTCATCGCCGAGAGCCGGATCACGGCCAAGTCCAATGGCGTGATGGCGCATGTCCAGTTCGCGCGCAATGCAGCGATCACCCTGCGCAGCAACGTGGTCGCCTGCCCCAGTATCGATCAGCAGTTCTGCAGCGGCAGCAATCGCTGGGACCAGGGCTGGATTGTCTTCGTGGACCGCGACAATCAGGGCGTTCCGTCCGCGCCGGAGGACGTGCTCCGGGTCGTCGCGGCCGAACCGCGGCTCCTGCTGCATTCGGCCGGTCGCACGCGGGTTCGATTTCAGCCGGGCGGCGGCGCGTTCGGCACCAATCTGACCATTCGCGTATGCGACCCGACCGGCCGGGCGAGCCCACGCGCGGTCATCGTCTCCAATCCGGGCCGGGCCCGGGTCAGCTCGACGGTCAACCCCCTGGAGTGCGTTGTTCAGAGCTGATTCGTTGCATCGCGGGGAACGCGCCGACCGTTCACGTCCGACAATGCAGCATGCTATGATTCAAACAATCGTTTCAATCGAACGTTTGTTTTGACTCAGACCACGACCTGCGACCGAATCCTCGACGCTGCGGAGGCACTGTTTGCCGAACAGGGCTTTCACGTGGCCACGCTGCGTCAGATCACCCAGTCGGCCGGGGTAAATCTGGCCGCGGTCAACTATCATTTCGGCTCCAAACAGGCGCTGCTTCTGGCCGTGTTCCGGCGCCGACTGGACGCTCTGAATCAGGCCCGCCTGGCCCGCCTGGAGCAGGCCCTGGCCCGCCCGGAAGGACACAGCCTGGAGGATGTTCTCGACGCCTTCGTCTATCCCGCGCTGGCGTTCTCGCGCGGCTCCGACGCCGACGGTCATCGCTTCATGCAGTTGTTGATGCGCGCCTTCGCCGACCGCGACGAGGATCTGCACGCCGCCATCAGCAGCGAGTACGCGTTCGTCATGCGCCGCTTTGGCGACGCCATCGCGCGCAGCCTGCCCGGTCGTCAGCCCGAACTGTTGCGCCGCCAGCTCGATTTCATCGTCGGCGCCCTCACCTACACCATGGCCGAAAGCAGCCTCGCCGATACCCGGTCCATTGCCTCGGATCTGGTTCGGTTCGCCGCCGCCGGACTGCGCGGCAGCAGCGACCATGCCGCATCTTCCCATTCCACCGCTCGCACCGGTACCCCCGATACCCTGGAGACTTCACCATGACCCTGAGCTTCCTGATCGCTTTTGTTGTCGTCCTGCTGGCCCTGGCCTACCTGCGTGCTCCCGCATGGAGCGCGGCCGCGGCTTCAGCGCTGGGTCTGGGCCTTACCGCCATCGCTGCCGTTGCCTGGCCGATGGTGGCCCTGTTGACCGTCGCGACCATCGCCTTTGCGGTCATGGCCGTCCACCCGCTGCGTCGGGCCGTGATCTCTGCACCGCTGTTTTCCTGGTTCAAGACGGTTCTGCCCGCCATGTCGGCAACCGAGAGAGAAGCCCTGGATGCAGGCACGGTCTGGTGGGATGCCGAGTTGTTCTCCGGCAAACCGGACTGGAAGAAGCTGTTCGACATGCCGCCGCAGCGCCTGACCGAAGAGGAGCAGGCGTTCATCGACGGCCCCGTGGAAGAACTGTGCGCCATGCTCGACGACTGGCAGATCAACCGCGAGCTCAAGGATCTGCCGCCCGAAGTCTGGCAGTTCATTCGCGAAAAGCGTTTCCTGAGCATGATCATTCCGAAGCAATACGGCGGCCTGGACTTCAGCGCTCAGGGCAACGCCGCCGTGGTCACCAAGATCTCCACCCGCAGCCTGACCGCCGCGGTCAGCATCATGGTTCCGAACTCGCTCGGGCCGGGTGAGCTTCTGATGCACTTCGGTACCGAAGAACAGAAAGAACACTACCTGCCCCGCCTGGCCTGCGGCGACGAAATTCCGTGCTTTGCCCTGACCTCTCCGCAAGCGGGCTCGGACGCGGCCTCGATGCCGGACGAAGGCATCGTGTGCAAGAAAGTCATCGACGGCGAAGAGGTGCTTGGCCTGTCGGTCACCTGGGACAAGCGCTACATCACCCTGGCGCCGGTCGCCACGGTGCTGGGCCTGGCGTTCAAGACCCGCGACCCCGACGGCCTGCTCGGCGGCAAGGAACACCTGGGCATCAGCTGCGCGCTGATTCCGACCAGCACCTCCGGCGTGGAGATCGGCAGCCGCCATCTGCCCGGCGGCAGCCTGTTCATGAACGGTCCGACCCGCGGCAGGAACGTGTTCATCCCGATGGACTGGCTGATCGGAGGCCGGGAACGAATCGGCCAGGGCTGGCGGATGCTGATGCATTGCCTGGCCGCCGGACGCGCCATCTCGCTGCCGGCCCAGGGGGTCGCCGGCGGCAAGACGGCGAGCATGCTCACCGGTGCGTATGCCCGGATCCGCTACCAGTTCAAGCAGCCGATCGGCCATTTCGAGGGCATCGAGGAACCCCTCGCCCGCATCGGCGCGGAAACCTATCGCATGGAAGCCGCTCACAAGCTGACCCTGAGCGCGCTCGATCGCGGCGACAAGCCGGTGGTTCTGTCGGCCATCCTCAAGGCCTACCTGACCGAGGCCAACCGCCGGGTCGTCAACGACGCCATGGACATTCACGGCGGCAAGGCCGTGGTCGAGGGACCGGGCAACTACCTGTCGATGAACTACCAGGCCCTGCCGGTTTCGATCACGGTCGAAGGGGCCAACATCCTGACCCGCTCCATGATCGTTTTCGGCCAGGGCGCGATCCGCTGCCATCCCTACCTGATCAAGGAGATGACCGCAGCCGCCGACAATGACCTGGGCGCCTTCGACAAGGCGCTGTGGGCGCACGTCGGCTTCCTGATCTCCAACGCCGTACGCTCGCCGGTGCTGGCCCTGACCGGCGCGCGCTTCAGCGCCAGCCCGGTGAGCGGTCCGACCGCCCGGTATTACCGTCAGATCAACCGCCTGAGTGCCGCGTTCACCTTCACCGCCGACCTGAGCCTGCTCATCCTGGGCGGCAAGTTCAAGTTTGCCGAAAAACTTTCCGGTCGCTTTGCCGACGCCCTGGCCAACCTGTACCTGGCCTCGGCCACCCTGCGGCGCTTCGAGGACGATGGCCGGCCGGAAGAGGATCTGGCCGTCCTGCATTTTGCGGTCCAGGACAGCCTCAACCAGGTCGAAGAGGCGCTCTACGGGGTCTACCGCAATTTCCCGATCCCGGCTCTGGGCCCCGTGCTGCGCCTGATCAACTTCCCGCTGGGGCGGCGCAACGCGCCGGCCGGCGACCGCACCGGCCGGACCATTGCCCGTCAACTGCTGGAAAAGAGCCCGACACGCGCGCGTCTGATTCACGGTGCCTACGTATCCGACGTGGAAGACGGCGCCGGGATCGTCCTGAAAGCCTTCGACGCGGTTCTGAAGGCCGAGCCGGCCGAACACGCGCTGCGCAACGCGCTCAAGGCCGTGCCCAGCCCGACCAACGTGCACGAGGTAAGCTCCAAGGCTGTCCAGGCGGGCGTGATCACCGAAGAGCAGGCGGCCGACCTGATCCGGGCCCAGGAGCTCAGCGCGCGGGTCATCGCCGTCGATGAATTCACTCCTGAAGAACTCGACACCACGCGCGACGAGGCTCCGAAGCTGGCGGCGGCCGGCTGAACGGCACCCACAATTCCGATTGCCAAGCATTCAAACCCCAAGGACACGACATGACAGATCACAAACTTCTGGTTCGCCGCGCCGCCGTGCTCGGCGCGGGCGTGATGGGCGCCCAGATTGCCGCCCACCTGACCGCCGCCGGGATTCCGGTCGACCTCTACGACCTGCCCTCGGAAGAAGGCAAGCGTTCCGGGATTGCCGCCGGCGCCGTCGCCAACCTGCTCAAGCTCAAGCCCGCGCCGCTGGCGAGCAAGGATCTGGTCCAGTTCATCACCCCGCGCAATTTCGACGACGATCTCGAACAGCTCGCCCACTGCGACTTCATCATCGAAGCGATCGTCGAGCGGATGGACATCAAGAAGTCCCTGTATGAAAAAATCGGTCCGCACATCCACGCCGACGCGTTCTTCGTCACCAATACATCCGGCCTGTCGATCGGCGAGCTCGCCGGCGTTGTGCCCGAGGCCCTGAAGGAACGCTTCTGCGGCGTGCATTTTTTCAATCCGCCGCGCTACATGCACCTGGTGGAACTCATTCCGCACCCCGGCACCGACGACCAGGTGCTCGACCTGCTCGAAGACTTTCTGACCCGCAATCTCGGCAAAGGGGTCGTGCGCTGTCGCGACACCGCCAATTTCATCGCCAACCGGGTCGGCGTGTTTACCATGTGGTCGACCATGCACCACGCCGAGCGCCTGGGGCTGGGTTTCGATACCGTCGATGCCCTGACCGGCCCGGCCATCGGACGACCGAAGAGCGCAACCTTTCGCCTGGCCGACGTCGTCGGACTGGACACCATGGCCAACGTCATCCGGACCATGGATTCCAAGCTCGGGGACGATCCCTGGCATCACCTGTTCCAGGCTCCGAAGTGGCTGGCCGGACTGATCGACGCCGGCGCGCTGGGCCAGAAGTCCGGCGCCGGCGTCTTCCGCAAGGAAGGCAAGGAAATCAAGGTATTCGATCCGGAAACGGGCGACTACCGCGCGACCGACTACAGCCTGCGCGACGAAGTCAAGGCCATTCTGGCCATCCGCGATCCGGGCGAAAAGCTGGCCGAGCTGGCCAAGGGCGAATTCCCGGAGACCGAATTCCTCTGGGCCATCCACCGCGACTTGTTTCACTACTGCGCCTACCACCTGGCCGAGATCGCCGAATCCGCGCGCGAGATCGACCTCGCCATGCGCTGGGGATACGGCTGGAAGCTGGGCCCGTTCGAGCAGTGGCAGGCCGCCGGCTGGCAGCCCGTGGCCGAACGGATCCAGGCCGATATCGATGGCGACAAGACCGGGGTCCAGGCCCACTTGCCCAAATGGGTCAGCGAAGTCGATGGCGCCCATGGGCCGGGCGGTTCTTTTTCGGCGGCCGAAGGCAAGATCAGCGCGCGCCCCGACCTGCCCGTCTACCAGCGCCAGTATCAGCCCGTCCGCCTGATCGGAGAGGCCTCGCACGACGGCCAGACGGTGCATGAAACCGATGGCATTCGCCTGTGGACCCTGACCGACGATGTGCTCATCGCCAGCCTGAAGACCAAGATGGGCGTGATCGACAACAGCGCGGTCGAAGGCCTCAACGCGGCGCTGGATCGGGCCGAAGCGGATTTCGAAGGCCTGGTGATCTGGCAGCCCAAGGGCCCGTTCTCGGCCGGCGCCAACCTGAAGGCCGCCGCCGAAGCCATCCAGCGCGGCGACTACGACAGCGTGCGTGAACTGGTGCAGGGCTTCCAGGAGGTCAACCTGCGGATGCGCTACTCGGGCATTCCTTCGGTGGCGGCCGTGCGCGGTCTGGCCCTGGGTGGCGGCCTGGAGCTGGCCATGCATGCCAGCCGCCGGGTGGCCCATCTGGAAAGCTACATGGGCCTGGTCGAAGCCGGAGTCGGCCTGCTGCCGGCCGGCGGAGGGCTGGCCACCCTGGCCCTGCAAATCAACGCCGATGTCGCCGCCGGCGACACCTGGCCGCTGCTGGAAAAACGCTACAAGCAGGTCGCCATGGGCCAGGTCGCCGGGTCGGCCATGGAAGCCAGGGAAATGGGCTACCTGCGCCCGGAGGACCTGATCGTCCTGCACGAGCAGGAGCTTCTGCACGCCGCTCACGGCCTGGCTCGTGCGCTGGCCGCGGCCGGCTATCGTCCGCCGCTGGCCGAGCGGACCATCCCGGCCGCCGGTGACGTCGGCATCGCCACCCTGAAGATGCTGCTGGTCAACATGCTCGAAGGTCATTTCATCTCCGAGCATGACTTCGAGATCGGCAGCCGCATCGCCACCGCGATCTCCGGAGGAAAAATCGACCGCGGCACGCCGGTCAACGAGGCCTGGCTGCATCATCTCGAGCGCGAACACTTCCTCGAGCTGTGCGCGATGCCGAAGACGCAGGAGCGGATTGGGCATATGTTGAAGACGGGCAAGCCTTTGCGAAATTGATCGGTTTCCGCTTACCGGTTTCCGGTTTCCGTTAGTCCCTTCCCGGAAACCGGAACCCGGAACCCGTAAACCGAAAGACTTCAAACTTTTCGAGGATTCTCAAAAAATGAGTGACGCTTATATCGTTTCCGCCGTCCGCACCCCGGTTGCCCGGGCCTTCAAGGGCGGCTTTCGCAATGTCCGTCCGGACGACCTGCTGGCCCACGCGCTCAAGACCGCGCTGGCCGAAGTACCGGATCTGGATCCGGCCCGAGTCGAGGACGTCATCGTCGGCTGCGCCATGCCCGAGGCCGAGCAGGGCATGAACGTCGCCCGCATCGGCGCGCTGCTGGCCGGCCTGCCCGACAACGTGCCCGGGGTCACGGTCAACCGTTTCTGCTCGTCGGGCCTGCAGACCATCGCCATGGCCGCCGACCGCATCCGCCTGGGCGAGGCCGACGTGATGATCGCCGCCGGCACCGAGACCATGACCATGGTCCCGATGATGGGCCACAAGGTGGCCATGAACCCGAAGGTGTTCGACGACAATGAAAACGTCGCCATCGCCTACGGCATGGGAATCACGGCGGAAAAAGTCGCGCAGCAATGGAACGTCAGTCGCGAAGACCAGGACGCGTTCGCCTACCGCTCGCACCAGAAGGCGATCGCGGCCATCGACGGCGGCGAATTCACCGAGATCCGGCCCTACACCGTCACCAGCCGGGTGCCCGATCCGAAGACCGGACAGGTGCGCGAGATCGAGACCGTCATCGACACCGACGAGGGTCCGCGGCGCGACACCTCGCCCGAAGCGCTGGGCAAGCTCCGAACCGTGTTCGACGCCCGCGGATCGGTCACCGCCGCCACCAGCTCGCAGATGTCGGACGGCGCCGGGGCTCTGGTCCTGGTCTCTGAACGCGTTCTCAAGGAACTCAACCTCAAGCCCCTGGCGGTGTTCCGCGGTTTTTCGGTGGCCGGCGTGCCGGCCGAGATCATGGGCATCGGCCCCATCAAGGCCATCCCCAAAGTGTGCAAACAGACCGGGGTTTCCCAACAAGATCTGGACTGGATCGAGCTCAACGAGGCCTTCGCCGCCCAGGCGCTGGCGGTGATGCGTACGGTGGAACTCGATCCCGACAAGGTCAACCCGCTCGGCGGGGCCATTGCCCTGGGCCATCCGCTCGGGGCCACCGGCGCGATCCTGGCCGCCAAGCTGATTCACGGTCTGCAGCGCCGCCAGCAGCGCTACGGCATGGTCACGATGTGCATTGGCACCGGCATGGGTGCGGCCGGCATCTTCGAGCGGACCTGAGGCCGAACGGCGAGATCCAGAAAACCGGCGCCCCCCGCGGGCTCGCCCGTAGGGCACTGGCTGATCGGCCAGTGCCCTTTTTCGTTGCCGGTCGGGTGATTTTTCCGCCGTCGCGGTGAGCGCCTCAGCGAAGATCGCGCACTTCGGCCCCGCCGGAATCCCAGCGCGGATCATGGGCGGCCTCGACCCGGTCGTTGGCTCGATCCCACATCACGCCGTGCATGTTGCCCCAGGTCCGGGCGCGGACGCTGACCTCGTGGCCCAGCGCCTCCAGCTCGGCGATCTCCTCATCGCTGAGAAAGCCCCGCTCAAGCGAAATCTCATCCGGCTGATACTGGTGGTGGAAGCGCGGCAGCGAAACCCAGGATTCCGGGCCATTGCCGTCGACGAAATCGAGGATGCCGAGCAAGACCATGGTGATGATGCGCGACCCGCCCGGCGTCCCGAGCACGGCCACGCGGTCGTTCGACTTCACGATGGTCGGGCTCATCGACGAGAGCATGCGCTTGCCCGGCTCGATCGCGTTGGCATCGAAACCGATCAGGCCGTACTCGTTGGGCACGCCCGGCGCCGCCGAGAAATCGTCCATCTCGTTGTTGAGCAGCACCCCGGTCCCGGGCGGCACATAGGCCGCGCCGTACGGCAGATTGATGGTCAGGGTCGCCGAGACCATGTTGCCATCGCCGTCGATCAGCGAAAAATGGCTGGTGTTGTCGCCCTCCGGCCGCAGCGACGGATCGGCCGCCAGCGCCGCCGACGGCGTGGCCCGGTCCATGCGCATCCCGGCGCGCAGGCCCGCCGCGTAGTACGGACTGAGCAGCATCGACGTCGGAATGTCGACGAAATCGGGATCGCCCAGGTACAAGGCACGGTCACGGTAGGCCCGGCGCATCGCCTCGGACAGCAGGTGGACCCGTTCGACCCGGCTCATCGCGCCCAGGTCGTAGGGCTCGATCAGATTGAGGATCTGGGCAATGACGATGCCGCCCGACGACGGCGGCGAGGCGGTGATCAGTTCATGGCCACGATAGCGGGTTCGAACAACGTCGCGCTCGACCACCTCGTAGGCGGCCAGATCGTCCAGCGACCAGATGCCGCCTTCGGCGTTGGCGCCGGCCACCAGTTTCGCGGCCACCGGTCCACGGTAGAAGCCGTCGAAGCCTTCTGCGGCCAGGGCCCGCAGCGTGCCGGCCAGGTCCGGCTGGCGGATGATCGCGCCCACTTCGGGAATGTCGCCGCCGGGCAGGAAGATCTCGGCCGTGTCCGGCCAGCGCAGCATGATGTGGGCGCGAAAGTTCAGCAGGGTCTGATACTTGGAATCCACGGGAAACCCGTCTTCGGCCAGGCGAATGGCCGGACCCAGCAGTTCGGCCAGCGGCAGCGTGCCGTAGCGTTCGGCCAGGTGAACCCACGCCGCGGGCGCACCGGGAATGCCGGCCGCCAGCGGCCCGTTGATGGCCCGGTCGCGAACCACCTCACCGTCCTCGTCGAGGAACATGTCGCGGGTGGCGGCCGACGGCGCCGTCTCGCGCCCGTCGACCATGATCGAAAAATCGTCCTCGGGCCGATGCAGGATCCAGAACCCGCCGCCGCCGATGCCCGAAGAAGCCGGCTCGACCACGGCCAGGGCCGCCGATACGGCCACGGCGGCGTCGAACGCATTGCCGCCCTGCCCGAAGATTTCCAGACCGGCGGCAGTCGCCAGCTCATGGGCGCTGGAGACGGCAACCCGGTTCGGGGCGGCTGCAAGCGGCAGCGATGCCAGCAGCACGAGAAGAAGAAGGACACGGGCGCCGAGCGCCGGCAAACAATGATTCATGGTCGGGTTCCTCTCCAGCCGATCCTGCCGAACGGCGCGATCAGGAGTTGTAGCGCTGGCGCAGGGCCTCGGCCACGCGCGGGTGGACAAATTTTCGAACATCCCCGTTCAGGCGGGCAATTTCCTTGACCAGCGTGGAGGAGATGAAACTGTGCTTTTCGTCCGGCGTCAGGAACATGGTCTCCACGTCGAGGGCAAGGTGACGGTTCATGGAGGCCAGCTGGAACTCGTACTCAAAATCCGACACGGCGCGCAAACCGCGCAGGATGACGCCGGCTTTCCACTCGGCGACAAAGTCGGCCAGCAGGCAGTCAAAACCAACCACCTCGACATTCTCCACCCCGGCCTCGGCCAGAACGTGGCGCGACAGATCAATCCGCTGGTCCAGCCCGAACGCCGGCTGCTTGTGCGGGCTCTCGGCGATGGCGACCACCACCAGAGAAAAGACCCGCGAGGCCCGGGCAACGAGGTCGGTATGCCCGTTGGTCAGAGGATCGAAGGTACCCGGATAGACGGCAATGCGATAGTCGATTGCAGAGGCATTCATGTTTGGGTCGGGGTTTGACACTGGCCCGGGATTATAGCGTCACTCGCGCAGGGCACCGGAGGAGCGCTGCAGCAGCGTCAGCGTCACCTGGCCGAGCCGCTTCTGGCGAACAAGCTCAAGTCCCGGCGGCCACGGATCCGGCAGCTGATCCGGGGCACACTCCACATAGACCAGGCCGCGCTCGGCCAGCCAGCCGACCGGCTCCAGCAGCAGCGACAGAACCCGTTCGAGCAATGCGCTCTCGAACGGCGGGTCGACCAGTACCAGGTCGAAGCACTGCCGCTCACGCTCGAGCCAGCGCAGGGCATCCTGCTCAACGACTTCGACGCTCTCGCTGCCCGGCCACTGCAGCGCGCCCTGGCGCAGACGCCGGACGGCCGCCGGGTCGCGCTCGATGAGTACGACCCGGCCCGCGCCGCGCGAGGCCGCCTCCAGGCCCAGGGCGCCGGTGCCGGCGAACAGGTCGAGGACCCGGGCCCCGACCACGCGCGGACCGATCCAGTTGAACAGGGTCTCGCGCGCCCGGTCGCCGGTGGGACGGAGACCGGGCCGGTCCGGAACCTCCAGTCGGCGGCCGCGCCAGCGCCCGGCGATGATGCGTATTTTTCCGGTCATGGTGATAGCATACCTGCGCCATGTTCTCGATCTTTCGTCGCAAAAAATCCGGCACCGGGGTGGAAACCACGACCGTTCGGCCGAGCGAAAAATCCGGCGTCGACCCGCTCGAGGCCCGGCTGGCGCGCACCCGCTCCAGTCTGTCGAGCCTGTTCGGCCTGATCAAGAGCGCCAGCCAGATCGACGAAGAACTGATCGAGGAAATCGAGACCACTCTCCTGACCGCCGATATGGGGGTCGGAGCCACCACCCGGATCATCGATCGCCTGCGCGAAGGCATCGCCAAGGGCGTGGTAGCCGAGCCGTCGCAGGTGCTGCCGGCGGTCCAGGCCGAGCTGTATGACCTGATCGAACCGGTAGAGCAATTCCTGGCCGTCGACCCGGCGAAAAAGCCGTTCGTCATCCTGACCGTCGGCGTCAACGGCGTTGGCAAAACCACCACCATCGGCAAACTGGCCCGGCGCTACATGGACGAAGGCCTGTCGGTCATGCTCGCCGCCGGCGATACCTTCCGCGCCGCCGCGGTCGAACAGCTTCAGGCCTGGGGCGAGCGCAACGGCGTACCGGTGGTGGCCCAGAAATCGGGCGCGGACACCGCCGCGGTGATCTACGACGCCCTGCACTCGGCCAGGGCGCGCGGGATCGATGTCCTGATCGCCGACACCGCCGGTCGCCTGCACACCCAGGGCCATCTGATGGACGAGCTGGCCAAGGTTCGGCGGGTGATGAAAAAGATCGATCCCGACGCGCCGCACGAGACCATGCTGGTTGTCGATGCCGGAACGGGTCAGAACGCGCTCGCGCAGGCGCGTCAGTTCAACCAGGCCGTGGAACTGACCGGCATCACCGTGACCAAGCTCGACGGCACCGCGCGCGGCGGCGTGCTCTTCGCCATCGCCCACGAACTGAACATCCCGATCCGCTTCATCGGCGTCGGCGAAACCGCCGCCGACCTGCGTCCGTTCGATGCCGGAACCTTCGTTCACGCCGTCCTGCCGGTCGAGGAGCGGGCAGAACAGAGCGCTTGATCATCCGTCAATGAGTCGGCAGGAACCGCCATCCAGTTTTGCCGAGCGCCTGCTGCACTGGTGGACCGATCACGGCCGCCATGACCTGCCCTGGCAGATCGACCGAAGCGCGTACCGCGTCTGGGTCTCGGAAATCATGCTCCAGCAGACCCGGGTCGCTACCGTGATCGACTACTTCGAGCGCTTCATGGAACGCTTCCCCACCCTGCCCGAACTGGCCCGCGCGCCGCTCGATGACGTGCTGGCCCGGTGGTCGGGCCTGGGGTATTACGCCCGGGCGCGCAATCTGCACCGGACCGCCAGACAGTGCCTGGCCGAACACCGCGGCAGGCTGCCGGATCAGGCCGAGGCGCTCCGGCAGCTGCCCGGCATCGGCGAGTCCACGGCCAACGCCATCGTCGCCCAGGCCCACGACCGGCGCGCGCCGATCCTGGACGGCAACGTCAAGCGGGTCCTGGCCCGCCATGCCGGGATCGATGGCTGGCCCGGGCGAATCGCCGTGCAAAAACAGCTATGGAACGAGGCCGAACTGCGCACGCCGCCGGATCGGGCCGCGCACTATACCCAGGCCATCATGGACCTGGGCGCTACCGTCTGCACCCCCCGAAAACCGGCCTGTCTGCTGTGCCCGGTCGAGCGCGACTGCCGGGCGCGGATCGAGGATCGGGTCGAGTCGCTGCCGGCCCGAAAGCCCAGACGCGATCGACCGCAGCGCGCCTCGACCTGGCTGATCATCCGGGATCCGGACGGGCGCATCCTGCTGGTTCGGCGCCCCCCGGTCGGGATCTGGGGTGGCTTGTGGTGTTTGCCCGAAGCCGGCGATGCCCCGGCTCCGGGAGAAGCCGAGATATTGCCGCCGATCCAGCACGAATTCAGCCACTTCCGTCTGCGCATGCGCTTTGCCGGCAGGCCCCCGGAGGCGGCAAGCCAACAGATTGCCGATGCGCAGTCGCGCTGGTTCGACATCGACCAGGCGCTCGAGGCCGGGCTGCCGCGCCCCATCCGTCAGGCAATCGAATCCCTGGCTGGTAGACTGGCCAATCGTTCCCAACCGCAGATCGACGCATGACCGAGACCGTGTACTGTCAGCACCTCAAGCGCGAAGGCGAAGCACTGCCGCGCGCGCCCCTGCCCGGCGAATTGGGCCAGCGCATCCAGCAAAACATCTGCCGCGAAGCCTGGCAGAAGTGGCTGGCCCACCAGACCCTGCTGATCAACGAAAAGCGCTTGAGCCCGATCGACCCCGAGCACCGCAAGTACCTGATGGAACAGGCCGAAGGCTTTCTTTTCGGCGGCGACTTCGACCGCGCCGACGGCTACGTCCCGCCCGAGTAATCATCCTGGTGGATGAGATCGATATCGACGCTGTCGCGCGCGGCTTCGGGCTGCTGGCGGAGCCGTTCCAGGTCCGCCCGCACGGCGTCGAAATCCACCTCGCGAATGTCGAGGATGCGACAGGTTCTTTCCCCAACTTGAATCCGGTCGAAGCGGTCCACCCGCTGCCGGGTCGAAGTGATCAGGCGAATCGCCTGGGCAAAGCGAACCTCCGAGCGGCACGGCGCATCGAGCTCGAACAGGTAATGGCGGTTGCGCGAGAACTCGATCAGCACCGCGTTGTCGCCGGCCGGTCGCCAGCTGCGGATCGAACCGTAGATCACGCTGCTGACCGACTCCTCCCCGGCATGGCGCTGATAAATTTCACCGGTCCGGACTTCGGTCGGCACGGTGGTCGCGCAGGCGGCTGCCAGGACGGCGAGCGCAACAACGAAAAGTCCGCGCATGTTGTCCTCCGAACAAACAGGTAACCAATCAGGATATTAGCCCATCTCCCTCGGCCGAACCTGAACGACTGCCGCCGCACAAGAACGCGATTCCCGGCCCTGAACGATACCCAAGCCGAAAAGAAGGTGATAAACTACGCGCTTGTTTCGATCGGCATGTCTCGAACCAGCCGGCGTCCGAGCGAAACAGCACAATCCAGTCCAAGGCCAGGTAGCTCAGTTGGTAGAGCAGCGGATTGAAAATCCGCGTGTCGGTGGTTCGATTCCGCCCCTGGCCACCATCCTAATTTGTTGCATTCATAGGCCGAGCGCCTTTTTTAACGCCTGCGGCGTTGGCCTGCGCAGCGCTTTTCGCTACGATCGAGGCAGCGGCGAGGGTTACACTCCCGGCATTGCCCGACCCGCGAAGCGCCATGAAACTCTACACCTATCCGGCAGCACCCAGTCCGCGTCGAATCCATCTATTCCTGGCCGAGAAGGGGCTGGAAGTCGATC
>PWJA01000129.1 GCA_003560975.1 Gammaproteobacteria bacterium
CATCAGCGATTTCGGCTTTGCCCGCGCCGATCTGCCGAACGGACCCTCCATGGCGCTGGGCTCGGCATCGTTGTCCCCGCTCGACCTGACCTCGGCCTACGGGGTCTTCGCCAATGGCGGCTTCGCGGTCGAACCGCAGATCCTGCACCGGGTCACCGACAGCTTCGGCCAGATCGTTTTCGAGCCGGCCTGGACCCGCATCTGCCCCGAATGCCCCGACCCGATCGCAGGCGAGGAAAACGGCAGCCGCGAACTCGTCGGCCCGCGGTCCATCGACCTGGCCGAGCTGGCCGCTGCCGGCAGCCAACCCGTCGACCTGGTCGGCCCGCAGTTGCCGCGGATCGCGCCGCGGGTGCTCAGCCCGCAGACCAGCTGGTTGATCCACTCCATGCTGGCCGATGTCGTCACCCAGGGCACCGGGCGCCGGGCGCTGAGCCTGGGCCGCGGCGACCTGGCCGGAAAAACGGGCACCACCAATGATCTGCGCGACACCTGGTTCGTCGGTTTCGGCGGCGGCATCGTCACCACGATCTGGCTGGGCATGGACGACAACGAATCCCTGGGCAGCCAGGAACAGGGCGGACGTACGGCCCTGCCGCTGTGGGTGGACTACATGGAGGTTGCCCTCGAGGGCCGACCCGAACGCCAACCGCCGGAGCCGGTCGGCCTGGCACGGGCCTTCATCAACCCCGAAACCGGCCTGCGCGCCCGCCCGGGCGCGGCCGGAGCCGTACAGGAATGGTTCCACGCCGACAATCTGCCGCCCCTGGAGGCGACCGACGAGCGTCGCGAGGACACCGATCCCTACGACATCTTCTAGGAGAAATCCAGGATGGCTGGAAAAACGGCGCGGCGCAGCGCGGAACGAGTGCGCATGGAAGTGGCTGCCGAGGCGGCAAGAATCATCGCCACGGAAGGTCAGCGCTCCTACCTGGCCGCAAAGCAGAAGGCGGCCCAGCGCCTCGGCGCTTCGACCCGCGGCGCCCTGCCGTCGAACACCCAGATCGAACGGGCGCTGAAGGAATGGCAGCTGCTCTACGGCGGCGAGGAGCACACCGCACGCCTCCGCGTCCTGCGCGAGGCAGCGCTGGAAGCGATGGATTTCCTCGCCGATTTCGGGCCCAAACTGGTCGGCCCGGTACTCGAGGGCACCGCCGACGAGTTCTCGCGCGTCTGCCTTCACCTGTATTCCGAAGACCCCGACAGCGTGGTCCGCTTTCTGATGGAACACGGAATTGCCTTCGACCAGGAACGGCGCCGGATTCGCTGGCACGACGGTGGATGGCGCGAGATCGACGTGCTCGTCGTCGAGGCCGGGGAGGAAACCGTGGAGATGGCCCTCATGATCGGGCGCGAGGCGCTCCAGGCACCGCCCAGCCCGATCGACGGTCGACCGCTGCGTCGCGCCAGCCGCAACGAACTGCACGCCCTGCTCCAAGAGGCCTGAGCGAGGCGATTCAGGCCCCGTTTATGCGAATGCGCTACAGTGTGGGTATGGACAACAACGCACGATTGCGCACGCTGTTCATTGCGCTGCTCGCACTGGCGCTGACCGGCTGCGCCACGTATTTCCAGCCGCGTTATGGTTCGGACGGCGTGTACTATGATCAGTCCCGCGCCCAGCCGCGCGCGGTCGTCGCCGTCGACCCGCTGATTTATCCGTACTGGTCGCTGGATTACTTCTACTTCAGCCGCTTTTACCATCCGCATTCGATCTTCGTTCATTCTTTCGACCCCTGGTTCTACCCGTACCCGGGCTGGTACTACGGCTACCGACCCGGCTTTCGCAGTTCCGTTGCCTTCGGCAGCGGCTTCTACTATCCCTGGTATTCCTTCGGGTTCAGCTACTCCAGCTACCGTCCGTGGCGACCCGCGCCCGGAACCTATCGGTACGTGACGGGCCACCCGGTGCCCGGGCAGCGCGTGCGCGAAATCGACCAGCGCCTGCGCCTGATGGAGCGCCAGCCCGAACGAACGGCGATCCGAACGCAAACCGCACCGCCTCGCTCCGAGACCATGATTCGCCATCGAATCGCTGAGGATCGAGCCGCGGCAAGCGCGCGCGGACGGCCGACGGATTCTCGACACAGCGGGGAGCGCGTGCGTTCGACCCCCACCCGAACACCGCCGCCGCGGCGCGACTCGCGTACCGAGCCAGCCCGCTCCAGACCGGCCAGCCGGCCCACGCCGCGCCAGCGCCAGCAGCCTCCCGGCGAGACCGGAATTGATCTGTCGGCGTTCCAGCGCGATTCGCGGCCGCGTTCCGCTGCCCCTCCCGAACGCGGTCTTCCGACCGCCCCGGCGCAACGTGCCCAGCAGGACCGTCCCGCCGCGCCCAGCGTCCGTCCGGTCCCGCCGCCGGCGCCGGTTTCACCGCCACCGCCGGTTCGGGATCGCCCCGAGAGCCGGCCGGCCCCTGCGCTGCGCCCGCCGCCACCGCCGCGGCAAGACACCCCTCCCCCGACCCGTTCGCGGGATTCAGGACGGAGCACCCGCCAGCGCGAAATCGATCGCCGGTGACTTGGCCACCTCGCGGCCGACTGCTAGACTGAGCGGTCGTCCCGAGCACGGCAGTGATTCCATGCGCCATCCCGATCCTTTCGACGTCATCGTAATCGGTGGCGGTCACGCCGGCACCGAAGCGGCGCTGGCCGCGGCCCGTTCGGGCGCATGCACGCTGCTGATCACGCACAGCATCGATACCGTCGGCCAGATGAGCTGCAATCCCGCGATCGGCGGAATCGGCAAGGGCCACCTCGCCCGCGAGGTCGATGCCCTCGGCGGCGCCATGGCCGCAGCGGCCGATCGGGCCGGCATCCAGTGGCGTACCCTGAACGCGCGCAAGGGCCCGGCGGTTCGGGCTACGCGCGCGCAGTGCGATCGCAGCCTGTACCGGGCCGCCATTCGCCTGGCCGTGGAACAGCAGCCGGGTCTGTCGGTTTTTCAGCAGGCCGTCGACGACCTCATCGTCGAGGGAGAGCGCGTGGTCGGCGTTCGCACCGGCATGGGGCTGAGCTTTCGCGCCGCCGCCGTGGTCCTGACCACCGGAACGTTTCTCGGGGGCCGCATCCATATCGGCGAAACCAGGCTGGCCGGCGGCCGCGCCGGCGATGCACCGGCCAATGCCCTGGCCGCGCGCCTGCGCGAACTGCCGCTGCGCGTTGGCCGGCTCAAGACCGGCACCCCGCCGCGCCTGGACGGGCGCAGCATCGATTTCTCCGAGCTGACCGAACAGCCGGGCGACGACCCGCGCCCGGTGTTTTCGTTTCTGGGCGATCGAGCGCGGCATCCGCGCCAGGTCTCGTGCTACATCACGCGAACCTCCGAGCGTACCCACGAGGTCATCCGCGCCAACCTCCAGCGCTCGCCGATGTATTCCGGCGCCATCGAAAGCACCGGCCCGCGCTACTGTCCCTCGATCGAGGACAAGGTCGTGCGCTTCGCCGACAAGACCTCGCATCAGATCTTTCTCGAGCCGGAAGGGCTGGATTTGAACGAGTGGTACCCGAACGGCATCTCGACCAGCCTGCCATTCGACGTGCAGCTGGAACTGGTGCGCTCGATTCCGGGTCTGGAGCAAGCCCATCTGACCCGCCCGGGCTATGCCATCGAATACGATTTCTTCGACCCGCGCGACCTTCGGCCAAGCCTGGAAACCCGGCATCTGCAGGGCTTGTATTTTGCCGGCCAGATCAACGGCACCACCGGCTACGAGGAAGCGGCCGCCCAGGGCCTGCTGGCCGGAGTCAACGCGGCTCGTCAGGCCGCCGGCCTGGAAGCCTGGACGCCGCGGCGCGACCAGGCCTACATCGGCGTTCTGGTCGACGACCTGATCACCCAGGGGGCGCCGGAGCCGTACCGTATGTTCACCAGCCGGGCCGAGTTCCGCCTGCATTTGCGCGAAGACAACGCCGATCTGCGCCTGACCGAGACCGGCCGGCAACTGGGCCTGGTCGATGACGTCCGCTGGGACGCCTTCGGCCGCCGGCGCGATGCGATCGCGAGTGAGCTCGAGCGCCTGCGGAGCGTGCGCGTCAGCGCAGGATCGGCCCGGGCGGAGGCGGCCGCCGAATGCCTGGGCATCACGATCAGCAAGGACGTCAGCGCCGCGGACCTGCTCAAGCGTCCGGAAGTGGGCTACGCCGGCCTGATGCAGGTGGACGGAATCGGACCGGGTGTGGCGGAACAAGACGTGTCCGAGCAGGTCGCCATCCAGATCCGCTACGCCGGCTACCTCGACCGCCAGCAGGCCGAAATCGAGCGCCAGCGACGCTCGGCCGACCAGAGGATTCCCGATGATTTCGACTTCCAGATCGTCCGCGGTCTGTCGGCAGAGCTGACCGAAAAGCTCGGGCGCATCCGCCCGCTGACCGTGGATCAGGCCAGCCGCATCCCCGGCATGACCCCGGCCGCCATCTCCCAGATCCTGATCTACCTCAAACGCCACCGCTCGGCGGCTTGAGCGCGCTCATCCGGGTCTGGAACCCCCCGTTTCACACCGCGGCCGGGAAGCGGCGCGTTTCGGCTCACGCGCTCCGTCGCGGCTCGGACCAGGCGTCACGATCGAGATCAAGATCGGCAAATCGCTCCGGGTCGAAGACCGGGGTCTTGCCGGCGCGTGACTGCTCGTCGTAGTCGCGCATCAGCCGGAAACAGACCTTGAGCATCAAGGCCAGGGCAAGCAGATTCACCAGCGCCAGCAAGGCCATGGTCAGGTCGGCAAAGCTGAAGATCGTTTCCAGGTTCTGCATCGAGCCCCACAGGATCAGGACCAGCATCAGCACGCGAAAGACGATGAAAAGCACGCGATTGCCCGGATCCATCCAGTGGGTGGCGTTTTCGCCGAGATAGAAGTTGTACAGGATCGAGCTGAACGCGAACAGCATCAGGACCACGCTGACGAACGTCTGACCCCAGGGTCCGACGTGCTGGGCCAGGGCCAGCTGGGTCAGGACCACCCCGTTGTCGACCGTGCCCGCAGTGTGCATTCCGGCCATCAGGATGATGAAGGCGGTGGCCGTGCAGATGATCGCCGTATCGATGAACACGCTGAACGACTGGACGATGCCCTGGTTGACCGGATGCGGCACATAGGCCACCGCGGCCACGTTGGGCGCGCTGCCCAGACCGGCCTCGTTGGAAAACAGCCCGCGCCGCACGCCGTGCATGATGGCCGCGCCGATGCCGCCGCCGACGGCCGGCTCCAGGCCGAACGCGCTGTTGACGATCAGCCCCAGCACCGCCGGGATCTGGCCGGCATTGACCACGATCACGAACAACGCCACGACGATGTAGAGCACGGCCATGAGCGGCACGATGACCTCGGTGACGCGCGAGATCCGCTGCACGCCGCCAAAGATGGTGATCCCGATGACCGCGGTCAGGACCACGCCGGTAACCCAGGTCGGTATGCCGAAGGCCTCGTTGAGAGAAGACGAGGCGGTGAACGACTGCAGGGCGACGAAGGCCAGGCCGAAGGTGACCAGCAACAGCAGGGTGAACGCCATGCCCAGACCGCGACTGCCCAGACCGCGTTCGATGTAATACATGGGCCCGCCCCGGAACGTGCCGGTCCTGGCGTCTCGGGTCTTGTAGGCCTGGGCCAGCGAGCATTCGAAAAAGCTGGTCGCCATGCCGATCAGCCCGACCACCCACATCCAGAAAATGGCGCCCGGGCCGCCGAGGGTGATGGCCACCGCCACGCCGGCAATGTTGCCGGCGCCGACGCGACCGGCCACGCTCAGGGTCAAGGCCTGGAAGGACGAGACCTGGCCGGGATGATGACGAAATGCCTGCCCGAGGACCCGGAACATCTCGCCGAAGTAGCGCAGCTGGACGAATCGGGAGCCGACGGTGAAGATCAGGCCGATCGCGATCAACACCGCGATCAGAACATACGACCAGAGAAAGTCAGTGACGGTAGCTAGCATGGCAGAAACGCTCCGCTAATGGCGGTTACTGGATGGCATCGACCGACTCTCCGCGCAAGCGCTGGAAAAAGCGGCGACGGTCGCGTTCGGTGACCCGGCGGGGGGTAGTGTACTCGGCTGCCGAATCCGGTTCGTCCGGGTCGATCAGGATGCCCCACAGCGGCCGCTGACTGGCCGGATCGATGGCGTACCTGAAATCGCCGATGAAGACCCTGCCGTTCTCGTCCAGTTCCGGGTAGCGGAACAGCCAGCCGGCGGAAAAATGCTCGAAGCGGAGCAGGTCGTCTCCCGCGCGCGTATCCGGATCGACGCCGTCGACCCGGAAGCGTGGCACCGACCCGCCGGGATAGACGATGGTCTGCGTCCACGGCACGGTCCGGATCGCGACCAGGTGCAGATCCTGCCCGTCATCGACCAGGGCGCGCCACAACCACAGGTTGGCAAACGCCGGCTTGGCAACCTGGCGCTGGCCGGAAAGGCCCTGGTCGGCCGCCCAGTCGGCCAGAATCGATTCCGCCCGCTGGTTCTGCCAGGCCCCGAACGACATGTACAGCAGTATCCAGGCCAGCCCGACAAGGCCCCAGCGATGACTGCGCCGCCACAGGGCAAGCGCGAGCAGGGCGGCCAGCGGCAGCGAGTACAGCGGATCGATCACGCTGATCCAGTTCCAGGCCACGCGCGCATCGCTGAACGGCCAGAACAAGTGGGTACCGTACGAAGTACAGGCGTCGAGCAAGGGATGGACCAGGTAGCCGAGCAGGCACCATGTGTACAGCCGGGCAAACGACGCCGAGCGCTTCAGGAACGGCCACAGCACGAGGGCGACGGCCAGACTGCCGATCGGCGCGAAGGCGAACGAGTGGGTGAACTGGCGGTGGTACTCGATGTAGAGCAGCGAATCGTCCGAAGAACGGATCAGGCTGTCGAGGTCGGCAACCATTCCGCTGCTCGCCCCGGCCAGGGCCGCCGCGCGCATCTGCCTGCGGCGCGCGGCGGGCAGCGCCCAAAGGGCACCGAACAAACCGTGGGTGACGGGGTCCATGAATCCGGTAAGCTACGCGCTTGATCCATCGGGTAGTGTACTCAAGCCAACCGCATGCACCGCGTTTCCCTGCAGGTACTCCTGACCTCGCTGCTGCTGGCCGTCTGTGCCGGCGGGCAGCAGGCGCTGGCCGCCGATTGCGAAGCGGAGCGGGAGGTCGGATTGGGCCTGGGTCGGGAAGGCCGGCCTGCGGCAGCGGCCGAAAACATCCCCGAACCCTGCCGGCACGCCTTCGAACACGGATTGCGCGAGGGCCTGGCGCAATACTGTCAGCCGCAGGCGGGGTTCCAGCGCGGCCTGAGCGGGCAGGACGAGGCCGGCCCGTGCACGGATCGGGCGTTCCGGATCGAGTTCGAGCTCGGCCGGCAGATCCGACTGCTGCGCGCCGAGCGCAGCCGCCTTTCCCGGGCCCGCCCGGAGGAGTTGGACGCGATGCGCCTGCGCGTCGTCGAACGCGAGCTGTCCCAGATCGAAGGGCTTGCCCGCATCCGGGGCCTGCTGCCGGCCGACCCCGCGGCCAGTGACTGAGCGTTCTCTAGCGCAACGGGGTCAGCGAGGAGCCTCGCACAGGCAATGCGCCATCACTCCGGGACGACCGTGCTGGGTGTGCTCGAAGACCCGCTGCAGGTCGGCCAGCAGACCGGCCCGCAGATCGGGCGGGAGCACGCCCAGCCAGGACGACCGCGGCTCGAAGCCGGCGGCAAGAATGGCGCGCGCACCCATTTGGGTCAGGAACTGCTGCCAGGGCTTGAGCTCGGGCTCGACATAGCTCACCCGGAAGTCATCGCCCAGGCCGGCCATGCGCGCGGCCGAACCGATCGCCTCCTCGAGCGTTCCGAGCTGGTCGACCAGCCCTCGTTGCTGAGCCTGCGCTCCACTCCAGACCCGTCCCTGGGCTACCTCGTCGACCTCTTCCACGCTCATCCGCCGATGCTCGGCCACCAGTCCGATGAACTCGCGGTAGCCATGTTCGATGACGCTTTGCAGAAGCCGACGGACATCTTCGTCCATCTCCCGGTCCACCCGCAGCGCGCCGGACAACGGCGTGGTACCGACGCCGTCGGTATAGATGCCGATCTTGGCAAACGTGTCCTGGAAGGTCGGAAAGAAGCCGAAAATCCCGATCGAGCCGGTGATCGTCGACGGGTAGGCCCAGATTTCGTCCGCGCCCATGGCGATCCAGTAGCCGCCGGAAGCGGCCACGTTGCCGAAGCTGACCACCACCGGCTTGCCCGCCTCGCGCAGGGCCATGAGCTCGCGCCGGATCACCTCCGAGGCAAACGCACTGCCGCCGCCGGAATCCACGCGCAGCACCACCGCCTCGATGCTGTCGTCGTGGAGGGCCTGGCGGATCAGGCGCGAGGTGGAATCCGAACCGATCACGCCCGGCGGCTGACTGCCCTCGGTGATCAGACCCTGGGCCACGATCACGCCCACCCGGGAATCGGGGCGCCGAAGCTTCGGCTCCGGCGCGGAACCGTAGTCGGCCATGCCGATGTTCCGAAAGCCGCCGTTTTCGTCGGGCGCGCCGCGCCGGGCCAGCTCCGCGCGCAGCTCGGGGCGGCTGACCAGGCGGTCGACCAGGCCCACATCGAGCGCCGCCTGGGCGCTGTCGCCGCCGGCTCGCTCGAGGAAGTCGGGCAGGTTCTCGGTAAAGTCCGCCAATACCGTGGTCGGCAGGCCGCGATTGCGGGCCACGCTGTCCAGATAGCGTTGCCACAGATCGCTCAGAAAGTACGCCGTAGCCTCCCGATCTTCCTCGGACATGTCGCTGCGCACGAACGGCTCCATCGCCGACTTGTATTCGCCAACGCGAATCAGGTTGACGTCCACGCCCAGCCGATCCAGCCCCTCGGCGAAATACTGGCGATAGAACCCGTAGCCGGTCAGCAGGACCCAGCCGTCCGGATTCAGCCACACCTCGTCGGCCAGGGAGGCCAGGAAATACTGGCCCTGGCCCATGATGCCACCGTAGGCGATGACCGCCTTGCCGCTGTTGCGGAATTGTTCGAAGGCCTCGGTGAGCTCCTGCATCACGCCGGGGGAAACGCCGATCAGGTCATCGGTGCGGATCAGCACCTGACCGATGCGATCATCGTCGGCCGCGCGTTCCAGCACGGCCAGCAGGTCGCGCAGGCGCGTCTCGACCTGGCCCTGGCCCAGGGCCTCGTTGAGCGCCCGCTCGATCGCCGTTCCGGTATGTTCCTCGACGATGAAGCCCTGGGGATTGAACACCAGGGTGGTTTCCGGCTCGATCACCAATGGATCGCTGCCGCGCAGGATCGCCCCGATGATCACGGCCAGAATCAGCAGAAACAGGATATTGAACACGGCCATGCGCAGCGCGGTCACGCTGCGCCAGAAACCCAGCCACAGCCGGACGAGAATATTGGGTTGTCTGGAGTTCACCATCGGAGTGCCGCTCAGCAGGAAGCAGCCGCGATTGTAGAGGCCTGCCGTGAGCACGGCAATGTGCAAAAGGTCATGCCGCGTTCCCGGGCACCCGGATCAATCGCCGGCTCAGGCGCCAGTAGCGCGCGCTGAGCAGGACCGCGGCCACGCTCAAGCCGCTCAGGATGCCGATCCACATGCCAGCCGGCCCCCAGTCGGCCCGAAAGGTCAGCCACCAGCCCACGCTCATCCCGATCATCCAGTAGGCGACGACGCTGTAGAGCATCGGGATGCGCGTGTCCTTCATTCCGCGCAGGGCGCCGGCCGCGGCCACCTGCAGGCCGTCGGAGAGCTGGAAGATCGCCGCGAACAGCAGCAGGCTGGCGGCCAGGGCGATGACTTCGGCATCGGTGGTGTAGAGACGAACAATCGCCTCGGGGAAGAGCAGGATCACGCCGGCCGAGGCGATCGCAAACACCATCGCGATCCCGATGCCGACCAGGCCGGCCCTGCGCGCCCCCTCCGGATCGCCCCGGCCGATGGCGTTGCCGACGCGTACGGTGATCGCGCCGGACAAGCCCAGCGGCACCATGAAGACGAGCCCGGTGTAGTTCATCGCCACCTGGTGCGCAGCCACCGGCAGCGCGCCGAGGATTCCGACCAGCAGGGCCGAGGCGGCAAACATGCCCCCTTCCATCAGCACCATGAAGCCGATCGGCAGACCCACCTTGAGCAGGGCCGCGATCTCGCGCAGATTCGGGCCGCTGTAGCGATCGAACACCCCGAAAACCCGGTACTGCGGCCGCCTGGCAATCCAGGCCACCATCAGCAGCAGCTGCAGCCACAGGACGATCGCGGTCGCCCAGCCGGCCCCGACCGCGCCCAGGCGCGGAAACCCCAGATTGCCGAACATCAGAAGCCAGTTCAGGGGAATATTGCAGGCAATGCCGAGCAGGCCGACGTACATGGTCGGACGGGTGTAGCCGGCGCCCTCGGAAAAAAACCGCAGGGTCAGCATCAGCACCAGGGCCGGTGCGCCCCAGGCGATCGCGTGCAGATAGCCCATCGCCAGCTCGGCGACCGTCTCCTCGACCTCCAGCGCCTCCATCACCCAACCGGCGCTGACGACCAGCCCGATCAGTCCGGCCGCCAGGGCCAGGGCCAGCCACAGCGCCTGACGGGTAAACTCGCCGGCCTTGCGCGGTCGACCGGCGCCGTCGAGCTGCGAGACGGTAGCCGAGACCGCCAGCAAGACGCCGAGCGTGAACAGAAAGCCGGCCGCCCAGATCGACGAGCCGACCGCGATCGCGCCCAGATCCACCTTGCCCAGCCGACCGGCCATGACCGTGTCGACGAAGTTCATGCCGAAATTGGTCAGCTGCCCGATGACCAGCGGTGCGGCCAGAACCAGGGTGCGGCCCACCTCGTATCGCAAGCCGGGCATGGCGGAGGGCGCTGGCATATACTCGGCGAGATCCTGGGAGGGTAACGGGAGCGGCATTGTCGACCGGGAGCGACATCCTTGCAAGCCACGGATGAAACCACTGCGAAGCCGGGCCGGAACCGACCGCAGCGCGAGTGCGGCAACTGCGGGGCGACGCTGAACGGACCCTACTGCCATCGCTGCGGCCAGCCGGCGCGCTCGCTCATTCGCGCCCTGCCCGGCCTGGTCGGGGAAGTCGCCTCCGAAACCCTCTACTACGACTCGCGCATGTGGCGCACGCTCAAGTGCCTGCTGTTCAAACCCGGCTGGTTATCACACGAACACGTCCACGGCAGACGGGCGCGCTTCATACGCACCGCGGCAAGCATGCTGCCGCAGACCATGTTTGTGATACTGCCCCTGTTTGCAGCCTGGGTCGGGGTGTTCTACCTGTTCTCCGGGCGCTACTACATCGAGCATTTGTTGCTGCAGGTCCATAACCACGCCTTTCTTTTCCTGAGCATGGTCGGGCTGTACATGATCGAACTGGTGCGGGAGTCTCTCAGCGATGCCGACTTTTTCGGCCACGGATTGCTGAGCGGTCTGCTGTACTGGATCGCCGTGGGCATCTGGCTATGGATCCCGATCTACCTGTTGATCAGCATGAAGCGCTTCTACCGCCAGGGCTGGGTACTGACCACAACCAAGTACTTCATGCTCGGACTGTCCTACCAGATCATGCTGATCTTCGTGCTGCTCGCGATCATCGTCCTGGGCGTCTGGCGGCTTTAGACCCCGTACTCGCGCGTCAGCCAGGCCCAGAGCGCCCGCAGCCCCTGGGCCTCGCCGCCGGCCGGCCGGCCCGGTCGGTCGCCCAGATTCCAGGCGTAGACGTCGAAGTGGTACCAGTCGATCCCGGGGTCGACGAAGTGATCCAGAAACAGAGCCGCGGTCAGACTGCCGGCGAACTTGCTGGTCCCGGAATTCGACAAATCGGCAATCGCCGGGCGGATGTAGTCGCGATACGGCTCGTAGAGCGGCATGTGCCAGAGCGGGTCTTCTTCGGCAAAGGCCAGGTCCTGGAGGGTCCGCGCCTGGGCGCCGTCGCGCGCATACACCGGCGGCAGATCCTCGCCCAGGGCCACCCGCGCCGCGCCGGTCAGGGTCGCCATGTCGATGATGCGCTCGGCCCCTTCCTCGCAGGCCAGGGTCAGGGCATCGGACAGAACCACCCGGCCCTCGGCGTCGGTATTGCCGATTTCCACGGTAGTGCCGTTGCGCGTGCGGATGATGTCCGAGGGCCGGTAGGCGTTGCCGGAGATGGCGTTTTCCACGGCCGGGATGTAGACCCGCAGGTTGACCTTGAGCCCCAGCGCCATGATGATCTTCGCCAGGCCCAGCACGTGGGCAGCCCCGCCCATGTCCTTTTTCATCAGCACCATGCCGGCGCCGGGCTTGATGTCCAGCCCGCCGGAGTCGAAGATCACGCCCTTGCCGACCAGGGCCAGCGGCGGCGCGCCGTCTTCGCCCCACTGCAGACGAATCAGGCAGGGCGGCCGACTCGAGGCCTGGCCGACCACGTGAATGGCCGGAAACTCCCGCTCCAGTCGCTGCCCTGAAATCACCTCGAACGCCGCATCGTGGGCCCGGGCGAGTTCGCCGGCGGCCTCGGCCAGCTCGGCCGGCCCCAGGTCCAGGGCCGGGGTGTTGACCAGATCGCGCACCAGGCTCGACGCCTCGACCAGGGTCTGCAGTTCCAATCGCCCCGAGTCGGGCACGAGCAGGCGAACGCGGCGCTCGGGGGCGGGCTTGTAGCGGTCAAAGCGATAGCCGCCGAGACCGAAGCCGATCCGGGCGCGCTGGAGTTCTTCGGCCGACCAGTCGGCCTGCAGGGCATAGTCTCCGTCCGGCAGCACCGCGGGCAGGTGAGCCAGCGCCCACAGCCGGTCCTCCGGTTCCCGGCCGCTGAGTACGCAGGCCAGCTCGCCATTGCCATCGGGCACGGCCAGCCAGCGGCCGCGCTCGGCCCGGAAACCGGTCGCCTTCACCCAGCGGGCGTGGGGCGAATCGGCCTGTTCCAGCCAGCGCTCCAGCCCGGCGGCGTCCAGCGAATGAAGGGGAACGGCGTGATCGGATTCGGTAATGAACATGGCAAGCGGTCCGGCAGTCAGGATCAATGAACGAGGATTGGTCAGGATACCGCAGCACGGGCCCGGAATCGGGCAATGCCCCAGGCCAGGGCCAGGTAGGTACCCGCCAGCACCCACAACTGGAGATGCGCCGGCCCCGCCTCTTCGAGCGAGGCGCCCATCTGGTAGACGCGAATGAAGCCGTCGATGCCCGGCGTGGACGGGATCAGCTGCCCCAATCCGACCAGGGGTGCCGGCATGATCTCGGACGGCCAGGCGAACCCGGCCAGAAAGATGGCCGGCAGACTGAGCAGCATCATGACCTGCATGGCGGTCTCGCGTGACCGAAACAGCTGCCCCAGCGCCTGGCCGAGGAAAATCACGGCGAGAAAAAACGGCAGCAGCAGCCAGTAGACCTCGATGACGCGGCCGTAGCGAGGAAACCCGAACACCTCGTAGACCACCAGCAGGTAGAAACCGAGCAGCGCGGCAAGCAGCAGCAGGTAGGCCGCGCCCGCGGCCAGCAGGTCGCTCAGCCGGGCCGGGGGTCTGAGCCCCTGCTCGCGCCGACCGGCCCCCATCATGCCGATTCCGATCAGGAAGGTCTGCTGGAGGATCAGGATCAGGACCGCCGGCACCACGTAATTGGCGTAGCCGCCGTCGGGGTTGAACAACTCGTGCAGATCGGTCGCCAGCGGCTCGGCCAGGGCGTCTGCGCGTGCGCCCGGACGGCCTTCCGCCCGCTGCCGCTGGCGCACGATATCGCTGCTGAACGACTGCACGGCATTGGCCATGCCGGTGACCACCTCGGAGTACAACACCATGAAGGCGGCGTTGCCGAAGGCACCGACCTGGACCGGCTGCTGGCGCAGGATGTCGCGCTCGAAATCCGGCGGAATCTGGAGAATGCCGGCAGCGTCCATCTCGCGCACCAGGATTTCGGCCGGGCGCGGCTCGGCGATCACCCCGATGATGCGAATCTGCTCGACGGCGTCGACGCGCCGGATCAGCTCGCGGCTGCTCGCGCTGGCATCCTGATCGACCACGACGACCGGCAGACCGGTCGCGACCTGGGCCTGGTACGGCAAGGGGTAGAACAAGGCGTAGAGCACGCTTCCGCCGAGGATGATGATGACCACGCCGCGATCGGTCAGCGCGGCGCGCAGCTCGTTGACAAAGATCCGCCAGACCGGCATCAGCGCCCCCCCCAGTGCGCCGGATCGGCGAGCAGATGCCGCCAGCGCCGGACCACGAGCACGGGAAGTCCGACGAACGGCAGCAGCCAGAACAGGTGGGGCAGACTGCTCGCGACCGCAGACCCCATCGCCAGCTGCGCGGTCTGCAGGTTCAGGTAATGCCCCAGCGGCAGCACGGTCGACCAGAAGCGGGCAAAACCCTCCATGGCCGTCGTCGGGAAGGTCATGCCGGAGTAGGCAAAGGCCGGGCTGATGACGACGCTTGCCACGCTGGTGGCCATGCGCAGATTGCCGAACAGCCCGGTCAGGAACAGGCCCAGGCCCATGCACGCGGCGGTGAAAACCACCCACCCGCCCAGCCAGGCCAACAGGTTCCCGCGCACCTCGAGGCCCAGCAGATGCACGCTGAGCGTCAGCACCCCGACCCCGGCCAGCGAGAACCAGGCGAAATACGGCAGCAGCTTGCCCAGCAGGGCCGGCCCCAGGCGCTGATCGGCCGCGCCCAGCCAGTGAGCGGCCGTGCCCTCGCGCAGCTCGCGGCCGGTGACGTCGATGGTCACCACCACGATCAGGATATGAAGCAACGTGGCGATCAGCGGCAGGGCCAGAAAGCGGGCGAAATCCAGCCCCGGATTGAACAACGGGTGGTTTTCCGTCCGCACCGGCGGAAACACGCCCTGACCGATCCCGATCCCGGCCCCGACGGTGGCGATCGCCGTGCGGACCTCGCGCATCACCACGTTGCCGGCGGTCAGCATCTGGCGGTTGTAAAACAGCTGGATGCGCGGCGCCTCGCCGCGCAGCACGTCGCGGTGCAGTTCCGCCGGCAGGGCCACCACCGCGAACACATCGCCGCGCCGAACGGCCGCGCCGGCGGCCTTCAGATCGGCCGGAAAACGGACTACGCGAATCCCGGGCGTTGCGTCCAGCGTGCGGCTGATCTGGCGCGACAGGTGGGACTGGTCGTAGTCGAGCACGGCGACCGGCAAATCGCTGGGCGTACGCTCGAGAAACACCGTGACCAGCACCGCCGGCAGCAGCACCGGTACGAGCACCACCAGCAGCCACAGGCGCGGCGTGTCGAGAAAGCGCCGCCATTCGCGGCCGAGCACCGATCCGATCACGACCTCCGGCCGCTCCGACCGGCCAGCCCATTGCGCCTGGCCCGCTCCGTTTCGTGCCCCCTACCGCAAGACGCGTTCATCGATCAGCACCGTCATTCCGGCTCGCAGGCCCTCGACCGGCGCTACCGGACGCGCCCGCACCTCGAAGGTGCGCAGATCGAACCCGCCCAGATCGCGCGCCGAGCGCCAGGTCGCGAAATCCGCCAGCGGCGCCATGTAATCGACCCGGAACGTCACCTCGCGGTGATCGAGCGCGGGCACCTGGCCCGACAGGTCGCCGCCCATGCGCACGCCGCTGAGCAGGTCCTCGCGCAGATTCAGGGTCAGCCAGGGATCATCGGTGATGCTGATGACAATCAGCGGCGAGCCGGGGCCGACGACCTCGCCGGGTTCGACCACCGTCACGCTGACCTCGCCGGCGACGGGAGCGCGCTGTTCGGCCTCGTCCAGGGCGACCTGGACTTCTTCGCGTCCGCCTTCGGCCTGCGACAACCGGGCCAGGGCCGCGCGTCGATCCTCGGACCGGGTCGCATCGCGCGCCATCTCGTAGGCCTCGCGGGCCGCGTCGGCCTGGGCACGGGCGGCCCCGGCCTGGGCGGCCACTTCGTCGCGGCGCTGCGCCGGCACCACGCTGTCGGCGTACAGCCGTTCGATGCGCTCGGCGGTCACTTTGGCCAGTTCGGCCTGCTCCTCGGCCGCGCGCCACTGCGCCCGGGCCGCACGGATCTGCTCTTCGCGCGCACCGGTTTCGGCCTTGTCGGCCATGGCCTGGGCGGCCTCGACCTGGGCTTCGACCTGGCGGGCGCGGGCCCTCGCTTCCGGAAGGTCCAGCACGATGAGCAGATCGCCGGCCTCGACGCGCTGGCCGCGCTCGACCCGCAGCGATTCCACGCGCCCGCCGACCTTGGCCGCCACCCGGACCTGGGTGGTCTCGACCTGACCCTGGATCCAGACCGGCTCGGGCTGGCTGAAGTGGCGATACGCCCAGACAGCAACCGCCAGCAGCGCGACCAGCACAACGATCACGACGGCCCGAAGGGCGAGGCTTCGCTTGGAGATTCGTGTCGACATGGGCAATCAGTCCGATAGGATGTGGGCAAGAGCCAGCTGGGCCTCGATGCGCTCCGGCAGCAGCGCGCTCTGGCCGCTGGCCGCGTACAGACCGGCGAGCGCACTCCAGGCCTGCAGGCGGGCCTCCAACTCGCCCAGGCGCACGCGCGACAGGGCCAGTTCGGCGTCGATGACGTCCAGCGAGGAGGCCAGTCCTTCTTCGAAGGCCCGCTGCTGAACACGCAGGCTTTCCTCGGCCAGTTCGCGCGTGGCCGAGAACGAGTCGAGCCGGGCCCGTGCCGTGACCAGCTGTTCATGGCGCTGCCGAACGAGCAGCTCGATCTGGCGCTCGGCATCGGCGCGCAAGGCGGCCAGGCGATCGGAACGGGCCGCCGCCTGGTCCACTCGGGCGCGGCGCTGGAAACCGTCGAACAGCGTCCATTCCGCGACCAGGCCCACGGCCCAGTCCGGATCGAGCAGGGTCAGGTCGCCGGTATACAGTTCGCGGCGGCCGAACGCGCCCAGCGTGGGCAGGAAGCTGCCGCGCTCGGCCCGCACGGCGGCGTCCGCCTGGGCCTGGCGGCTGCGCACTTCGGCCAGGGTCGGATTGGCCCGCTGGGCCTGGTCGATCAACCCGGGCAGCGCCGGCGATTCCGGCGGGGGCGGAATCGGCGAGCTCGGTCGGGGCGCATCGGCGACCCCCAGCAAGGCCGCCAGCGCCGCACCCGCCAGCACGCCGCGTTCCCGTGCCGAGGCCAGTTCGCGCTCGGCTTCGGCCAGGGCCACGTTGGCGCGCAGACGCTCGGCCCGGGCGATCAGCCCCTCTTCTTCCAGGCGCGTGGCGTCGGCCACGTGACGACTGAGACCGGCGACCGTGGCCGCCCGCACGGCAACGGCCTGCTCGGCCAGGACCAGGCCGAAGTACCGTTGCACCAGCAGTTCGTGGAGCTGGCCCCGGGTTGCCGCCAAAGCGGCCTCGGAGGCCTCGGCCCCGGCCTCGCCGGCCGCAATGCCGGCGCCGATGCGACCGCCCGTATACAGCGGCATGCGGGCCTGAACGGCCAGCTTGTAAAACTGCTCGGACTGAATTTCATAGCGAATGGGTCCCAGGCCCGGCGGCAACAAGCCGCCGAGAGTCGGCGCCAGATCGCTCAGGCCCACGTCCAGCGGGCTGTCGAGACGCGTCGCCCGGCCTTCCAGGTTCACCGTCGGCAAGCGCCGACCGCGCGCCTGATCCAGTTCCGCCCGAGCCTGGGAGAGCTCGAAGCGCGCGGCTTCGAGCACGTGGCTGTTCGACTCCAGCCGCGCCATGGCGTCGGCAAAGCTCAGGGGCTCACCGGCATCGGCCAGACCGGAGGCCAAGCCCAGCACCCCTGCGCTGATCAGACTGCACCAGATTGCCTTCAAACCATCGTCGCCTTCCGCACCCGCCTGCTAGTGTACCCCGCCACTCCCCCCTTAAAACCCCAGCGGAATGCCCAGGACGAAGAACCCCACCAGCAAGGTCGTCCAGACCAGCATGAAGGCGATCGAGTACGGCAGCATGATCAGCAGCATGTCGCCAAACCCCATGTCCGGCCGGTACTTGCGCATGAACGCCAGAATCACGCCGGCATAGGTCATCATCGGGGTGATGATGTTGGTCGAGGAATCGGCCACCCGGAACGCGGCCGCGACCAGATCGG
>PWJA01000051.1 GCA_003560975.1 Gammaproteobacteria bacterium
CATCTGGACGATTTGGTCGCAAGCGAACTGCTGGGGCCGGGTGCGAGAGCGCGCTACCGGCTGCTGTTGGCCGGCGAGGAGCGGGCGCTGCGGGATTTCCGGCAGTGGTTTGCCGACCAGCGCGAAGACGGTCAGCGGCTGATCACCGCTGCCGACGCAGACGACCAGACCGGGATGGCCCTCACCCAGGCCCGGCGCTTTCTCGGCGTGGCCGCTCTGACCGCCGTCATCCTGGCCGCGATCGCCATCCTGCTGTCCGCGCTGCGCTTTGCCGCCGCCCAGCGCGATCTGGTCGCTCTGCTCAAGACGTTCGGGGCCAGCTCCAGCCGGATCATGCTGGCCCTGGGTCTTTTGCTCGGCTATCTCGTTCTGGCATCGGTGGTCATCGGCGGCTTGATCGGCTGGGGAGCGCAGGAGCTGATTGCGCGCATCCTCGCCGAGGGCCCGGAAACCGCTCTGCCGCCGGCACGAATGCTCCCGATCGTCAGCGCCGGACTGTTTACCGTGTTGCTGGCGGCAGGTTTCGCGCTGCCGCCGTTGATCAGTCTGCGGCGCGTCCCGACGATGCGGATTCTCAACCGTTCCCTGGACACGCGTCCCGGACTGACGGGCCTGCTCTGGCTTGTGCCGGTTCTGGGTGCGCTGACCATTCCGATCGTCCAGCTTGGCGACGTTCGCCTGGCCGTCATCGTCCTCGGCGGCAGCGCGGCGCTGGCCGGTGCCCTCGCCCTGGCCGGCTGGCTGGCGATGCTGGCGACGGCGGTTCTGGCCCGCCGGGCACGGGCCGGCTGGCGTTTCGGCCTGGCCGGGCTCCAGCGCCGGCGAGGCGGCGGGATCGTGCAGATCACCGCGCTCGGCCTGGGGCTGATGTCGTTGCTGCTGCTGGTCGTGGTCCGGGCCGAACTGCTGGAGCAGTGGCGCGGCAGCCTGCCGCCGGACACGCCGGATCATTTCATCATCAATATTCAGCCCGACCAGGTCGAGGCGGTGCGCAGCAGTCTGCGCGATCAGGGCGCGGCCAACCTGCAGCTGCGACCCATGGCCAACATCAACCTGGCGGCAGTCAACGACCAGGCGCCGCCGGACCATCGGATGGCCGGACAGGTGAACGTCTCCTGGATCGACCGACTTCCGCCGGCCAACGAAGTGATTGCCGGCCAGTTCTTCGGCGCCGGCGCGACGGGCGAGGTTTCGCTTGCCCGAACCTGGGCGGACAATCTCGGCGTGGAACTCGGCGACGAACTGAGTTTCGAGTCCGGCTCGCAGCGTTTCCGGGTCCGCGTCACCAGCATTCGTGAAGTCGACTGGAATTCCTTCAACGTCAACTTCTTCATCCTGCTGACCCCGGACGCGGAATCCTTTCTTCCGCATCAGCACATCGCCAGCTTTTACCTGGAGGATGCGGCCACCGCGGATCTGCGCGCAATCACGCGCGCCTATCCCAACCTGTCGATCATCGACGTCGGCGCCATCATCGAGCGAGTGGGTGAAATCATCGACCAGGTCAGTCGAGCCGCCCAGGTCGTGTTCGGCTTTACCCTGCTGGCCGGCCTGGTCGTCCTGCTGGCCGCGCTGGAGGCGACCCGTGACGAACGCCGCCAGGAGTCGGCCTTGATCCGGACCCTGGGCGCCGACGACGCCATGGTCCGGCGCGGCTTGCTGGTCGAATACAGCGTCATGGCCCTCATCGCGGCGTTGCTGGCCACGCTGGGCTCGGCCGTGACCGGCTGGCTGCTGGCCGCCGAGCTGTTCGCGTTCACCTATCGGCCGTCGCCTCTGCTGTTCGTTCTCGGGTTCACGGTGGCGGCGGTCCTGGTCATCGGCAGCGGCTGGATCGGCAACCGTTCCGTATTGTCCACACCGCCGGTGCGAATTCTCCGGGCCGGGAACTGAAGCCATCTTGACCACCCAGGGCACGCCACCAGACCCGCAGGCCGAGCTGATTCTGAAAGGCCATCCCTGGCGGGTCGCCTGGGAAATGAGCTGGCCGGCGGTGGCCGCGATCACCCTGTTCGGCTTCAACGCGGTGCTCGACGCCGTCTACATCGGGCAACTGCTTGGGCAACAGGCGCTGGCCGGCGCGGTGATGGCCTACCCGCTGACCCAGATCACCCTGGGCCTGGGCTCTTTGGCCGGCATCGGCGGCGGCGTCGCCCTGTCGATCGCGATCGGGCGAGGCGATCAGCACACCCTGCGGCGGCTTCCGGGCACCGCGCTCACGATTTCGGCCCTGCTGGCCCTGCTCTACGCCCTCGTTGGCGGCGGGCTGGCCGAGCAGCTGGTCTACGCCATGGGCGCGCGCGCAGAACTGATTGCGATCGCTGCCAGCTACCTCCGCGCCTCCGCGCTGGGCAGTATCGGCGCCCTCGCCGGCCTGACCCTGAACATGCTGCTGCGCGGCGAGGGCAAGATGAAACTGGCCGCGCTGTACATGGGAATCGGTCTGCTCGTCAACATGGTCCTGACCCCGGTCCTGATCGTGGTCTTCGATCTGGGTGTGGCCGGTGCCGCATGGGCGACCAACATCGGCAGCGCGGTCGGCGCCTGGCTGGTCTGGCGCCGCTACCGGCTGGGACGCTGCAGCTACCCGGTCGACGCCGGCTACCTTGGCCTGCCGGCCACGCTGACCCGGCGCATTGTCAAACTCGGCACACCGGCCATGATCATGAGTTCCATGGGGGTTTTGCAGGCCGTGGTGGTGTTCAACGTTCTCTCCCGCGTCGGCTCCGAGTCCGACATTGCGTTCTACGGAGCCGCCTGGCGCATCGTGATCTTCATGCTTACGCCGCTGTTCGGCATGATGCGCGCCTTCCAGCCCGTGGCCGGGTTCAACTATGGGGCCGATCAGTGGCAGCGGGTGCAAACCTGCTTCTGGACCTTTGTCAAGGCCGGGGCGCTGCTCATCGTTCCGATCTGGGCAATGATGAGCGCGTTTCCGGCCCAGACGCTGTCGCTGATGCTGCCCGGGGTGAGCTTCAGCGGCCAGGACCTCCACCATTTCCGCGCCCTGATCCTGCCGCTGCCCCTGCTGCCGCTGGTTTTCACCACCCTGGCCCTGCTGCCGGCCATCGAACAGGCGGGCAAGGCGACCGTGGTGTCGGTCTCTCGCCAGCTGCTGCTGTACGTGCCGGTGATGCTCATTGTGCCGCCGCTGATCGGCGTCTCGGGGGTCTACTACGGCTCCATGGCCATCGAGCTGATCTGCGCGGCCTGGCTGTTGATCACCGTTCTGCTGGTCTTCCGGCAACCGCCGTCCGACGACATGCGGGCCATGCGTTCGGTCCGGCCGGGAACCTGACCCCCCCGAGGTTCAGCGCCGCGCGTCGCGCAGGATATCGAACACCGCGAAAAACTGATCAGGCAGATCACCCTCGCGGCGGCCCGGTCGACTGAGCTGAACCCGACCGACAAATCGCCGATTCTCCTGCAGTGGCATACGGTAGACCAGCAGACCGTCATCGGTCTCCGGCAGACGATCCTGGGCAATCAGGGTGAGCCAGGGCTGGCCGTTGAGATCGGCCACGGTCACCGGATACTCGCGCCGCGACACCGACTTCAGGTCGGTAAACGCGCCGTTGTAGAACACCGCCTGGCCGCGCTTGTCGAGCGACAGCTCGGTCGAAAGACGTTCGCACATTTCATCGGCGAGCTTGAGCGTCTCGCTGCTCATCAACTCCGATGGCTGCAGTTGGTCCTTGTCTTTCATGGCGCTCCCCTTTCCAAGTCAGCGGGTGCCGGGCCGGCCCCGCCCGACGTGGCCCATTGTCGCGCCAAAGCCTCTGTCCGACAAGTCATTCCCCGGCGACCGAATCGGGACGTTCCTCGACCAGTTCCCGATGGACACAGACGGCCGTGTTGCGCGGACGAATCTCCAGGCCGCGGGCCTGACAATGCGCGCGCGTTACCGCGGCTCCGAACAGAAGAATCAGGGAGGAATAATTGACCCAGAGCAGCAGGATGACCAGCGAACCCGCCGCGCCGTAGCTCGAAGCCGGCGCCGCCTGAGCCATGTAGATCGCGATCAGGGAGCGACCGATCGTGAACAGCAGCGCGGTGATGAAGGCTCCGGCGAGGACGTCCCGCCAGCCCAGGATCACGTCCGGCAGAATCTTGAAAATGGCCGCAAACAACAGCGTGATGACGCTCAGCGAGACGACAAGCTCCAGGCTGATCATGGTCCAGCCGGGCATCGGCAACCACTGCTCGGCAAAGGCCATGACCGCGCGCAGCGCCACGCTCAGCAGCAGCGAGACCATGAGAACGAAGCCGATCGCCAGCACGATGGTCAACGACAGGACCCGGGTTCGAAGAAACAGCCACAGGCTGTTGCGCGACGGCCTCGGGGCAACATCCCAGATCTGATTGAGCGACTGCTGCATCTGGGCGAACACGGTGGTGGCCCCGACGATGGTGGCGGCCAGCCCCAGGAGCGTCGGCATCAGGCCGCCCTCATCGACCTGCGAATTGATCACCGCCGTCTGCACGACCTCGGCGGCCTCGCTGCCCAGCCCGTCCTGCAGCTGCTCGAAGATCTGGCCCTGCGCAGCCATCTCCCCCAGGAAGATGCCGGCAATCGCAACCACCACGATCACCACCGGCGCAATGGAAAAGACGGTAAAAAAGGCCAGCGCGGCGGCATAGATGAAGGCCTGGCTTTCCAGCCAGTTGGCGACCGCCGATTTGAGAATGCTCAGCCAGAATCGGGCAAACTGAATCACCGACTTCATTGAGTCCCGCTAGAATTCAACCAACCTGCAGTATGCATGGATCGGCAAGTCCGGATGAGCGATCCGGCGGTTTCCGGGTCCATCACACTGTTCTTTGACTGAGGAGTTGACCCCCAATGGCCCGAGTCCTGGTCGTCCAGCACGTAGCCGCCGAACCGCTGGGCGTGCTCGATCCCATGCTGCGCCGGCGCGGTCATCGGATTCGCTACGCCAACTTTGCCCGCCATCCCGAGGCGAATCCCAGGCTCGACCGCTATCAGGCCCTGGTCCTGCTCGGCGGGCCGATGCAGGTCACCGAGACGCGTCGCCACCCCCACCTCCTCACCGAATGCCGCCTGATCGAGCAGGCCCTGAAGCAACGGATCCCGGTGCTGGGAATCTGTCTCGGAGCCCAGCTTGTGACCCATGTGCTGGGCGGCCGGGTTGGTCCCTGCCCGTCGCCCGAGATCGGCTGGTATCCCGTCCACCCGACCCACGCCACGTCCGCAGACCCGCTGCTCAGACCCGTCCGGGAACCCCAAGCGGTGTTTCAGTGGCACCACTGGGGGTTTGATTGCCCTCCCGGCTCCACCGCCATCGCCGACAGCCCGGAAAGCGGCTGCCAGGCGTTTCGGGTCGACGGCCACGCCTGGGGTTTGCAGTTCCACCTCGAGCTGGATCAGCGCCTGATCCATCGCTGGCTGACCCTGCCCCAGTACCGGGAAGATCTCAAGGCCTCCGGGCTGGCGGTGACGCCGGAACGGATCGAAGCGGACACGGCGCGCCTGCTGCCGGCCACGCTGAGGCTGGCCGAGCAGGTCTTCGGGGCCTGGCTTGACCAGCTCGGCGATCCCGAGCAACGCCTGGTCCTGAGCTCTCGCTAAGGCGCAAGAACCCGCCGCCTTCCGGCAAGACGGGCGCTTCGACGTCGATCCGGAACCCGTAGTCGGGGATACGAATCAATGGGTCACGCGGCCACTCAGGCCCATTCGCTCGGGGGTCAGCGCGGCCGCGTCGACCGGCGGACGGAAGCGCTGATCCCCGCCCAGTTCGACGGCGCCGGACAGCACCGTCAGAACATGCTCGATGCCGGCCCAGCCGTAGGGCAGGATGGGCACCAGGCGGGTTCCCACGCCCGGTACGTTGAGAAACGCATCGAAATGCTGGGCCCGTTCCACTTCCCAGTAGGCCAGCCGAGACGCTCCCAGCGACCGCGCCGCCTGCACATACGGACGGCTCGACATGGCCGCCGGAATCAGGCCGTCCTCGCGCCCGTGGATCAGGAGTACGGGGATGTCTGGCAACCGGGCGGACGCGCGGGTCTGTTCGACCGCGGCCCGGAGGGCCACCGCCTCTGCGTGATCCTGCGTCCACAACGCCCGCAGGCACACCAGACCCGGCAGGGCCGAATCGGCACCCTCGGCCAGATCGTCGATCAACTCGATGCCCGCGCCCGGCCCCACGCCGGAATGGGTCGCCCACCAGGCCGAACGCTGCGCCTCGGAAGCCTCGGCCGCGCTCAGGGCATACCCGCAGGGCATGTTTTCCGGACCGCGCCGCAGATAGGCCGAGGCGTAGCTGCTGGCCACGGCGCGCCAGAGGTCCAGGGCCACGTTCCCCGCCCCCAGGGACAGGGCCGGCTCGTCGAAGCCCGCATCGAGCAAGCGCTGCCGGGCCCGTTCCGGTTCGGCCGCTTCGAGCAGTCCGGCCGCGGCCAGGCCTGCGCAGCGCTGTTGGCCCATGGCGGCCACAACGGGATTGCCCAGCGGCTTTTGCAGCGTGCGCTCGGCATCGCCCAGCGCACAGGGCTGGAACAGCGCCGCCAGGGTCGCGTAGTCGTACAGCGGCGGCTGTCCGGGTGGGGTGATATTGGGCATCACGGCCACGACGGCATCGAGCCGGCTTTCGCGGTCGATCTCGGCGGCGCGCAGCGCCGCGGCCGCGCCGTTGGACAAGCCGACCGCGACGACTCGAATCTTGCTTGGCTCCGGCAACCGGGCGCCCAGTTTTTCCACGGCGAAGCCGGCAGCCGCCAATACGTGCCGCCCCCAGTCCGCCTCGGGATGATCGCCGGAGTGCGCGTGTTTCATCGCCAGCGCACCGGCTGCAACCCCCTCCGTGGCGCTGTGGCGAAACGCGCGTGGACCCTCCCCGGCCGGGCGCCGAACGCCGGCCAGATCGGGACTTCGATCCCGATCTAGCTCATGATGATCGGTGCCGGCTCCCTTGTCGGTGTAGGCGATGGCACAGCCGTGGGCAAGCGCCGGCGGACCCGCCAGGGGAACCGCGCCATACACGCCGCGCGAGCCGGAAGACGGCGCCACGAACAGGCAGGGCGTGGTCGTCTCCAGATTGTCCGGAATCTGCACCAGCACGCGGAACGGATGGCGGGCCCCGGCCAGCCGCAGCAGCGCGCTGATTTCGCCACCGGCCACCGCCGGCAGCTGTTCGTACAGTCCACCCTCTCCCAGGCCGCCGGCCGGTCCGGACAGGGCCAGTGCGTTCCAGGCGTTGTGGATGGCCAGCCGGCGCAGCTCCTCACCGGTCGGCGCTTCGGGATTCTTCGGCGATGGCGCCGCTGCCTGCAGCCCCGACAAGCCCAGCCCCGCGGTCAGCAGGTCCTGGTCTTCGCCGAAAGTCGACTCCGTCTGCGCAAGCACTTCCCAGTCCGGTGCCCGGTCATCGGCGTCGACGGACTGGGCTCCGGCGAGGCAGCCGGCAAGAAGAACGGACATCGGCAGGACGGAAAACAAAATTCGCATGGATCGGATCGGCGGCTGGTGGGCAGAATGAGCCTAGCAGAGCTGGGCGCGGACGCAATGGACTTTCGTACAAGACCGCGCCCGGGCCAGCTTTGCTACCCTTTGGGTTCCTGACCACTCCGCCAGCGAAGACGCAAATCGACCCATGAGCGATCCAGGCAAACGCATCCTGATCACCGGTGCCGGCTCCGGCATCGGCGCCGGCATTGCCGAACACCTGGCCGAGGCCGGGCACGAATTGCTCGTCACCGATCTCGATTCCGAGGCGGCCGCAGCGGTGGCCTGGCGCATCGTCGACCGGGGCGGACGCGCCCGCGCCTTCGCCCTGGACGTCACCAGCGAGACGTCGGTCAGCGAGGTATGCGGCGCGCTGGAGGGCTCGGTGGACGTGCTGATCAACAACGCCGGCCTGCAACACGTCGCGAAGCTGGAAGACTTTCCCATGGAAAAATGGGAGCTGCTGGTCCAGGTCATGCTGGTGGGCGTGGCCCGCCTGACCCGGGCCGTGCTGCCCGGCATGCGCGCGCAGGAATTCGGCAGGATCATCAACATCGGCTCGATTCACTCCCTGGTCGCCAGCGCCTACAAGAGCGCGTACGTCTCGGCCAAGCACGGACTGATCGGCTTTTCGCGCGTGCTTGCCCTGGAGACCGCCGACAGCGACATCACCATCAATACCGTGTGTCCGACCTATGTCCGCACTCCCCTGGTCGACAAGCAGATCGCCGACCAGGCCCGGGCGCACGGGATTTCCGAAGAAGAGGTCGTCGATCGCATCATGCTGCAGCCGATGCCCAAGGGCGTGTTCATCAGCATGGAGGAACTGGCCGGCATCTGCGCCTTCCTGGTCTCGCCGGTCGCTCGCAACATCACCGGTCAGGCCATCGTGGTCGACGGTGGATGGACGGTTCAGTAATGTGTCCACGCGCGTCCTGATCGCCGACGATCACCCGTTGTTCCGAACCGCCCTGGTCCAGGCCCTGAGCGGCTGCCTGGTCGATGCCGACATCCTCCAGGCACGCGACCTGCCGGAAACCTTCGAGCGCCTGGGCGCGTGCGAAGACATCGACCTGGTCCTGCTCGACCTGCACATGCCCGGCAACCAGGGCCTGACCGGGCTGGCCTCGCTGCGCTGCCAGTACCCGGCCGTAGCGGTGGTCGTGGTCTCGGCCAACGAGGACCCGCAGGTCATCCGCCGTACCCTTGACCACGGAGCGGCCGGCTTCATCCCCAAAAGCTCCAGCCTCGACGAATTGACCGAGGCTCTGAAAACCGTGCTCGAGTGTCGCCAGTGGGTTCCGCCGCACCTGGCACGGGCCGTGGCCGGAATCGACGACGCCGGCGGCGATCGCGAACTGGCCCGCCGCATGGCCGCGCTCACCCCTCAGCAGTTCCGCGTCCTGGCCATGGTCGCCAACGGCCGCCTCAACAAGCAGATTGCCGACGATCTCGAAATTCAGGAACGAACCGTCAAGGCGCACATGAGCGAGATCTTCCAGAAACTGGCGGTGCGCAACCGAACCCAGGCCGGCATCGCCTTTCGTCGCCTGGAACTGATCGATCCGGCCAGCCGAGTCGAGCTGTGAGCCGACCGTCCGGCGAGCGCACCCGCCGGCGCCGGCTCAGGGACTCGACGGCAGCCACTGCCAGATCGCATCGACGCAGGCCCGTCCCAGATGGCGGCTGCGCTCCGGACTCCAGCCGACATCCGGCATGGGCGTGACCGCGGAATCCTTGAACGGCATTTCCAGGGTCATCGCCAGGCAGCCGAAGGTCTCGGCCACGTAGTCGGTGCATTTGCGCAGATCGGCGCTGCCGGGCGCATCCACCGCGTACCCGTGCTCGGTCTGAAAATCCGGGGAAATCTTCGCCAGCAACTGCTTGAACCGGTCCAGTCCGGCCTGACGATCGGCGTCCCAGCTTGCGATTCCCTCCGCGCCGGCGATGAAGTTATAGGGAAGCTCCTCGTCCCCGTGCACGTCCAGCGAGAAATCCACCCCGGTCTGCTGCATGCGCTGGATGACCGAGTAGACCTCCGGTGAGGCCTGCGGCGACGGATCGCGCCACTCGCGGTTGAGATTGCGGCCGTGGGCGTTGCAGCGCAAATGGCCGCGCACGGCGCCATCGATGCACATGTTCGGCACCAGGTAGACCACGCATCGCTCGAGCAGGGCACGGGCGACCGGGTCGTGCTCGTCGAGGAGCCGGTCGAGAAAACCTTCCACCCACCACTCGGCCATGGTTTCGCCGGGGTGCTGGCGGGCCGTGATCCAGAGGCGCTTGCGGCCTTCCTGCGGCTCACCGATGGTCAGCAAGGTGTGCGGGTGCCCGTCGGGCTTGGTGCACAGGGATTCGGCCCGCACCAGCGGCGAGGTCAGGGCATCGGCGATCAGCTGCTCATGGCGTTCCAGACTGTAGGGCGCGAAATACGCGTAGTAGACCGCGTCGTTTTCGGGCGTGTGTTCGATGATCAGACGCTCGCCGTCGAAGCTTGTCGGGACGCGCTGCCACTCGATGCGGTCACTGGAGCAGACCGCCTGATAATCGCGAAACCCGGCCGGATACGAAACCTTGCCGGCGTTCTCGATCACCATTCGGCACGGCTGCTCGGCCGCATTGCACAGCTGGAAGGAAAACCACTGCAGGTGGCGTTCGCCGGCGTCCGGTCGTATGCGCAGACGGATGTCGTCGGCGCGATCGGCAGCCACTACCTCGATGTTCCCGCCGTCAAAGCGGCTGTGAATGCTCAAGCTCATGCGTCCTCCGGTTCGGATGGTCTGTCTGGACTGCCATTATTGCAGGCCGCGGCCTGTGAATTGTTCTTCGATGGCGCGGAACGAGCCGGTCAGCGGGGCCCGCAGGTCCAGTTGATCGTGCGACCACGGGTGGGCCAGCTCGAGCTCGGCGCCATGCAGCAACAGGCGGTGGCAGCCGAAATGCTCGCGAAACAGGCGGTTGTGCCGCCCTTCCCCGTACGTGGTGTCGCCGATCAGCGGGTGAAAGATGTGTTTGAAATGACGCCGGATCTGGTGCGTGCGGCCGGTTTTCGGATCCACCGTCAGAAGCGAATAACGGGCCGTGGAATAGCGCCCGACCGGAAACGGAAGCTCGAGCGTGGCGCGTCGCTCGTAGTCGGTGCGGGCCGGCCGATCCTCGCGATGATCACCGGTCGCGAGCGGATGGTCGATCCGCCCCGCCGGCTCGGTGTAGCCGCGAGCAACCGCCAGGTAGCGCTTGCGGACTTCGCGCGCCATGAACTGGCGGCCGACGGCGGCCGCGGTATCGGCATCGAGGGCAAACAGCAGCACTCCGGAGGTGGCCCGGTCGAGTCGATGCACCGGCCAGACCTTCCGGCCCAGTTGATCGCGCAGCATCTGCAGCGCGAATGCGCGGTCGTCCCCGCGCGCGCTCTTGTGCACCAAAAGCCCGCACGGCTTGTCGATCGCACACAGCCAGCGATCGAGATAGAGGATGCGAAACGGTTCGGCCCCGATAGCTACCGCTTCTTGCCCCCGTCGCGCTTGGCCTGGCGACGTTGCGTGGCAGCCCGGGTATGGCCCATGATCGCCTTGGCCCGGGTATCCTGCTGGCGCTTGCGCTGGCTGGCGGCCGATGCCTGATCGGACACGAATTCGCTGGCCGACGCCGGCGCCTTGGAGGAACGGGTCTTTTTCTTGCCGACCTTCTTCGTAGCCTTCTTCTTCGTAGCCTTCTTCTTCGTAGCCTTCTTCTTCGTAGCCTTCTTCTTCGCAGTCTTCTTCTTCGCAGTCTTCTTCTTGGCGGCCTTCTTCTTGCTCGCGGAATCGGCCGCGGCTTTCCTGTCCTCCCGCTTCAGGTCCTTGAGCCGGGACTCGAAACGCTCCAGCACTTCGGCAAACAACTTCGCCTTCTGCTCCGTGCGCTGGTTGGTGCCGGCCTTGATTCCCTTCTTGGTGCCGGTGCGCTCACGCGTGGTCAGGCGCTGGCGCTTGTGCAAATCCCGGTACTTGTCGCGCAGCGTGCGCGCCCGTTTGATGCCGGCCTGGACCCGCGCCTGGGGCAGCTTTTCGATGCTCCCCTTGAGGCTGGATTCAAAAAACTGGAACTCGGTCTTGTTGCAAAGCGTGCGTGCGTGACTGCGGTTATAGGCCATGACGTCTGATTCCTCGGCGAGTCGATACTGTTCGGATCATAACGCAGCCAGAGGCCGGGGACGACCGAGGGTTGCCGATTCAGCCGTCCGCACCACTTGCGGCTAGCAGCTTGTCGACGATCCGATCCAGACTCCGACGCTCGCCTGGGGTCAGCGCCGACAGCAGCCTGCCCTCGTAGTCCAGGGCCGCCGGAGCGATTGCTTCGTACAAGGCCCGTCCGGAGCGGGTCAGGGCGAGCGGTTTGGCGCGACGATCCTCGCGTCCGTCGCGACGCCGGATGAGACCGGCATCCAGCAGCCGCCGAACGGCCCGGCTGATGGCCACCTTGTCCATGGCCGAACGCTCGGCCACCGCGGCGGCCGGAATGTTTTCAAAGCGTCCGAGAATGGCGATCACGCGCCACTCGGTAATCGACAGGCCGAAGCGCTCGGAATAGGTTCGGGCAATCCCCTGACTGACCTGGTTGGCAAGCACCGACAAACGGTAGGGCAGAAACTCCTCGAGCTTGATCGTGGGCCGCATGTTCGACGCTGCGCGCTTGATATTGGTTTCAAATGTAACTAATATCTTCGGTATTGGCAAGCGCCAACCGGCGTCCGAACCACCCACATCAAGGAGACGGCCATGTCCGACCATCGACCCGACCCCATGGGCGTCGCGCAATTCGAGTTCATCGAATTCGCCGCTCCCGATCCCGCTCCGCTGCACGACTTGTTCCGTCGGCTCGGTTTCGTTGCGGTCGCCCGCCACCGTGCTCAGCCGGTCACCCTGTATCGCCAGGGTGGGATCAATTTCCTGATCAACGAAATGCCCGACTCCTTCGCCAGCGCATTCGCGTCCGCGCATGGACCGGCCTGCACCGGCTTCGCCCTGCGCGTGACCCGCCCGCAGCAGGCGCGCGCGACCGCGCTGGAGCGAGGCGCCGAACCGGTCGCGGGCGAAGACGGTCCACTGGCGCTGGATCTGCCCAGCATCCGCGGGATCGGCGGCAGCGCCCTGTACCTGACCGGCGGCGTCGAAGACCTCGAGCGGGAATTCGACTTCGATCCGGCCATCGAGCGCACTCCGCACGGCGCCGGCCTGACCTTCATCGATCACCTGACGAACAACGTCTACAACGGCAACATGGGTCAGTGGTCCGGCTTTTATGAAAAGCTGTTCGGCTTTTACGAGGTCAAGTACTTCGACATCAAGGGCGCCCGGACCGGCCTGCGCTCGCAGGCCATGACCGCCCCCAACGGCCGCATTTCCATCCCGATCAACGAATCGGAAGATCCGAAGAGCCAGATCAACGAATACCTCGACGAATACCGCGGTGAAGGAGTCCAGCACATCGCCCTGTATACCGACGACATCTACGCGTCCATCGAAGCCCTGCGCGCCAACGGCATCGATTTTCTCGACACGCCCGACACGTACTTCGATGCCGTCGAGGATCGAATTCCCAACCACGGCGAGGATCTGCCGAGGATGCGCCGCAACAAGATCCTGATCGACGCAGACCGTCAGCAGCCCGACAAGCAGCTGCTGCAGATCTTCACCAAGACCAATATCGGACCGATCTTCTTCGAAGTCATCCAGCGCAAGGGCAACGAAGGCTTCGGCGAAGGCAATTTCCAGGCCTTGTTCGAAGCCATTGAACGCGATCAGCACCAGCGTGGTGTACTTTGAGCGCCGAGTAAGATCCAAGCCAATCATCAACCACCATCGAACGGAGTAACCGATGCGCAAGTGGATCAGTCATCCGAAGGTCGAAGGCCGGGCCAGCCGGCAGGCGCACTGCGATCTTCCCGACAACACCTACGAGCGCGAGCTCGGCAAGGAGGGTTTTTTCGGTCCGGCCTCGCACATGTATCACACCCATCCGCCGACCGGGTGGCGGGATTTCGAAGGGCCGCTGCGCCCGCGCGCGTTCGACACGACCAAATTCAGCGCCCACAGCGCCTCGCCCTGGGAAGCGAGCGAGCTGATGCACAACGCCCACACCCGCATCCGCAGCTGGAGATGTGCCGGCACGATGGATGTGCTGGCGCGCAACTCCGACGGGGATGAACTGCTGTTCATCCACGACGGCCGCGGCGATCTGTACTGCGACTATGGTCATCTGTCGTTCCGCGACGGCGACTACATCGTGCTGCCGCGCGGCACCCTGTGGCGCATCGAATCGGATGCACCGGTCGAAGCGCTGCTGATCGAGGCGACCAACAGCAGCTATTCGCTGCCAGACAAGGGCCTGGTCGGCCCGCACGCGATCTTCGATCCAGCGGTGCTGGACACGCCGCGCATCAATGATCGGTTTCGCGCGCAGCAGGGCGAGCAGGAATGGAAAGTCGTGGTCAAGCGCCGCAATCGGCTCTCGACCATCACCTATCCGTTCAACCCGCTCGATGCGGTCGGCTGGAAAGGCGACCTGATGCCGGTCAAGGTCAACTGGCGCGACATTCGCCCGCTGATGAGCCACCGCTACCATCTGCCGCCGTCGGCCCACACCACCTTCGTCGCCCACCGTTTCGTGATCTGCACGTTCGTGCCGCGTCCGTTCGAAACCGACCCCGGCGCGCTCAAGGTGCCGTTCTTCCACAACAACGACGACTACGACGAGCTGATTTTCTATCACGCCGGCAACTTCTTCTCGCGCGACAACATTCATCCCGGCATGATGAGCCTGCACCCGTGCGGATTCACCCATGGGCCGCACCCGAAGGCGCTGAACAATGCCTTTCAGCCCAAGGCCGAGGCGACCGAGGAGGTCGCGGTCATGATCGATACCCGGGACGCGCTGGACGTGACCAGCGCCGCCGAGGAGATCGAGTGGAAGGGCTACGTGGACAGCTGGAAAGGATGACAGACCGCACCGAAAAGACCCGGGCACTGCCCCGAACGACCAAACAGGGACGAAAGCGAACATGAAACTAGCCACTCTCAAGCAGGGCGGCCGCGACGGTGCGCTCATCGTGGTCAGCCGCGATCTTCGCCACGCCGCCCGCGCCGACGCCATTGCGCCCACCCTGCAGGCCGCCCTGGATCAGTGGGAACGGGCCGCGCCCCGGCTGAACACCCTCTACGACGAGGTCAATGCCGGAACGGCCGAGGACTCGTTCGAACTCGACCTCAGCCACCTGGCCGCGCCGCTGCCGCGCTGCTATCAGTTTGTCGACGGGTCGGCCTACCTGCCGCACGTGGAGCGCGTTCGCAAGGCGCGCGGAGCTGAAGTACCGGAGAGTTTCCGAACCGACCCGCTGATGTACCAGGCCGTTTCCGACGGCTTCCTCGGGCCGCGCGACGACATCCCCGTGGCCTCGACCGACTGGGGCATCGACTTCGAATCCGAAATCGGCGTGATTACAGATGATGTGCCGATGGGTGCCACCACCGCCGAGTGCGCCGACCACATCCAGCTGGTCACGCTGATCAATGACATTTCCCTGCGCAACCTGATTCCCGGCGAACTGGCCAAGGGCTTCGGCTTCCTGCAGTCCAAACCACGCTCGTCCCTGGCGCCGGTGGTCGTCACGCCCGACGAACTGGACCCGGCCTGGCGCGACAGCAAGCTGCACCTGCCGCTGAAGACCTGGCTGAACGGCGACTTGTTCGGCGAGCCCGAGGCCGGCGAAGACATGCAGTTCTCGTTCGCCGAGCTGCTGGCCCACGCGGCCAGAACCCGCCCCCTGGCTGCCGGCACCCTGCTGGGATCCGGCACCATCGCCAACCAGGACACCGCTCGTGGCGCCTCCTGCCTGGCCGAGAAACGCATGCTCGAGATCATCGAGGGCGGCCAGCCCGTCACCCCGTTCCTGCAGTACGGCGATGTGGTTCGCATCGACATGCTCGACCCGCTCGGCCGGTCGCTGTTCGGCGCCATCGAGCAGACCGTGGTGGAATATCGACGCTGACGAGGCACGCTCGAAATCCATGAACCCGCGGCTGACGCTCTATTCCTACTGGCGATCTTCGGCCAGCTACCGGGTGCGCATGGCCCTGCACCTCAAGGGGCTGGACTTCGAGCTGCGCCCGGTCCACCTGCTGCGCGACGGGGGCCAGCAGTTCACGCCGAACTATCGCAAGCTCAACGCCCAGCAGCTGGTGCCGACCCTGGTCCACGGGGAACTCGTGCTGGGCCAGTCCCTGGCCATCATCGAATATCTGGACGAAACCTTTCCCGACTCCCCGTTGCTGCCGGAAACGCCGGCCGAACGCGCCTGGGCACGGATGCTCGCGCAGGCGATTGCCTGCGACATCCATCCGCTGAACAATCTGCGCGTCCTCGGTTACCTGGTCGAGCAGCTCGGCGCCAGCGACGGCGACCGGCTGGCCTGGTACCGACGCTGGACCGAAAGCGGGCTGGAGTCGGTCGAACGCCTGCTCCGACGACGCCGCGAGCAGACCCTGTTCTGTCACGGCAAGGAACCCGGGCTGGCGGATTGCTGTCTGTTGCCTCAGGTCTACAATGCCCGCCGTTTCGAATGCAGTCTCGAGCGGTTCGAGCGTATCGTCGACATTTGCGACCGGCTCGAGGCGCTGGAGCCGGTTCAGGCCGCGGCACCGGAAAACCAGGCGGATGCGGAGTAGACTGTAGGTCTGCAATGCAGCGCGTTCCACGGCCCCTTGACAGAGTCCGACCGACCATGCCCCGACATTTGATGCGAAGTTTCGCCGCCATGGCCTTGCTGGCCCTGGCGGCCTGCGCGACCACGCCACCCGATCCGCAGCTGCTCGAAAACGCCGAACTGGCGCTGCGCCAGGCCGAGCAGGCCGGAGCCGAAGAGTATGCGCCGCTGGAGCTGCGCTTTGCGCGCGAACGACTGGAAGCGGCCCGCTCCCAGATGGACAACGCCAGAGCCACGGAAGGGCGTCGGCTGGCCGACGAGGCCGAGATCGAGGCGCAGCTGGCCCTGGCCAGGACCCGGGCCGCCCGAACCCGGGCCGAGCTGGCCCAGCGCCAGCGCGACCTGGAACGCCTCCGGGCCGACCTGGAAGAAGCCTTCGGCGAGCAGGTTCTGGAGCCATGAAGACCTTTCCGACAACCCTCCTCCTGGCCACCCTCCTCACCGTGGCCGGCTGTGCCGCACCCCAGCGCGACGACAGCGCCCTGGACAACCTGCGCGCCGATCTCAACGACTTTCGGGCCGATGGCGAGCTGTCCGAGCGCGTCCCCCTGGCGGTGGCCGATGCCGAGCGTGCGGTGCGCGCGGCGGCCGCCGACGGGCTGAGCCAGGAGGAGCAGGCTCATCGCATCCGGCTGGCCGAAAAGCGAATCGAGATTGCCCGAGCCGAAGCGTTCCGGGCCCAGGCCCGCGCACGCATCGAGGAACTGGACCAGGAACGGACCCAGCTGCTGTTGCGGGCCAGCCGCATCGAAGTCGATCAGGCTCGCCGCGAAGCTGAACAGGCGCGCCTGTTCAGCGCCACTACCCAGGAAGAGATCGAACGCACTCGGCGGTTTGCGCTGACGGCCCGGGAAGAGGGCGAAGAGGCGGCGCGACGGGAACGCGAAGCGCGCGAGGAGGCAGCAGCGGCGCAGCGCCTCGCCGAGGCCCAGGCCAGCGAGATCGAGCTGGCCCGCAGAGAGGCGCAGCTGGCCTCTGAGGCGGCCGAATCACTGCGCCGCAGGCTCGAGCTGCTCGAGCTGCGCGAAACCGACCGCGGGGTCGTGGTGACCCTCGGCGACGTTTTGTTCGAACTGGGCCAGACCGAAATGCAGCCGGAAGCCCGGGCCAACCTCGAAGACGTGGTCGAACTGCTGCAGACCGAACCGGAGCGACGCATCCGGATCGAAGGCCACACCGACAGCACCGGCCCGGCCTCGATCAACATGCGCATCTCGCAACAGCGCGCCGAGGCCGTTCGAGACGAACTCGCCGCCATGGGAATCGATGTGGACCGTATCCAGGCCGTCGGCATGGGCGAAGAGTTCCCCATCGCGAGCAACGAAACCGAAGACGGGCGGCGTCAGAACCGGCGCGTCGACGTGATTTTGCTCAGCGACTGAAGGCGTGGGCACGCCGCCGAAACCGACTTGCGATTTCGTCGCGTTTGCGCTACAACTAGGATCCGGGCAGATGCCGATACCATCGCGCTCGGGCCGAGGCCCGAGCGGCCAACCAAGGGATGTCATGCATCGATTGTTCAGCCGTTCAGCTGGTTTGCACCCCCCTCCGCCCACGACAACAACGGCGTTCGTCTGCCCGATGCCGCGTATTCGAAATCTCATCTGCTACACCGACACGGATAACCCAAGGAGTTCTGCCCATGTTCGAAAACCGTCAGCAAGAGATGGAAGCCATGCTCAAGCAAAATGAAGAGTTTCGGCGTCTCTACAACCACCACCAGCAGCTGGAAAAGCGCGTGCTGGCGGCAGAGAACGGCACGGCACCCATGGAAGACCTGGCTCTGAACCAGCTCAAGCGGGAAAAGCTGCGGGCCAAGGATCAGCTGACCCGCATGATGGAACAAGCCAACGCGGCCTGATTCCCCCCACCGCATCCGCAACCACCGCCCGGCGACCGCGAGTCGACCCGGGCGGTTTTTTCTTCCGCACCCGCCCGACGATATCCCGGCCCGAATTCGGCATGACCTTGCCGGGCTCGGACGGGTTCGCTATGGTGGCGGATTGACCCGGATGAACAAGCCGTCATGACCGTTTACAACAGCGTTCTCGAGCTGATCGGCGAAACGCCGATCGTGCGCGTCAACCATTTCGATACCGGCCCGTGCGAGCTCTTCCTCAAACTGGAAAGCGCCAACCCGGGCGGCTCGATCAAGGACCGGATCGCCCTGAAGATGATCGAGGCGGCCGAACAGCGCGGCGACCTCGAACCCGGAGCGACCCTGGTCGAGGGAACGGCCGGCAATACCGGGCTGGGCCTGGCCCTGGTTGCGGCCAGCAAGGGCTATCGCCTGGTCCTGGTCATCCCCGACAAGATGAGCCGCGAAAAGATCTCCAACCTCAAGGCCATGGGCGCCGATGTCGTCATCACCCGATCCGACGTCGGCAAAGGCCATCCGGAGTATTACCAGGACCTGGCCGCCCGCATTGCCGGGGAAACCGAGAACAGCTACTTCATCAATCAGTTCGGCAATCCGGACAATCCGCTCGCGCATGAAACCATGACGGGTCCGGAAATCTGGCGCCAGATGGAAGGCCAGCTCGACGCCATCGTCGTCGGGGTCGGCTCCAGCGGCACCATCACCGGCCTGTCGCGCTACTTCGCCGAAACCGCACCCGAACTGGAGCTGATCCTGGCCGACCCCGAAGGCTCCATCCTGGCCGACTACATCGCCACCGGGCGGGTACGCGAAGATGCCGGGGGCTGGCTGGTCGAGGGCATCGGCGAGGACTTCCTGCCTTCGATCAGCGATTTCTCGCGGGTGAGCAAGGCCTACGCCGTATCCGATCGCGACAGCTTCCTGACCGCGCGCGAACTGCTCCAGCGCGAGGGCCTGATGGGCGGGTCGTCGACCGGTACGCTGGTCGCAGCCGCCTTGCGCTACTGCCGCGAGCAAACCGCGCCGAAAAGGGTTCTCTCAATGGTCTGCGATACCGGCAACCGCTACCTGTCAAAGGTCTACAACGACCACTGGATGCGCGATCACGGTCTGCTGGAGGGAAGCAATCACGGCGATCTGAGGGACCTGATCGCCCGCCCGATGGCCAGCCGCGATGCGATTACCGTCGGCCATACCGAGAGCCTGGCCAACGCCTACAAGCGCATGATGCTCTACGACATCTCGCAGCTGCCGGTCATGGACGGGGAGCGCATCGTCGGCATCGTCGATGAATCCGACATCCTGGTTCACGTCCACACCGACCAGCGCCGCTTTGCCGACCCGGTGACCGAGGCCATGGTCACCGATCTGGAATCGATCGACCGTCGCGCCCCCGTCGACGAGCTGCTGCCGATCTTCAACCGCGATCATGTCGCCATTGTCATGGACGGGCAGCGCTTCCTCGGCCTGATCACGCGCGTCGACCTGCTCAATTTCCTGCGCCGAAGGGCGGAGACGGGCTGAATTGACCTGGAAAATAAAGGGGGGTGGTTCGGTTCAAGAACACGGTTTTGAAACCGGGCTGGCGTTGGCGCGACCATCCAGAGAACGAATCAGCAGACCCACGGAGCCGGCTCGAAGACGAGCCGGCTCTGCTATGATCCGGGGCTGTTTGTTCAAACGCGGACCGTCTTCTCTTGAGCACTGATTCTGGCCGAACCGCCGAGCCGTCGGAGACGCGAAACTGGTTTACCCGTTTCCTGGATACCGTGGAGTGGCTGGGCAACCTGCTGCCGCATCCGGTCACCCTGTTCGCCCTGCTGGCAACGGCCATGGTGTTCGTGTCCGGGCTGTTCGGCTGGCTGGGGGTCTCGGTCACCGATCCGCGACCGGGATCGGAGGGCGCCTCCATCGAGGCGGTCAGCCTGATGAACGCCGAAGGCGTGCGCATGATCTTCGGCAACCTGGTTTCGAACTTCGTCAACTTTGCCCCGCTGGGTGTGGTGCTGGTCGCCATGCTCGGCGTGGGCGTAGCCGAGAAATCCGGCCTGCTCTCGGCCCTGGTCCGCGGCATCGTGCTGAACGCGCCCAAGCACCTGGTCACCGTGGCGCTGGTGTTTGCCGGGGTGATTTCCAACACCGCATCGGAAATGGGCTACGTGGTCCTGGTGCCGCTGGGGGGTGCGATCTTCCTGGCCCTGGGCCGGCATCCGCTGGCCGGCATGGCCGCGGCCTTCGCCGGCGTGTCCGGTGGCTACAGCGCCAACCTGCTGCTGGGCACCATCGATCCGCTGCTGGCCGGGATCACCCAGGAGGCCGCGCGCCTGATCGACCCGGAATACGAGGTGTTCGCCACCGCCAACTGGTACTTCATGATCATCAGCACCTTCATGATCACCGCGGTGGGCTCGCTGGTCACCATCTTCATCGTCGAGCCCAAGCTGGGGATCTACGACGACTCGCGGGCCGACCCGCACGTGCTCGACGACAGCAAGATGAGCCCGCTGGAAGCGAGGGAAAAGAAGGGCCTGCTCATGGCCGGTCTGGCGATGCTCGGCGTCATCGGACTGATCTTGCTGCTGGTGGTACCGGAGCAAGGCGTGCTGCGCGACCCGGCGGCAGCGGGGGAAGGCTTCCTGGCATCCTCGACGCCCTTTTTCCGCTCGATCGTGGCCTGGATCTTCGTGTTCTTCCTGGTCACCGGCTTTGCCTACGGCAAGGTCGTCGGCACGATGAAAAACGACCGCGACGTCATCGACGGCATGGCCTCGGCCATCGCCACCCTGGGCCTGTACATCGTGCTGGTGTTTTTCGCCGCCCAGTTCGTCGCGTTCTTCGGCTGGACCAATCTGGGCCTGATCACGGCCATAGCCGGGGCCGATTTCCTCCAGGCCATCGGCCTGACCGGACCGCTGGTGTTTTTCTTCTTCATCATCATGTGCGGCATCGTCAACCTGAGCCTCGGCTCGGCCTCGGCCCAGTGGGCGGTGACCGCGCCCATCTTCGTGCCCATGCTGATGCTGATCGGCTATGCCCCGGAGGTCATCCAGGGCGCCTACCGGATCGGTGATTCGACCACCAACATCATCACGCCGATGATGAGTTATTTCGGCCTGATCCTGGCCTGGGCGACCCGCTACGACAAGAAGTTCGGGATCGGCACGCTGATTGCCACCATGCTGCCCTACTCGATCTTCTATTTCATCAGCTGGACCCTGCTGTTTTTCCTCTGGGTCTTTGCCCTCGGCCTGCCGGTCGGGCCGGGCTCGCCCACCTTCTACACCCCTGCCTGAGACCCGCCATGCCCGATCCGACCGAAATTCGTCTGGAAAGAAACCGCCGTGTGCTGATCGTCGAGTTCGACGACGGTCAGAGCTTCGAACTGCCGTGCGAATACCTGCGCACCCACTCGCCCTCGGCCGAGGTGCGCGGCCACGGCCTGAGCGAGCCCATGCTGCTGACCGGCAAGGAGAACGTCAATATCGACAAGATCACCCCGGTGGGCAGCTACGCGGTGTGCCTGCATTTCGACGACGGCCACAACACGGGGATTTACTCGTGGCCCTTCCTTTACGAGCTTGGGGCTACCATGGAACGGAATCTGGCGCGCTACCACGAGCGCCTGGTCGAAGAAGGCCTGACCTCGGGCTGACCGACCGCACCAAACCATGCCCGCCGCACGGACGGCTGCCCAGCTCAGGATGATCGCTACATGACCGATTTCGGCTACAAGGACGTTGCCCCCGAAGAGAAGACCCGCCTGGTCGGGCGCGTGTTCACGTCCGTCGCGCAGCGCTATGACCTGATGAACGACCTGATGTCGCTGGGCGTCCATCGGCTCTGGAAGCGCCGCTTCGTCAACAGCTGCCGGCTTCGCACGGGCGACCGCCTGCTCGATCTGGCCGGTGGCACGGGCGATATCGCCCGCCTGGCGGCCGATCGGGGGGCCCGCGTGAGCATCGGCGACATCAACCACGCCATGCTCAGCGTGGGGCGCGGCCGCATGGACGCCGAAGGCCGGGTCAGCGGACTGGACTGGCTTCAGGTCAACGCCGAGAAACTGCCGTTTGCCGACATGAGCTTCGACCACGTGACCATCGTATTCGGCCTGCGCAACGTCACCTTCCGCGACCAGGCGCTGGCCGAAATGCACCGCGTGCTCAAGCCCGGCGGACGGGTCCACATCATGGAGTTTTCCAAGGTCGGCCTGCCCGTGCTGGGGCGTCTCTACGACACCTGGTCGTTTCAGGTCATGCCGCGTCTCGGAGCCGCCATCGCTCGCGACAAGGAAAGCTACCAGTACCTTTCGGAGTCGATTCGCCGCTTTCCCGACCAGGAAGCCCTGGCCGGCCTGCTCGAAGAGGCCGGCTTCGAGGAAGTCCGCTGGGAGAATCTGTCCGGCGGCATTTGCGCCATTCACCGCGGCGTGCGCGTCTAGCGACTCGTCCGGGGCAATCAATACCATGAGCCGATATCTCACGCCGCTGCCCGGTCTCCTGGCCAAGGCGGTCGACCAGGCCGTAAATCAGGCCATCGCGGCCGACCCGCAGGCCGCCAATCGTCTGCGTACGCTCGACGGACGCTGCGTCAAGCTGGCCTTGGCGGGTTTGGGCATCGACCTGTACTTCACCGGCAGCGAGGATCGCCTGGCGGTGGTCGCCGAATCCGACCAGCCGCCGGATACCGTGATCAGCGGCTCGCCCGCCGCCCTGCTCGCAATGGCCGCTCCCGAATGGTTCGGGAAACAAAGCGGCGTGCGTATCGACGGTGATGCCGGGGCCGCCCAGGCCCTGGAGCAGATGCTGCGGAAAATCGATCCGGACTGGGAGGGCGTGCTGACCGAACAGCTTGGCGACGTGCTCGGTCACCAGGTCTGGCGGTTCTTGCGCGACAGCCTGACCGGCGGCCGCCGCCTGGCCGGCGTGGCCGGCGAACAGTTCGGCCACTACCTGCGCGAGGAAAGCGGCCTTTTGACCACGCGCGCCGAATTCGAATCGTTTACCCGCGACGTGGATGAACTGCGCGAAGCAGCCGACCGTCTGGAGGTTCAGATCCGGCGGCGGGGACTGGCATGATCCGCCACTCCATGCGCATGGTCAGCATCGTGCTGACGTTGACCAGCTATCGGCTCGATGAACTGCTCGACGGCGTACCGATGTTCAAGCTGGCCCGACTGGCCCGCTTCCTGCCGCTGGGGCGCGGCAAGGTCGGGACGCTCTCCCGGGGCGAACGGCTGCGCCTGGCGCTGCAGGAGCTGGGACCGATCTACGTCAAGTTCGGCCAGATCCTGTCGACCCGGCGCGACTTGCTGCCGCCGGACATTGCCGACGAGCTGGCCGGTCTGCAGGACGCCGTGGCCCCCTTTCCGTCCGACCAGGCGCGCGCCATCATTGAAGCCCAGCTCAAGAAACCGGTGGCCGAGCTGTTTGCCGAGTTTGAAGATAGACCGCTCGCATCGGCCTCCATTGCCCAGGTTCATGGTGCGGTTCTCAACACCGGCGAGGCGGTGGTGGTCAAGGTCGTCCGGCCCGGCATCGAGGCCCAGATCGAGCGCGACCTGACCTTGCTCAAGAGTCTTGGCGCCCTGGTCCGGCGCTACCACCCGGAAGGCGACCGAATCCGGCCCGACGACATCGTCAAGGAGTTCGGCCGGGTCGTCCACGAAGAGCTCGACATGCAGTCCGAAGCGGCCAATGCTTCGCTGATCCGGCGCAACTTCGAAGACTCCACCGAACTCTACATTCCGGCGATCCACTGGCCGCTGACGGCCAGCCGGGTTCTGGTCATGGAACGGGTCAGCGGCGTTCCGGTGCGCGACATACCGGAGCTCAAGCGACGCGGCGTCGATCTGGAAAAGCTGGCCCGGCGCGGAGTGCGCCTGTTTTATACCCAGGTATTCCGCGATAACCTGTTTCACGCCGACATGCATCCGGGAAACATCCTGGTCGACGCCAGCGATCCCGACGAGCCGACCCTGATCGCGCTGGATTTCGGCATCGTCGGCAGCCTGACCCCGAACGACCTCTACTACATCGGCGAGAACTTCCTGGCCATCTTCAACCGCGACTACCGGCGCGTCGCCGAACTGCACGTGGCGGCCGGCTGGGTGCCGCCGGACACCCGGATCGACGAACTCGAAGCGGCCACCCGAACGGTCTGCGAGCCTGCCTTCACCCGCCCGCTGGAGGACGTATCGTTCGCCGAAACGGTCATCAGCCTGTTCCAGGTGGCCCGACGCTTCAAGCTGACCCTGCAGCCGCAGCTGATCATGCTGCAAAAAACCCTGCTCAACATTGAAGGCATGGGCCGTGACCTGTACCCCAAGCTCAATATCTGGGAGGTGGCCAAGCCCGAACTGGAGGGAATCTACCGGGAACGCTACGGCCTGCCGCGCACGGCCGAGCGGATCACACGCCAGTTGCCCAGCCTTCTGGCCCGCAGCCCCGAGGTGCCCAATCTTCTTTTCGAGGCCCTCAAGCTGGCCAGCACCGGCAAGCTCCGGACCCGCATCGACTCGGAGGACCTGGAAAAACTGGGCGATCAGGTCGGGCGACACAATCGCCGGCTGCCGGGCGCGATTCTGGGCGCCGGTTTCCTGATCACGGGTGCCGTTCTGGCCGGCTACGAGATCAGCCCGCTGCTGTCGGGCTATTCGGCCCCGGGCCTGCTCAGCCTGGTCATCGGGCTGATCGTGGGCTGGAAAAGCCTGCGCAACTGACCGATCGCGGCGTCAACGGACGGCGGCAGGCCAATCGCACAACGGTCGGTCAGTCCGGATCGCAGTCCAACTCCAGCATCTGGAGAGAGCATCCGGGCTGCGGCGTGGCGATTCGGATCGTCAGCGGCCTATCGCCGCTAGGGCTGAAAACCGACCAGGCCTGACCCGCCGGCCAGTGCGCCGGCAGCTGCAGCGTCTCGCCGCTTTCGGCGGCAAAGACCATCTGCCGTAGCGCAACCGCAAGCGTGCTGCCCATGGCCTTGATGTGGGCCTCGCGTACGGTCCACAAAGCCAGGAAACGACGCGAGCGGGCCGGCTCGTCCAACTCGGCGACGGCCTCGGCCTCGGCCACGGAAAAGTAGCGCCGGGCCAGTTCCGCAGACCGCGGCAAGGTCCGCCGGCGTTCAATGTCGACCCCGACGGGCGCTCCCCGGGCCACGGCGACGGCCAGCCACGAGCCGCTGTGGGACAGATTGAACTCCAGCCCGGAGGAACGGCCGTCGTCGGCCAGGGCCGGCTTGCCGACCGAATCGCGGACCAGACGGATGTCCTTGCCCGGGCGGTCCAGGTAGGCGCCCAGGATCAATCTCAGCAGAAACTGCTGGCGGATGCGCGCCGAGCGGCGATCGGCGCGGGCCTGCCGCTCGCCGGAGGGCAGATCCAGGGCCAGCCCGGACACGTTGACCAACCAGCACTCGATCCGGCCGGAAGGCGGCAGGGCACGCCGACCGATGGGCAGGCTCAGCCGCTCGGTCGCGCTCATGACCCGGCAAACGCCCGCGTGCCCGCCACACCGAATCCGCCGCGCTCGCGCGCCTCGCCGAGGTCGGCCGGATGGACCCCGCCCAGAGCCACGACCGGCAGCGGACTGCGCCCGCACAGCACCTCGAAACCGTCCCATCCCAGGCCGCCTCCTTGCCGATCCGCAGCCCTCGCCTGCACGGGTGACAGGGTGACCAGATCCAGCCCCAGCTGCCCGGCCCGCACCAGATCCGAAGCGTCGCGACAGGACGCGCAGACCATTCGCTCCTGCGGCACCGGTCGCGTCCGACAGCGGCGCAGCGCCTCGACGGTCAGATGTACCCCATCGGCGCGGCTGCGTTCGGCCAGCTCGGGCGAGCCGTTCAGCAACCAGCGCGCACCGTGGCGGCGCGCCGATTCGCCACAGCGCCGGGCCAGATCGGCCAGCGCCGGCCCGGTCAGCGTAGGGGCCCGCAGCTGCAGCCAGCGATACCCGGCATCCAGGCGCGACTCCCAGTCCAGCAGGAAGGCATCCAGCGACGCAAACGCGGCCGGGTCGGGGCTGACGACGTAGCGCGGATCCAGGCTCAAGGCCTTGAGGATGGGCCGATCGGCGGCGGGCATGGGCAAATCCCCGACCTTCCCGGGGTGCACCCAGCGCATGGCCTGACCCTCGCGAGCCTGCAGATCGCCATCCCAGGACCGGACCTCCCGCAGCATCAGGCGGACCGTTCGATCCGGGTAGGCGTGTGTCAGCGCCAACAGCGGCACGGAAGCATGCACGCTCACCCCGAGCTCCTCGTCGAGCTCTCGGGCCAACCCGGCGGCGGCGTCTTCTCCCGGTTCCAGCTTGCCGCCGGGAAACTCCCAGGTGCCGGCCAGGTGTTTGCCGGCCGGCCGCTGGGTGAGCAGAATCCGCCCGCGCGCATCCCGAAGGACCGCGGCGACCACCGGCACGCTCATGGCCCTTACCGACCCAGTCGTGGCTCAGTCACCGGGCCATGCGGCCGGTCCGAGCCGGCAACGTCACGTCAGTTTTCCGTGGCACTGCTTGTATTTCTTGCCGGAACCGCAGGGGCAGGGCTCATTGCGCCCGATCTTGCGCCCTTCGCGAACGAAGGGTTCCGGGTTGGCCGCCGCCTGGGCGCCCTCGCCGGCCGCGGGCGCCGCGCCGCCGGCGGTCGCCGACTGCGCTTCGGCGTGCTGGAACTGCATGGGCGCTTCACGGCGGCGGCGCTGTTCGACCGCGTCCACATCCTCTTCGCTGCGAATGCGAACCCGGGCCAGCGCCTTCATGACCTCGTGCTTCATGGTGTCGAGCATGGTCGTGAACATCTCGAAACCTTCGCGCTTGTACTCCTGCTGCGGCTTTTTCTGCGCAAAAGAGCGTAGATTGATGCCGCGACGCAGGTAATCCATGTTGGCCAGATGCTCCTTCCACTGCTGATCGAGGATGCTCAGCATCAGGGCTTTCTCGAACTGGCGCATCACGTCCGAACCGGTCAGATCTTCCTTGGCCTGGAAATGGGTGCGCACTTGCTCCATGATCTTGTCGCGCAACCCGGACTCGTCGAGGTCGGCATCCGCTTCCAGCCACTCACGGATCGGCGCGGCAATGCCGAATTCACCTTCCAGCGCCCGTTCCAGGCCTTCCGGGTCCCACATCTCGTCGATGGACTCGGGCGGTATGTACTGGCTGATGAGCGTGTCGAAGGTCTCTTCGCGAATCGAGTCGATCAGGTCCTTGACGTCTTCGGACTCCATCAGCTCGTTGCGCTGGGCATAGATCACGCGGCGCTGATCGTTGGCCACGTCGTCGAAATCGAGCAGATGCTTGCGCAGATCGAAGTTGTGCGCCTCGACCTTGCGCTGGGCGTTCTCGATCGCCTTGTTGACCCACGGATGCTCGATCGCCTCGCCCTCTTCCAGCCCGAGCTTCTGCATCATCCCGCCCAGGCGGTCGGAGGCGAAGATGCGCATCAGGCTATCTTCCAGCGACAGGTAAAAGCGGCTGGAGCCCGGATCGCCCTGCCGGCCCGAGCGACCACGCAGCTGGTTGTCGATGCGCCGTGACTCGTGTCGTTCCGTGCCGATGATGTGCAGCCCGCCGGCGGCGATCACTTCATCGTGGCGCTTTTGCCACTCGGCCTTGAGTTCGGCGCGACGTTCCGGCCCCAGGTCTTCGCCCTGCTCGGCCAGCTCGGCGTCGAAGTTGCCGCCCAGCACGATATCGGTACCGCGGCCGGCCATGTTGGTCGCGATGGTCACCGCCGCGGGCTGCCCGGCCTGGGCGACGATCTGGGCTTCTCGCTCGTGCTGTTTGGCGTTGAGCACCTCGTGACGAATGCCTTCTTTCTTGAGCTTGTTGGCCAGCAGTTCCGAGGTTTCGATGGAGGTCGTGCCGACCAGCACGGGCTGCTTGCGCTCGACACAGTCGCGGATGTCGCCAACGATGGCCTCGAACTTCTGGCCCTGGTCGAGAAAGACCAGGTCGGCCCGATCCTCCCGGATCATCGGCTGGTGGGTCGGAATCACCACCACCTCGAGGTCGTAGATGGTCTGGAATTCGTAGGCCTCGGTGTCGGCCGTACCGGTCATCCCGGCCAGCTTCTTGTACAGTCGGAAGTAATTCTGGAACGTGATCGAGGCCAGGGTCTGGTTTTCGCGCTGGATCGGCACCCCTTCCTTGGCCTCGACGGCCTGGTGCAGCCCCTCGGACCAGCGCCGGCCGGCCAGGGTCCGGCCGGTGAATTCATCGACGATCACGACCTCGCCGTCGCGAATGATGTAGTCGACGTCTTTCTGAAACAAGTGATGAGCCCGGAGCGCGGCGTTGAGGGTGTGCATCAGGCTCAGATTGTTGGCGTGATACAGACTGTCGTCGGCCTCGATCAGGCCGGCTTCGCTCATCAGGCGCTCCACCTTCGCCATCCCGTCTTCGGTCAGATAGACCTGCTTGGTCTTTTCGTCCACGCTGAAATCGCCCGGGCCGTCTTCTTCCTTCTGCCGCTCCAGGTAGGGGACGATGCGGTTGATCTTGACGTACATTTCCGGCCCCTCATCAGCCGGTCCGGAAATGATCAGCGGGGTTCGCGCCTCGTCGATGAGGATGGAGTCCACCTCGTCAACGATGGCAAACGCCTGGCCGCGCTGGACTTTTTGTTCCAGCGAAAAGGCCATGTTGTCGCGCAGGTAATCGAAACCCAGTTCGTTGTTGGTGCCGTAGGTCACGTCGGCGGCATAGGCCTGGCGCTTCTCGGCCGGCTGCATGCCTGGCACCGCAACCCCGACCGTAAGGTCGAGGGCATCGTAGATGGGCTTCATCCAGGCCGCGTCGCGGCGCGCCAGGTAATCGTTGACGGTGACCACGTGGACACCCTCGTCGGCGATCGCATTCAGGTAGACGGCCAGGGTCGACATCAGCGTCTTGCCCTCCCCGGTCTTCATTTCCGCGATCTTGCCCTGATGAAGCACCATGCCGCCAATCAGCTGCACGTCGTAGTGGCGCAGTCCGAGGGTACGCATCGAGGCTTCGCGAACGGCCGCGAACGCTTCCGGCAACAAGTCATCCAGCGCCGCACCGTCTGCATAGCGCTGCCGAAGGTCCGCGGTTTTCGACTTCAGCTCGTCGTCGGAAAGGTCTTTGAACGCAGGCTCGAAGTCGTTGATTGCGGCCACGGACTTCTGCAGCTGCTTGATCAGCCGTTCGTTGCGGCTGCCGACGAACTTGGTAATCAGGGTTTTGAACATGAAGGATCCGGCAATCGGTTCAGGCAATTAATAGGGTCATCTTGGGGCAGTGGTCGACCCCTGCAAGACAACACCCCATTCTAGCTTGGCCGGACGCTAAACTGTAGCCACATTCCGCGCAGCGGCCTGGGACGGACGAGCATGGAAAAAGCAACCGAAAAAACCCTCAGCGACATTGTCGCGGCGAGCACGCCCCTGGCCCGCACGCTTCGCCTGCAGCGCCTGTTCGAAGCCCTGGACGGCGAAGTCCAGCCCGCTCTGACCGCTTCCTGCCGCGGCCATGTCCGGGTCGCCTGCGTCGATTCCGGTACGCTGGTCCTGGCCGCGGATTCGCCGGCCTGGGCGAGTCGCGGCCGGCTGGAAGCGGCGGCGGTGCTGGACGCAGCGCGGGCGGTCTGGCCGGAAGCGCTCAAGCGGGTGCAGGTGATCGTCGCACCCCCGCCCGCACAGCGGCCCTGATGTCCTGATCCGGGACGTTCGCGCTTGACGTCGTGCCTGGACAGCGGCAGCTGCCCGGTTCAGAGCGCCTGGGCGGGCTGAACGTAGGAAATCGGTGCCGTGACCTCATCGGGGAACGAGACCTCTTCCCAGGCGGTCCGGTCCGCCAGCAGGCCCCGCAGCAACTGGTTGTTCAACTCGTGGCCGGACTTGAAGCCGGTAAACGCGCCGATCACGTTGCGCCCCAGCAAGTACAAATCCCCGATCGCGTCGAGCACCTTGTGCTTGACGAATTCGTCGTTGTAGCGCAGCCCGTTCGGATTGAGGACGCGAAAATCGTCCAGCACGACGGCGTTGTCCATGCTGCCACCGAGGGCAAGATTACGCTGGCGCAGGTATTCGATATCGCGCATGAAGCCGAACGTGCGCGCCCGCGCGATTTCCTTCAGGTACGAAGTGGTCGAGAAATCCAGATCGGCCTGGCACGAGCCCTGACGGATCGCGGGGTGATCGAAATCGATGGTGAATTTGACCCGAAATCCCTCGAACGGCTCGAACCGAACCCACTTGTCGCCATCACGCACTTCAACCGCCTTGCGAATGCGGATGAAGCGCTTGGGCGCGCGCTGCTCGCTGATGCCGGCCGACTGGACCAGAAACGCGAACGGCCCGGAGCTGCCGTCCATGATCGGCACTTCCGATGCGCTGAGATCGACGTAGAGGTTGTCGATGCCCAGGCCGGCCAGCGCCGACATCAGGTGTTCGATGGTCGCCACCCGCACGCCGTCCTGAACCAGGGTGGTCGACAGGGCGGTGTCACCGACCCGGTAGGGATCGGCGGGAATTTCCGCGACCGGATCCAGATCGACGCGCCGGAACACGATGCCGGTGTTGACGGGCGCGGGCCTCAGGGTCATGAGAACCTTTTCCCCGGTGTGCAGGCCGACACCCGTGGCCCGGATGACGTTTTTGAGGGTGCGTTGTCTGGCCAAATGAATCTCGCTTCGCTGGAGTTGCCGCTGCTTGCCGCGCAAATGGTAGCACAGGAAAGCGTAGCAAAAAAGCAATATTTCGTGCTTTTCGCAACACCTGTTGCTTTTTGGCAACAGGTGTTGCTCAAACGGCCGGGCCACGCGGCCCAGCGTGCGTCCGCGCGGCCAAGAATACGGCCCGAGCGTGATCGATTCGGCTCAGCCTCCGCCCTCAGTCGGCCTGATTGCGCAAGAACGCCGGGATGTCGAGATAGTCCAGCTCCTTTTGCTCTCCGAACAGTCTGCGGCTGTCGCGGGCCTCGCTTTCGCTCGGACCGTTTTCGCTGCGCGCGGCGACGCTCTCCTCGGAGCGCGAGGCGCGGAATGCCGGCTGGTTATCGGTGCCGGTACGGACCACGCGCATCGGCTTTTCCTGGCGCTTTGGGCGCTGCTCGCCGAGCCCCGTGGCCACCACCGTGACCCGAATTTCGTCGCTCATGTCGGGGTCGATAACCGTTCCGATCACAACCGTGGCGTCGTCACTGGCGAGATCGGCAATGGTCGTGCCGACTTCCTCGAACTCCTTCATGGTCAGATTCATTCCGGCGGTGATATTGACCAGAATGCCGCAGGCACCGTTGAGGTTTACGTCCTCGAGCAGCGGCGAGCCGATCGCCGACTGAGCCGCCATCAAGGCCCGGTCTTCGCCCGACGCGCTTCCCGCGCCCATCATGGCCATGCCCATTTCACTCATCACCGTGCGCACATCGGCGAAATCGACGTTGATCAGCCCGGGACGGGTGATCAGTTCGGCGATTCCCTGCACCGCTCCGGACAGGACCTGGTTGGCCGCCTTGAAGGCGTTGAGCAGGGAGATTTCCGCGCCCAGCACGCTCAGCAGCTTCGCATTGGGAATGGTGATCAGCGAATCGACGAAATGGCCCAGCTCATCGATGCCCTGCTGGGCCACGGCCAGCCGGCGCTGGCCCTCGAACGGGAAGGGCTTGGTGACCACGGCCACGGTCAGGATTCCCATCTCCTTGGCGGTCTGGGCCACGACCGGAGCCGCTCCGGTGCCGGTGCCGCCGCCCATTCCGGCCGTGATGAAGACCATGTCAGAGCCGGCCAGCATTTCGCTGATCCGGTCGCGGTCTTCCAGCGCGGCCTGACGCCCGACCTCGGGATTGGCGCCCGCGCCCAGGCCCTTGGTGACGCTGGAGCCGATCTGCAGGGTGGACTTCCCGGTAAAGTTCTTCAGGGCCTGGGAATCGGTATTGACGCCAATGAATTCCACGCCTTCGATTTCGGCGTCCATCATCTGGCTGACCGCGTTGCCGCCGCCACCACCAATACCGACGACCTTGATGGTCGCCCCGGGTGTGTAGTTCTCGATCAGTTCAAAAGGCATGTCTCGTACTCCTTAACTCGCAAAAAAACAATCAACACAATCAACGGGCCAGTCGCAATCCAAAGCAGCCGGGCGATGCGCACCTTCTTGACGGGTGCTCGGCATCGCCGGCCTGTAACCAGCCCAAACCAGAACCGCACTTTCCTTCATCCTCATCAAAAATCTCCCTGAAACCAGCTCTTGACCCGGGTCCAGAGGCTTTCCCTGCTGCGGCCGATCATGATTCGGCGGCCGCCGGCTTCCATGCGGCTGCCGTAGATCAGCAAGCCCACGCCGGTCGCATGAATCTCGTTGTTGACCACCTCCGACAGCCCGACGACGCCCTGGGGACAGCCCAGGCGAACCGGCATGTGCAGGATTTCCTCGGCCAGCTCGACCACGCCCTCCATTTTGGAACCGCCGCCGGTCAGGACCAGGCCGGCCGGGATCATGGTTTCGAAACCGGACTGGCGCAGCTGCTTGTGGACGTGGTTGAACAACTCGCGGTAGCGGGCCTCGACCACCTGGGCCAGGGTCTGGCGCTCCAGTCTGCGCGGCGGCCGATCGCCGACGCTGGGGACCTGGATGGTCTCGTCGGTGGAGGCCATCTGCTCCAGGGCACAGGCGTACTTGATCTTGATTTCCTCGGCGTGGACGGTTGGCGTGCGCAGGGCCACGGCGATGTCATTGGTGACCAGATCGCCGGCGATCGGAATGCACATCGTGTGGCGAATCGCGCCTTCGGTGAACACGGCGACGTCGGTGGTGCCGGCGCCGATATCGACCAGGGCGATGCCGAGATCCTTTTCGTCATCGCTCAACACCGCGTAGCTCGAGGCCAGCTGCTGCAGAATGAGGTCATCGACCTGCAGCCCGCAGCGGGCCACGCACTTGGTCACGTTCTGAACGGCGCTGACGGCGGCGGTGACCAGGTGCACCCGCGCCTCCAGGCGCACCCCCGACATGCCCACGGGCTGGCGAATCCCATCGGTGGAATCGATCACGTACTCCTGGGGCAGTACGTGGACGATGCGCTGATCGGCCGGAACCGCCACCGCCCGGGCCGACTCCAGAACCCGCTCCAGATCGCCTTCGGTCACTTCCTTGTCGCGGATGGCCACCGCCCCGTGCGAATTCAGCGAGCGCACGTGAGCACCGGCAATGCCGGCGAACACCGAATGAATCTCGCAGTCCGCCATCAGCTCGGCTTCTTCGACCGCGCGCTGAATCGACTGCTCGGTGGATTCGATATCGACCACGACGCCGCGCTTGAGGCCGCGCGACGGATGCGATCCCAGGCCGATGACTTCGACCTGGCCGTCCGGCTGGACTTCGCCGACGATCGCAACGATCTTGCTGGTGCCGATATCCAGGCCGACGACCAGCGATTTTTCCGGACGTTTAGCCATGCGGTTCCGCTTCTCCTGTGGATTCGTCGGTCCAGCGAATCGCCAGCCCGTTGGTGTAGCGAAGATCGACCCGGGCAACCCGCCGGGGACCGCTGCGCAGCTCGTCATGGACCTGGACGAACCGGCCCAGGCGCTGGTCGATCAGCTCGCGTCCGAGCTTGAGCTCCATGCCGTTGTCGAGCACGGCGGTCCAGGCGCCGCGCTGATCCACGGCCAGTTCGCGCAGATCCTGGCCGACGCCGGCCAGGCTGCGACGCATCACGTGCCACTTCTCGAGCACCTCGTCCCGCCGCGCCTCCGGCCCGCTCAGACGCGCCAACCCCTGCATGCGCTGACTGCCGTCGGCCTCGAACACCTCGCCGCGATCGCTGAACAGCGCGGTTTCATTCCAGCGCGCAATCGGGCGATGCTCGGTCACGGCAATGCGCAGCGCATCCGGCCAGTGCCGGCTCACGCCGGCGCTGGCCACCCAGGGCAGGGCCTCGACCTCGGCGCGCACCTCGGCCAGATCGGCGGCAAAAAAGCCCCCCGAGGCCGGGCCAAGGGCTGCGGAACGAATCTGGCTGGCGCTGGTTCGGGCCAGCTCGCCCTCCACGTCCAGCCACCGAACCGGCCACTGCTCCGCGCCGATCAGGCCCGAGCGCAGCCAGACCCCGGTCAAGACCAGGCCGGCGCCGATCAGGATCGTGGCCAGGGTGGCCGGACGGATCACTCGGTCCGGCTGGTGGTCAGAATTCGCCATACCAGTTCCTCGAAGTTGATCTCGGCGGCCCGTGCGGCCATCGGCATCAATGATTTCTCGGTCATGCCGGGGGTCGTGTTGACCTCCAGCAGCCATGGATTCCCTTCGTCGTCGAGCATCAGGTCCACTCGACCCCAGCCGGACGCGCCGACGACCCGGAACGCCTCCAGGCAAAGCTGGCCCAGCTGCTGCTGCCGCTCGGCGGGCAGATGGCAGGGACACAGATACTCGGTATCGCCCGACTCGTACTTGGCTTCGTAGTCGTAAAACTCGCGACCGGTTCGCAGCTCGATCAGCGGCAGAACCTGATCGCCGAGGACGGCCGCGGTGAACTCGCGGCCGCGGATCAGGCGTTCGATCAGGACGCTGGAATCATGGCGCCGCGCCCGCTCGATCGCCGGCGCCAGGTCGGCGGCCCGGGTCACCCGGCTCATGCCGATACTCGAGCCCTCGCGGGCCGGCTTGACAAACAGCGGCAGCTCCAGCGCGGCGATCACCGCCTCGGCCTGGCTCTGGGAATGGACCTCGCGCCAGGCCGGCGTGGGCAGGCCGCAAGCCGTCCAGACGCGCTTGGTCTGAACCTTGTCCATGGTCAGGGCCGAACCCAGGACGCCCGAGCCGGTCACCGGAACGCCGTACAGGCGCAGGGCGCCCTGCAGGGCGCCATCTTCGCCGCCGCGTCCGTGGAGCAGGTTGAAAACCCGGTCGAAATGACCCGCGGCAACCTGCTCGAGCAGCCGCCGGGGTCCGTCGACGACGCTGAACTGGACACCCAGCCGCTCCAGCGCATCGGCGACGGCGCGACCGCCGCGCAGCGAGATCTCGCGCTCGGCGCTGTCGCCGCCGACCACCAGGGCCACGTGTCCCATGCGATGGGCGTCGCTGCGCGTCATGATCCGGCCTCCGGCAGCGCCAGGTCGCGCAGGCTCGCCCCGAGACGGCCCACATCGCCGGCCCCCATCAGCAGCAGCAGATCGCCGTCATCGAGCAGGTTGTCGAGCAGGACCACCACTTCGTCGACCGGTCCGACTCGGTGGATGGTCGCGCCACCGCGCTGGGAAATCGCCCGCGCCAGCGCGTCGGAGTCGATGCCCGGGATGGGCGCCTCGCCGGCGGCATAGACGTCGGTCAGCACCAGTTCGTCGACGTCGCCCAGCACGCGGGCAAAGGCGTCGAACTGGTCGCGGGTGCGGGTGAACCGGTGCGGCTGGAACACCAGGACGATGCGCCGCTCGGGCCAGCCGGCGCGGGCAGCCTGCAGGACCGCGTCGAGCTCGGTCGGGTGGTGACCGTAGTCCTCGAAGGCGAGTACGCGCCGTGGCCCGAACGCCAGCTCGCCGAGTGCGGCGAAGCGTCGACCAATGCCGCTGAACGAGGCCAGCCCGGCCACGATGGCCTCGGCCGGAATGCCCAGCTCCCAGGCCACGGCCGCCGCGCCCAGGGCGTTTTGCACGTTGTGCCGACCCGGCTGGGCCAGGACTACCGGCAAGCCCTCGTCCTGGTCCGGCAGCCACAGCAGAAAGCGCATGCTGCGTCCGCTCTGGGTGACATCGGTTGCGCGCACGTCGGCCGATTGATCGAAACCGTAGCTGACCACGTTCCGCCCTACCTCCGGCAAAAGCTGGGCCACGTGCGGATCGTCGATGCAAAGAACCGCCACGCCGAAAAACGGCAGGTGGTGCAGAAACTCCAGAAAGGCCTGCTGCAGTCGATCAAAGCTGCCCTGATAGGCATCGAGATGGTCGCGGTCGATGTTGGTGACCACCGAGATGACCGGCTGCAGCTGCAGAAACGAACCGTCGCTCTCGTCGGCTTCGGCCACCAGATACCGACCGCGGCCCAGGCGCGCGTTGGAGCCGAACGCGTTGACCAGGCCACCGATGATGAAGGTGGGGTCGAATCCGGCATGGGCCAGTATCCCGGCCAGCAGCGAGGTCGTCGTGGTCTTGCCGTGCGTCCCGGCCACGGCGATGCCCTGGCGAAAGCGCATCAGCTCGCCCAGCATTTCGGCGCGGGCGACCACCGGGATGCGCCGTGCGCGCGCCACCTCGAGCTCGGGATTGTTCGCCGCCACGGCGCCCGACATCACGACCACATCGGCCTGGCCCAGGTGCTCGGCATCGTGGCCGATCCGGACCGTGGCGCCGAGGCGGCGCAGGCGCTGCACGGCATCGGAATCGGACAGATCCGAACCGCTGACGGCAAAGCCCAGGTTGATCAGGACTTCGGCAATGCCGCTCATACCGGCACCGCCGATGCCGACCAGGTGAATCTGGCGAACGCGATGCATCAGGCTCGGTGCCGGGCGCTGGTCCGTGGTCATGCGGCCACCTCCAGGCAGGCTTGGGCGACCTGGTCCACCGCGTCCGCGCGGCGCAGCGCACGCGCCTGGTTGCCCATGGCAACCAGTCCGGCCCGGTCCAGTGCGTTCAGTCGGTCGGCCAACCGCTCCGGGGTCAGTTCTGACTCCGGCTCCAGCCAGGCCGCGCCGGCGTCGCTGAGATAGCGCGCGTTGGCGGTCTGGTGGTCGTCCACCGCGTACGGAAACGGCACCAGAATGGCCGCGACCCCGCCGGCGGCCAGCTCGGCGACGGTGAGCGCGCCGGCCCGGCACACCGCCAGATCGGTCCGGCCCAGGGCGGTGGCCATGTCGTCGATGAATTCGACCACCTCGCCATCAACCCCGGCTTGACGGTATTCCTCCAGGGTCTGTTCGTGCTGGCGCCCGGCCTGATGCACCACCAGCGGTCGGTGGTCAGGGGGCAGCAGGGCCAGGGCGCGCGGTACGATCCGGCCGAGCGCCGCCGAACCCTGGCTGCCGCCGACCACCAGCAGCTGGAGCGGCCCGCTGCGTGCCGCGGCGCGGTCCGCCGGTGCCGGCAGCGCAAGAATTTCCCGACGTACCGGGTTGCCGCAGTGGCGGGCGTTGCGGAGCACGTCGGGAAAGCCCGCCAGGACGACAGCGGCGATCGGCCGGAGCAGGCGGTTGGTCAGCCCGGCCACGGCGTTTTGCTCGTGAACCACCAGCGGAATTCCCATCAAGCGGGCCATGAGGCCGCCCGGTCCGGCGACGTAGCCACCCATGCTCAGCACGCAGTGGGGTTTGCGCCGGCGGAAGATCGCGCGCGCCTGCCCCATGGCTCGAAGCACCCGAACCGGGGCCAGCAACCAGCCCAGCAGACCGCGACCGCGCAGGCCGGCAATCCGAATCCGATCCAGAACCAGGCCTGAGCTCGGCACGATCCGGTTTTCCAGTCCACCCGGGGTTCCCAGCCAGCTGACCTCGGCTCCGTGCCGGCGCAGCGCTTCGGCCACGGCCAGGCCGGGGAAGATGTGGCCGCCGGTGCCTGCCGCCATGATGATGACCCGACGGGCGCTCATACCGCCCACCGTTCGCGCCGGCGCGGCCGGGCCAGGGTTTCGCGCTGCAGCTCCCACTGGATGCGCAAGACCAGGCCGATGGCCAGGATGGTCATGATCAGGCTCGATCCGCCGGCCGAAATCAGCGGCAGGGTCAGGCCCTTGGTCGGCAACATGCCCAGGTTGACGCCGATGCTGACCAGGGCCTGGATGCCGATCCACAGCGCCACCCCCCAGCACAGAAATGCCTGGAACGGTTTCTCCACCCGCTGCGCCCGAACCCCGACCTGGAGAATCCGCCCGATCAACACCGCGAACAGCGCCATGACCAGGGCGATGCCGATCAGTCCGAACTCCTCGGCCAGGACGGCAAAAATGAAATCGGTGTGGGCTTCGGGCAGGTAATAGAGCTTTTGCACGCTCGCCCCCAGGCCCACCCCGGTGATCTGGCCGCGCCCGACCGCGATCAGCGCCTGGGTCAGCTGGAAGCCGGCGTTGAACGGATCGGCCCAGGGATCGACAAAGGTCATCACGCGCTGCAGGCGGTAGGGCTCCAGCGCGGCAAAGGTCAGCAACGGCAGGCTGGTCAGACCGAGGATGAGCAGGTGACGCCAGGCCGCGCCGGCCAGCCAGACCATGCCGCCGACTATGGCTACGATGACCACCGCCGAGCCCATATCGGGCTGCTTGAGCAGAAGCAGGGCCAGCAGGCCGGCGGCCAGCAGCGGCTTGAGGGCGTCGAGGAAACGGCCCCGATGCAGTTCGGGGCGACGGGCCAGGTAGCCGGCCACGAACACGATGATCAGCAGCTTGGCCGCTTCGACGACCTGGAAGCGAGCCACGCCCAGATTGATCCAGCGCGTCGATCCGTTGACCTCGTGACCCAACCCCGGGATGAACGGCAGCAGCAGAACGCCAATCGCCGCCAGCAGGCCGAACCGGGCCAGGGCCTCGACCTGGCGGCTGCCGATGAGCCGCAAGGACATCGCCAGGGCAACCCCCAGCGCGATGTAGATCAGGTGGCGGCTGACGAAATGCCAGACCGAGACGGCATATCCCTCGGCCACGGCGATCGAGGTCGAGGCGACCATGACCAGGCCGATCGCCAGCAGGCCGATTGCCGAGAGCAGGATGCAGGGGTCCAGGCCCACCGTCCGGGGCGCGTCTTTCCAGCGATGGGCTTGTCGTAACGCGCTCATCTCGGCCTCACCGGATCTTCAAGGTGGCCAGACTGGCCAGAACAAGCATGACCGAGATGATCCAGAAGCGCACGATCACCTTCGGCTCGGGCCACCCCTTGAGCTCGAAATGGTGATGGATCGGGGCCATGCGGAAGATGCGCTTGCCGGTCAGCTTGAACGACACCACCTGGAGGATCACCGACAGGGTCTCGATCACGAAGATCCCGGCCATGAGCACGAACACGATCTCCTGGCGCACGGCGACCGCCACCAGGCCGAGGGCGGCCCCGACCGCAAGCGCCCCGATATCGCCCATGAACACCGAGGCCGGGTAGGTGTTGAACCACAGAAAGCCCAGACCGGCCCCGGCCAGGGCGGCGCAGAAAATGGCCAGCTCCCCCACCCCCGGCACGTAAGCGATCTGGAGATAATCGGCAAACACCGTATTGCCGGTGGCGTAGGCGAACACGCCCAGGCCGGTGGCGACGAACACCGCCGGCATGATCGCCAGGCCGTCGAGGCCGTCGGTCAGGTTGACCGCGTTGGACGAACCGACGATCACGAAATACGTCAGCACCACGAAACCCAGTCCCAGCGGGATGGCAATGTCCTTGAAAAACGGCACGAACAGCTGGGTGTTGGCGGCGACATCCGCCGATAGGTACAGAAACACTCCTACCCCCAGGGCGGCAGCGGACTGCAGCAGGTATTTCCAGCGCGCCGGCAAGCCGTCGCTGTTTTTGAACTTGAGCTTTCGATAGTCGTCGACAAAGCCGATCATGCCGAAGGCCACGGTCACGAACAGCACGGTCCAGACGTAGCGATTGAACAGGTCCGACCACAGCAAGGTGCTGACCACGATCGCGATCAGAATCATCGCGCCCCCCATGGTCGGGGTGCCGGCCTTGATCTGATGGCTGTCCGGGCCCAGGTCGCGAATCGGCTGCCCGTACTGACGCTCGGTCATGTGGCGGATGAACAACGGCCCGATCACCAGCGAGACGGCCATGGCCGTCATGGCCGCCATGATGGTCCGGAACGTGATGAACCCGAACAGGGCGATATCCAGGGCAAGCATGTCTTCGAACAGCCAGACCAGCATCAGCGTTCCCCCTTCAGCAGCGCGTCGACGACGCGCTCCATGGCCATGGAACGAGAGCCCTTGACCAGGCAGTTCACGCCGCCGTGGATTTCCCCGCGTAGCGCCGCGACCAGCGCCGCGTGGGTCTGGAAATGCTGACCGCCGTCACCGAAGACCGCGCTGCTGGCGCGACTGACCGGGCCGACGCAGAACAGGCGCCGGACGCCAAGATCCGCCGCCGCCTGGCCCATCTCGGCGTGCAGCTTGTCCGAATCCTCCCCCAGTTCGGCCATGTCGCCGAGCACCAGCCAGCGCTCGCCGCCCAGTTCGGCCAGGACCTGCAGACCGGCGTACAGCGAGGCGGGATTGGCGTTGTAGGTATCGTCGATCAGTGCCCAGCCGTCGGGGTGGTGCTTGAGCTGCAGCCGACCGGGCAGACCCGTCACCCGTTCCAGGGCGCGTACCGCCGGCTCGGGCGGCAGATCGAAGGCCTGGTTGACCGCCATCGCCGCCAGCGCATTGAGGAGGTTGTGGTGACCCGGCAGGGCCGGACGAAAGCGGTGGGAATCGGGCCCGATGCGGATGCGGACCCGGCCCTGATCGACGACGCCCTGAACATCGGCGCCGGCGCCGGTGCCGAAGGTGATGACCCGGCGACCGCCGGCCAGCCCGCGCCAGAAATCGGCAAAACGGTCATCGGCGTTGATGATCGCAACGCCGTCGTCGGGCAAGGCGGTAAAGATCTCTCCCTTGGTCCGGGCCACGCCTTCGATGTTGCCCATGGTCTCCAGGTGCGCCGGCCCGGCATTGGTCACCACGGCAACCTGCGGCTGCGCCATCTCGGCCAGGTAGCGAATGTCTCCGGACCGCGCGGCGCCCATCTCGAGCACCGCGAAGCGGTGATCGGAGCGCAGGGCCGCAAGCGTCAGGGGCAGGCCGATCTCGTTGTTGTAGTTGCCCTGCGTGGACCAGGTCGAGCCGGCCTGACCGAGCACCGCGGCGGTCATCTCCTTGACCGTGGTCTTGCCGTTGCTGCCGGTCACCCCGACCAGCCGAACGGGAAGACCGGCCCGCCAGAACCCGGCGATCTGCCCCATGGCGCTGCGCGGATCGGAAACCACCAGTTGAGGACACTCCGTCTCGACCGCCGTGCGCACCAACGCTGCCGCGGCGCCGTCGCGACAGGCCCGGGCGACGAACTGGTGGCCGTCGACGTGCGCGCCCGGCAGGGCCACGAACAGATCACCGGGCTGGATCTGACGGCTGTCGTGACACAGCCCCGTGATTTCCACGTCCGCGCCGATGAGCCGGCCGTCGACCACCTGCGCCAGCTGCTGCAGGGACAAGCGCATCAGGCCGCCTCCTCGAGAAACCGGCGGACCACGTCCGCATCGGAAAACGCCAGGCGGCGTTCGCCAATGACTTGTTCGGTCTCGTGACCCTTGCCGGCAACCAGAACCAGGTCGCCGCTGCTGCTTTCGGCCAGGGCGGTGCGAATCGCGCCGGCCCGATCGCGAATGACGCGGCTGCGTTCCGGCCGGCGCAGGCCGGCCTGGATGGCGCGAACGATGGCCGTCCCGTCTTCGCTGCGGGGGTTGTCGTCGGTGAGAATGACCCGGTCAGCCAGCGATTCGGCAATTCTGCCCATGCGCGGCCGCTTGGCCTGATCGCGCTCGCCGCCGCAGCCGAACACGCACCACAGCCTCTCCGGACCCAGCTCGCGCAGGCTGAGCAGCACGTTCTCCAGCGCATCCGGGGTATGCGCGTAGTCGATGACGGCCAGGCGACCCCGGCCATTGCCGAGAACCTGCATCCGCCCGGGCACCGGCTTGAGGGCGCCGACGCGGGCGGCGATGTCGTGCGGCGAGACTCCGCGAGCGCGGAGCTCCAGGGCCACGATGGCCAGGTTGTGGAGATTGATTCGCCCGATCAGGCTCGAGGCCAGCGCGATTTCCTCGTCGTCGATTGCCATGACCGCGGCCAGGCCGCCGAGGTCGATTCGCTCGGCCCGGATTCGGGCCGGCGCGTCGCCGCGGTCGCTCAGCGTATAGCCAAGCCGTCCGGCACGGCCGCTGAGCTGATCGTCGATCAGTCGCCCGTAGGCATCGTCCAGATTGAGGATCTGGCGATCGCTTTCGAAATCGGTGAACAGGCGCAGCTTGGCGGCAAAGTAGGCGTCGAGATCGCGGTGGTAGTCGAGATGGTCGTGTCCGAAGCCGGTAAAAATCACGGAACGAAGCCGAAGGCCGTCCAGCCGCCCCTGAGCCAGCGCGTGCGAGGAGGCTTCCAGAACCACCCGATCGATTCCCTCGGCGGCCAGCGTCGCCAGCTCGCGGTACACGCTGAGCACGTCCGGCGTGGTGTGCGTGCCGGGACGATGTCGACCCGGCCGGCCAATCCCGAGCGTGCCGAACATGGCCCCGTCCAGTGCCTGGGCCAGCAGCCACGCCACCGAGGTCTTGCCGTTGGTGCCGGTCACGGCGACCAGGTCCATGTTCCCGGCATCTCCCCAGAAGCGCCGGGCCAGGGTCGCCAGGTGCCCGCCCAGGCCGGCGACTTCCAGCACCGGCACCGGAACGTGCCGGGGAACGACGGCCTGGCCATCGTGGAGCACGGCCACCGCACCCGCGGCCAGCGCCTGGTCCAGGTAATCAAGGCCGTGCCCGGACGCGCCGGCCACGGCAACAAAGGCCGCCCCCGGGCGGACCTGGCGCGAGTCCAGGCACACGTCGCCGAGCTGGACATCCACGTCCGGACGGGCCAGCCCATCGAGCAGCTCGATCCAGCCCATGCTGCGGCCGGCCGGGTTCATGGCACGTCTCCGGCAGCCGCAACCAGGGTTTCCAGATCGTCGGGCGGGATGCTGAACAGGCGCAGCGCGGCCGCCATGACCTGGCCAAACACCGGCGCGGCCACCTGACCCCCGTAATAGCGCTCGCCCTGGGGGTCGTGGATCACGACCACGGCGGCCAGTCGCGGTCGCGATGCCGGAGCGAAACCGGAAAAACTGGACACGTAGCGCGACTCATAGCCCCCGGCGCCGACCTTGCGCGATGTGCCGGTCTTGCCGGCCACCCGGTAGCCGGGAACCTGCGCCAGCGTTCCGGTCCCGCCAGCCCGGGTTGCCATTTCCAGCATGTCGACCAGATCCCGGGCCAGATCCGGATCCATGACCGACAAGACCTGGTTTTCCGTGCCGAGAATGAAGCTCGGCTGACGCAGCCTGCCGCCGTCGGCGATGGCGGCCGTCGCCCGGGCCAGCTGCAGCGGGGTCACCGACAGCCCATAGCCGTAGGACAGGGTTGCCTGTTCCAGCTTGCGCCAGCGCTCGTAGTCGCGCAGCACCCCGGCCGACTCGCCCGGGAACCCGGTGCCGGTGACGGTTCCGAAACCGAATCGGGAATACAACCCCCACAGGTGGCGCGCGTCCATGGAAAGCACCAGCTGGACCACGCCGACGTTGGACGACTTCACCAGCAGCTCTTCGACCGTCATCTGGCCGAAATCGCGCACATCACGGATGGTGTGACCGGAAACCCGCATCGTTCCCGGCGAGGTATCGACCAGCATCTGCGGATGGGCAAGACCGGCCTCCATCGCCGCGGCCACGGCGAACGGCTTGATCACCGAACCCGGCTCGAGCACGTCGGTCAGGGCCCGGTTGCGCAGGCCCTCACCCACCGCGCGCGTGGAGGCATTGGGGTTGTAGGAGGGAAAGTTGACCATGGCCAGGATTTCGCCGCTGCCGACATCCATCACAACCAGCGAGCCCGACCGCGCCTCGACCTCGAGCACGCCGGCCTTGAGCTCGCGAAAGGCCAGATACTGCAGGCGGCGATCCAGGGTCAGCTGCAGATCCCGCCCGGGCCGCGCGTCGCGGATCAGTTCGACGTCCTGGACCACCCGGCCCAGCCGATCCTGGATGACCCGCTTGGCGCCGGGCTCGCCCTGCAGCCAGCCGTTGTAGGCCAGCTCCAGTCCTTCCTGGCCGACGTCGTCGACGTTGGTGAAGCCAAGGACCTGGGAGGTCACCTCGCCGGTCGGATAGAAGCGACGATACTCGCGCTGGAAAAACACGCCGGGAATCGACAGATCGCGAATCTGCTCGGCCAGGTCCGGATGGATTCGCCGCCGCAGCCAGACGAACTCGCGCGTGGCGCGCTGGGTCAGACGGCGCTCGAGGTCATCGGCCGGCGTGTCCAGCAACGCGGCCAGTTCCGCCAGCCGCTCCGCGGCCTGCAGCAGTTCGCCGGGGTGCGCCCACACCGATTCGACCGGCGTCGACACCGCCAGCGGCTCGCCGTGCCGATCGAGGATGTTTCCGCGCACGGTCGGAATCGCGACCTGGCGCAGGAAACGGGCCTCACCCTGGCCCTGGAGGAACTCCGCCTCGGTGACCTGAAGGTTCACCGCACGGGCCACCAGCACGACCGCGGCCAGCAGCATGATGGCGCCGGTCAGCCAGACCCGGATCATGCCCGGTTTTTTTGCGCCGGCCGGGCTCATCGCTGTTCCACCAGAATGCCGACCCGGTTCGGCCGATGCATGTTCAGCCGCTCCCGCGCTTCGCGTTCGACGCGCCCGGCCTCGGCCAGCCAGGCCTGCTCCAGCTGCAGCCGGCTCCATTCGACGTTGGCCACATCGCGGTCCGCCGCGGCCACCTGCAGGGCGGCAAACAGCTGGCGGGATTCGTGGCGCAGGACGACGACGCCGATGGCCGTTGTCAACAGGCTGGTCAGGAGGATGGCAAACAGCAGCCAGCGGATCATGACGCGGCCTCGGCGAGCTTTTCGGCCACGCGCATGCGGGCGCTGCGAGCGCGCGGATTAGCGCGGCATTCCGCGACATCCGGCCGCTGCAGTTTCCCGATCAGGGCCAGGCGTGGTCGAAACGGCCGGGCGATCGGCATTCTCCGCGACGCCACCGGCGGCTTGGCCAGCGCGGTCCACGCCTGTTTGACCCGACGATCCTCGAGCGAGTGAAAGCTGATCACGACGAAGCGACCTCCGGGGGCCAGCAGGTCCACGCCAATCGCCAGCGCTCGCTCCAGCGCGGAAAGCTCATCGTTGATGTGAATCCGGACGGCCTGGAAGGTGCGGGTGGCGGGATGGCGCTCCGGCGGCGTCGGCCCGGCCGCATCGGCAACCACCCGGGCCAGGCGCGCGGTGCCGGTAATGGGCTCATCGGTGCGCGCCGCCACGATCGCGCGCGCGATTCGGCGCGCGTAGCGCTCCTCGCCGTACTCGCGAATGACCCGGGTCAGCTCGTCCTCGTCAACCCGGCCCAGCCAGTCCGCAGCCGACTCGCCGCGCGTGGTGTCCATGCGCATGTCCAGCGGACCGTCCTCGCGAAAGGTAAAGCCGCGTTCGGGTCGATCCAGCTGCGGGGAGGAGACGCCAAGGTCCATCAGCAGGCCCGAGACCTGACCGTAAATGCCGTGCTCCTCGGCCAGACGATCGAGTTCGGTGAAACTGGCGTGACACACCGTCACCCGGCCATCCGATGCGAAACGTCGATGCGCGTCGTCCACCGCGGTCGGGTCCTGATCCAGCACCAGAAGGCGCCCCTGCGGGCCCAGCCGATCAAGGATCGCGGCGCTGTGGCCGCCCCGTCCATAGGTCGCGTCAATCACGATCGAATCGTCCGTCAGGTTCAATGCGGTCAGCGCCGGCTGCAGAAGCACCGGGACATGTTCGTCTCGCGCACCCATGCCGGCTACAGGACCAGCTGGGCCATTTCGGCTGAGGCCTGCTCCTGCATCTCGCGCTCTTCCTCGACCCGTCGCTGGTTGAGCACGTTTTCGTTCCAGATCTCGAAGCGTTGCCCCATGCCCATCATCACCGCCCGCTTTTCCAGACCCGCGACCTGGCGAAGGGTGTGCGGCAACAGCACGCGGCCGTTGCCGTCCGGCTCGGTCTGGGTGGCCGAACCGACCAGACGGCGCTGCAGACTGCGATGACTGGGGTTGAACGTGGACAAGCCCATGACCTGCTCGCGCACCCGCTCCCATTCCGGCTCCGGATACAGCCACAGACAGCCGGCATCGAAGGCCGAGTAGGTGAGAACCAGCCGGGAGCTGCACGCCGACGCCAGATCGTCGCGATACCGGGTGGGTATCGCCATGCGACCTTTCGCGTCGAGATTGATGGCTGTTTCTCCAAAAAACACCGGCTGTCCGTCTCCAGGCCCGCTTGAACCACTATTTCCCACAAATTACCACTCAACGCCACGATAGTCGCGAAGGGGTTGGGTGTCAAGGGGGATGGAGGCTTGGGAGGTGGGGGCGGGAACTAGGGTTTCGGGTTACGGGTTACGGGTTACGGGTTACGGGTTACGGGGTTCGGGGAACCGGGAACCGGAAACCGGAACCCGGAAACCGGAACTGACAGCGTCAGCTGACAATACGATAGCAGGGTGTATAACCGGCCCCGCCGGGCAGCTTCATGCGGTTCTGGGCGACGAAGCGGCGCAGGAGCTGATCCAGAGCTTCCAAGACGTCGGATTCGCCGCGGATTTCGAACGGGCCGCGTTCGCGTATGGCGCGTACGCCCTGTGGCTTGACGTTCCCGGCCACGATGCCGGAGAACAGCCGGCGCAGGTTGGCGGCAAGCTCGTGCGGTTTCAGATCACGCGAGATGTCCAGCGTCGCCATGGCCTCGTGGGTCGGTTCGAACGGCTGCTGGAACTCCGGCTGGATTTCGAGCAGCCAGTTGTAATAAAAGGCATCGTTGACATGGACCCGCCAGTCCCGGACCAGGTCGATGCCGCGCGTCATCTCCCGGGCCACCGCAACGGGGTCGGCGATGATGACGCGGTAGAGTTGACGAGTCGCTTCGCCCAGGGTCAGTCCGATGAAGCGATCGATTTCGTCGAAGTACTCGCGGGCCGACTCCGGGCCGCTGAAGATCAGCGGAAACGGCGCCTCGCGATTGGCCGGATTGAGCAGGACGCCGAGGATGAAGAGAATCTCCTCGGCCGTGCCCACGCCGCCCGGGAAGACGACGACCCCGTGACCCAGGCGCACGAAGGCCTCAAGGCGCTTTTCGATATCGGGCAGAATGACCAGTTCGTTGACGATCGGGTTGGGCGACTCCGCGGCGATGATGCCGGGCTCGGACACACCTACATAATGGCCGGGCAAGGTCCGCTGCTTGGCGTGGCCGATGGTGGCTCCTTTCATCGGCCCTTTCATCGCGCCGGGCCCGCAACCGGTGCAGATGTCGCGGCCGCGCAGTCCCAGCTGATACCCGACTTCCTTGGTGTAGTCGTATTCCTCGCCGCTGATCGAATGGCCACCCCAGCACACCACCAGGTTGGGTTCGCGCTGGGCATCGAGCAGGCGGGCGTTGCGCAGAATCTCGAAGACGGTGTTGGTGATGCCTTCCGGTTCGGCCAGATCAAAGTACGGGTTGGGCCCGATTTCGGTGTGGAAGTAGACGATGTCGCGGACCACGGCCGAAAGCAGCTCGCGGATTCCGCGGATCATCTTGCCGTCGACGAAGGCGCAGGCGGGCGCGTTTTCCAGGTCGATGCGCATGCCGCGATTGACCTGGTGAACCTGGATGCGGAAGTCCTCGTAGGCGCGCAGCATGGATTCGGCATCGTCGCCCTGCTCGCCCGAATTGAGCACGGCCAGGGCGCACTGGCGCAGAACCTCTCCGACCTCTTCGGTGGCATCCGACAAGCGCGCGACTTCCTCGCGCGAGAGCATGTTCAGGGTCCCGGCCGGGTAGACCCGGGTCGAAATCTTGGCGCCGGCGGCGGGCGCGGGAGTGTTTGTATGGTCGTCCATGGTCCGCATTATCCGTGATCCGGCCCGCGGGCACGCGGCTCTGCGCACACGAACCCGGGCAGGAAAGACAAACGGCCAGCAGATGCTGGCCGTTTGCGGTGGTCCGGCGAATTCCCGGACCGGGCTTGCCGTACGCCTAGAAGTTGAAGCGTGCGCCCAGCTGGATGCGCCAGCGCGACTGGCCGACACCGTCCTGACGGCTCTCGTAGTCGCCGGCCTCGGTGCCCCGGTTGAGCCAGCGGTACAGCATCTGACCGGTTTCCGGATCGACCCCTTCGAAGGCCACCGGACGCGCGGTCCAGTTGAAGCCGACCTGATCGATCGCACCCCAGCTCGAGTTGAGCAGGTTGGTGAAGTTCTCGATGTCGAAGAAGAACTGACCCTGGTAGCGATCACCGAAGTTGAAGTCCTGCGCGATGCGGATGTCCATCTGGGTCACGCTGCTGCTGCGGTTGCCGTTCTTCTTGACCGCGGCACCCTGCGAGCGACGCAGATCCGCGACGTTGGCGACCAACTCGTTGAACGCCGCTTCGCCGGCCGGATCCGGATTGCCCGACCGGTCGACAAAGCGGACCTCACCGGGGTTCGGCACGTACAGCAGGTTGTTGTTGAACACGCCGTCGCCGTTCATGTCGCCGTCGAAGGTCCAGGAGAAGCGCCGGCCGTCCCGATACTGGAGGAAGGCCGAGAAGCGGGTCGAACCAATGTCGAACCAGTCAGCCGTGTACTGCGAAAGCACGCTGATGCTGTCGCCGATCTCGAAGACCGAGCGACCCTCGACTTCCTCGTTGGTGTTGAAGACCGGCTGATTGCGGTAGCTGGAGATGGCTCGCGAGGAGGTACCCGACGATACGTCGGTCGCGCTCATGTAGTTGTAGGCCACCCGCCCGAACAGCGTGCCCCAGTCACCCGACCAGGTCTTGTCCAGCGAAACCGTGGCGTTGGTCCGCTCGCCCTTGTCGGTGTTGCGCATCAGGATGACGTTGCCGAACTCGCGGCTGCGATCGGTCCGCGAGCCGGAGGCCGTGTTGACGTTCGCCCAGTAGTGGTTGCGGCCGTCGGGCAGTACGCCCTGAACCGAACCGGTGTTCAGATCCTGCCAGTACATCGAATCCTTGACCCAGGTCTTGCTGACTTCCAGGGTCAGGTTGGCCCGATCCAGGTTCGGCAGTTCCATGTCCCAGCCCAGGTTGGCCTTCCATTCGGTCGGCAGGCGGAAGCCGTCCTCGACCACGTCGACGTCGTCGATCGGCGAGAAACCGCCCAGACGCGGCTGGTTGTCCGGATCCGGAACGATGATGAAGTTCGGGTCCAGATCCTGACAGCCGGTCGCGTCACGCCGCGAGTCGCAGGTGAAGACGTCGATCGTGCCGCCCGGGTTGGAGAACGGATTGGTGATCCAGACCCCCGGCGTGCGGCCGCGGAACAGACCGAAACCACCGCGCAGCTGGCCCCGGTACCCCAGATCGCTGGGCTGCCAGTTGAAGCCGATGCGCGGCTGCAGGATGTTTTCTCCGTCCAGCGTACCGGTGTTGGAGAATCCGAAGACCTGCTCGAAGCGCTCGTTGCGCAGCGGGTCGCTGTTGGTGCTGAATGTCTCCCAGCGCAGGCCATACTGCACGGTCAGTTCCGGGTTCACCGTCCAGGTGTCCTGCAGGAAGAACGCGGTCACGTCCCAGGCGAAATCGGCCAGCGGGAAGAACGGATCGTTGGGATCGGAGCTGGTTCGCAGGGTGTAGCGAACGCCGTCGCTGCCGGTTTCGAAGGCGTCGATGTCGTCGAACTCGTAGCGGCCCAGCGAGGATTCCACGAACAGGTTGGAATAGTCTTCTTCGATCCAGTCGACACCGAAGTCGATGGAGTGATCGCCGGTGAAGTAATTGGCGCCCAGGAACACCTGGCTGGTGGTCACGTCCAACTCGTTGCCGTGGCGGAATCGTTCCGTTCCCAGTCGAACCAGGCCAGCATCGGTTCGCACTTCGACCGACGGCTGACGCTGACCGACGTTGAAGCGCGACTGGTAGTCACTGCGGGTGGCGCGCAGCTCGGTCGACAGGGCCGGCGTCCAGTTGCTGAAGACCTGCAGGGTCCAGCTGTCGTATTCGATTTCCTGATCGTAGAAGTACGAAGACAGGTCGTAGGTTCCGCGGCTGCGGTTGAAGTTGGCTTCCGAGCCTTCCGACAAGGTGTAGCGCAGGCTGGCGCGATGGTCCTGGGAAATGTCCCAGTCGAGCTTGGCGATCCAGTTTTCCTGCTCGGCGCGCGACTGCGGCGCGCTGGTGTCGCCGGGCTCGAGACCGAAACCGCGGGCAGCGTTGATGATCCGATCCATGTCCGACGGGGCCAGGTCAAAAATCGTCTGGGCGCCGCTGCCGGCCAGGCCGACCAGGTCACCGGAAACGTCATCCTGGCGGGACTTTTCGTAGCCGACGAAGAAGAACAGGTTGTCCTGAAGGATCGGGCCGCTCAGGTAGGCGCCGTAGACCCAGTCCTCGAACTCGGGGAAATCACCGCGGATCATGTCTTCGTCGCGGTAGTTGCCGTACACCCGGCCGCGGAATTCATTGCTGCCCGACTTGGTCACCGAGTTGATGATTGCGCCGGTGCCGCCGCTCTGGGTCACGTCATAGGGGCTGACCTGCACCGAGATTTCCTCGATCCAGTCGACCGCGATCGGCTGACGGGTGGCCGGCTGGGCGTCTGCGTTCAAGCCAAAGGAGTCGTTGGCGGTCACGCCGTCGATCTGGATGTTGTTCATCCGGTTGTGGCCGCCGCCAACCGAAATTTCGTTGCGGCCCTTGTCGACGATCGTGGCCCGCGGATCGAGCTGAATGTAGTCGTTGATGGAGCGGTTGATCGAGGCGAAGTCGTCGATCTGGTCGGAGCCGATCGTGCTGCCGGTACCGATATTGTCGGGACGGAACAGCGAGGTCACCGCCTGTCCCATGACCACGATGCGATCGGTGACCGCCGTGTCGGTAATCTCGAAGTTGATCGTCTCGGTCTCGCCGAGGCGCAGGAACACCTCTTCGAGGATCTGCGGCTCGAAGCCTTCCCGCGTGGCGGTCAGCTGATAGGGACCGCCCACGCGCAGGCCGGTGGCCTGGTAGCGGCCATTACCCAGCGTTTCGGCCGAGCGGACCGTGCCCGTCGGCACGTGCAGAATCTGCACGGTGGCGTTGGACACCGGGTTGCCGCCCTGGTCGGTCACCCGTCCGGTCAGCGTTGTCGCCACCTGCTGAGCCATCAGCGGCGCGGCAAAAAGCAACGCGATGAGCATCACCAGAATACTTCGCACTTTATACATGTTTCGCTCCAGTCCTGGAAACTTAAGAAAAGCCAAGCGCCCGATCACGGGCACGCCGGCGGCCTCGCGCCACTCGACACCGGCCATATTATCCGTCATTTATTACAGAAAATTAACCCTCGGCGAAGATTTCGGGAACTTTTTCCCTTTTCTCCGATAAGCCTTGCCTGTCGCCCGGGCACGCGCTAAAATGGAGAGCTTCGTCGGGGTGTAGCTCAGCCTGGTAGAGCACTGTCTTCGGGAGGCAGGGGCCGGAGGTTCAAATCCTCTCACCCCGACCAGG
>PWJA01000010.1 GCA_003560975.1 Gammaproteobacteria bacterium
AGGGGCTGAAACAATTTCGACGCTGCCAGGATCAACAGCAACCACTACTCCGACAGGGACTGCACTTGCCACATTCAAAGAAAGCGCAGATGAATCTCCGACACTGGCGCCGGGAGCGATATCAAACGTAATGGACCCATCCTGGTCTACCAGATCGGTGCCAGGAAAATTCGACATTGTGATCCGGATAACATTGCCAGACCGAACACATGCAGGAGGTACCTGAGTATCCACGTTTGTGAAGCAATCCACTACGCGTTCAGGCGTTCCGCCGTCCGTAACTGGATCGATTAGCGCCTCATCAAACGTAATATCAACACCCACCCCCTGGAGACCACCGCCGGCAGTTAGCTGCCATTCGACGGTGACGGTATCGGTCCCTACGGTAACTTGCTCATCCTCAATATTGAACGATTGAGCGCTCACCTAACTTGCAACCACAAGTGGCACTACCAACGCGGCAGCACCCAAGAGCTTATTTTTGAGATTCATAATAAATATCCTGATTTTTTTCGAAACGTTTTCAAAAGCAGCAATTATCGATGCAATGAGCAGTCAGCGGCCAGGTTGGCAAATGCGTCGTAGACGGCGAAAAAGTCTTCAAGATCAACTGCACCGTCCTCGTTGTGGTCCGGTTGGCCGGCAGCAAGACTTAATCCCAAGCTGGCAAATTCGTCATAGATGGCAAAAGCATCTTCTAGATCCAGTGAATCGCGAGAATCATTAGTCAAACCCCGACAAAGCCGTCCAGGCCGGGAAACCCGACGCGAATCGAAGTCATCGAAATAAACCGGGGTGGTCGAAGCGATCGGGCCGTCAGATCCAACGAATCCAAGCAGGGCGGAACGAATGCGTTTGCTGGTGGTATCAACGTTGACGGTCTGGTCTGCGCCGCCGTTCACGCTTAGTGCGATCTCGGCGCTGCCATCGGCGAGCCATGCAATTTCGAAGGAATTCCATCCGTTAGCACGAATTTCGCCGGCGTCGACGGTGATCGTGGCGTCCGTGCCTTCGGTGGCGATCAGCAGGCTGGCCTCGCCCGCATTCGGTTCGTTGTACCAGAGCTGGATCACGTCAGTGCCGGTGCCATCATCGGCATCGTTGGCGGCGAAAATCGTGAACGCCTCGGTTGTGCTGCCGTTCGGGTTGAAGTAGAAGCGGACGTTGTACTTGTCCTCTCCGATGGGCGAGTCGTCGGCGACGTAGGAGATTCCGTCATCCAGGAAGACTTCCAGACTGCAGGGCCCACCGTAGCGAGTATGCCCATCCAGCGGCGATCCAGCGGCCAGCTGCGCCGCATTCCCACCAGTGCCGCCCTCCCAGTTAATGATCGTGCAGTCCTGAGCCTGGCTCGACAGCGAGACCCCGCCCAGCATCAGACCGGCAATCGTGCCGATCAGAAGGCCGCTGCGGCCGTTCAGAAGCTTGTTGTTCATTCGATTCATCCTCACCGATTCCAATTCGTTTATGACACCACCGCCAAGCCCCTCGAGGCCAGCGACCGTCAAACTGCTCGTAGTGTAGGTCAACGCGACCCCGGCCGCAACTTTCGAATCGTGATCGAAGCGCGGCCAGGACAACGGTTTACGACCTCTCATCCTAGTAAACGCAGAAAAGCACCAAACCGGGTCATTGGGCGGCTGATTTTTTTCAGGCGCCGCATCGAACCTGGCGGCTTCCGCTCGTGGCGGGCCGATGGCTTTGGAGAATATTGTGCGAATCCGGCGAATCCGGGACAGACACTGAAATCCTCCGCCCGCGTTCGCGCGCTGCGCATCGATCCCTCTCCCCCAGCCAGATACGACAAGGCCCGCTTAATTGCGGGCCTTGTCGTATCTGGCTGGGGGAGAGGGATTCGAACCCCCGCTGACGGAGTCAGAGTCCGTAGTCCTACCACTAGACGATCCCCCAGGAGATCGTCCCGGTACTCCTGGATTACCGCTTGGAGTACTGGGTGGCCTTCCGGGCCTTGTGCAGACCGATTTTCTTGCGTTCCACGGCGCGGGCGTCGCGGGTGACGAAACCGGCCTTGCGCAGCGATGAGCGCAAGGCTTCGTCGTATTCCATCAGGGCGCGGGCCAGGCCTAAGCGAATGGCGCCGGCCTGGCCGGTGGTGCCGCCGCCCTTGACGGTCACGTTGACGTCGAAGGTTTCGGTCATATCGACCAGTTCGAGCGGCTGGCGCACGATCATCTGGGCGGTCTTGCGGCCGAAGAATTCGTCCAGCGGCTTGCGGTTGACGGTGATCTGGCCGGAGCCGCGGCGCACGAAGACGCGAGCGGTGGAGGTCTTGCGCCGGCCGGTGCCGTAATACTGTTCAGTTGCCATGGTGTGTCCTGATCGTCCTTGCGATTTACAGTTCCAGCGCCTGCGGCTGCTGGGCTGCGTGCGGGTGCTCGCCACCGGCGTAGATCTTGAGCTTGGCCAGCATGGACCGGCCCAGCGGGCCTTTCGGCATCATGCCCTTGACCGCCTGCTGAATGACCCGCTCCGGATGGCTGGCCAGCAGGTTTTCCAGGTTGGTCGACTTGAGATTGCCGATGTAGCCGGTATGCCGGTAGTACATCTTGTCGGCCAGCTTGTTGCCGGTGACGTGGACCTTCTCGGCGTTGACGACCACGATGTAGTCACCGGTGTCCATGTGCGGCGTGTATTCGGGCTTGTGCTTGCCGCGCAGGCGGCGGGCAATTTCGGTGGCCAGTCGGCCGAGCGTCTTGCCGTCGGCGTCGACCACGTGCCACTGCCTGCGGATGTCCTGCGGTTTGGCGGTATAGGTTTTCATTCGGGTTCGAGACTCGCTGTCCAAAAGTGCTGCGCGAAAGAGCGGGAATTTTACATGGAATCGCGGCTGGTGGCAAGCACCGGGTCGGAAGCCCTCAGGCCGTTTGCCGAATCTTCAGCCTTTCCACCGGCTTGCCGCCGATCAGGTGGCTCTCGAGGATCTCCTCCAGATCCTCTTCGTCGACGTAGGTGTACCAGATGCCCTCCGGGTATACCACCAGGACCGGACCCAACTCGCAGCGGTCCAGGCAGCCGGCGGTGTTGGCGCGAATGCCGCCCTCGCCGGTCAAGCCCAGCTCTTTCAGCCGCTTTTTCAGATAGCCGCGCAGGCGCGGCGAGTCGCACTGGGCGCAGGACGGTCGTTCGGCGCCGTCGGGGCGCTGGTTGGTGCAGAAAAACAGGTGGTGACGGTAGTAGCTCATCCGTCTTTGGCCGTACCGAAGTTGTAGGCCAGCGTAACGGTGGTCAGGGTATCGGTCTTCTTGCGCCCCGGCTCGACGTCGGTGTTGTGGCGCACGGTCACGCCGGTGCCCAGGGACAGGCGCGAGTTGATCGCAACCGCCAGCGCCAACGCGTTCTCGGCAAAGGTGTTCTTGCTGCCGGCCTCGACCAGCAGGCTGTTGGTCAGGCGGGTGCCCGGGGCGATCTGCCAGCGATAGCTCACTCGACCCCGCAGGATGGCCTGGTTTTCCGACTCGCCGGTATCGCGGATTTCGGCAAACTGGTAGCCGGGGCCTGCCTCGACCGTCAAGCGGTGGGTTTCGCCGGTCAGCACGCGATAGCCGTAGCCGGCCGCAACCGAGGCCTGGTAGCGGAAGCTGGAGAACTGATCCCGGTCGTAGCGCAGCGAGCCGCCGGCAAAGCTGCGCTCGCTCAGGCTGTAGTTCAGCGTATTGGCCAGGGCAAACCGGTTGGCGCTGGTCGTACCGCTATCGCGGGCGTACACGCCGGTGGCGGTGGACTCGTTTTCCCAGCGCTCGCGCTCCCAGAACAGCTCCAGCCGGGCATTGGCGGCCTCGGTCTCGCTGTTGCCGCGGTTGAACACCAGGCCGAATTCACCGGTGCCGGAAAAATCAGCTTGTGCAGGAATGGTGAGCGCCAGCAGCAGGCCGGCCCACAGGAAATTCAGACGCATTGTAGTAGACTCTGGAGGGTATTTCCTTTGAATTATACCGGTGATTCCCGATGCGCCAAAGCACACCGTACGATGGACTGCTGACCCACCTTGACCAGGCACTGCGGGTGGTGTTCGCGCCCCCGCCGGGCGGCACCGCTCCGTCCCCTGCCGCCAACATCGCCGAGATCGAACTCGACGAGGCCGAGCGCCGTCACGCCGCCGGCCTGATGCGGATCAACCATACCGGAGAAGTCTGCGCCCAGGCGCTGTATGCCGGCCAGGCCGCTTCCGCCCGGTCGTCCCGGGTGCGGGTGGAAATGGAACAGGCCGCACGCGAGGAAGAAGACCACCTGGCCTGGTGCGCCGAACGGCTGGAAGAGCTCGACAGCCGGCCCAGCCTGCTCAACCCGCTGTGGTACGCCGGCTCGTTTTCCATCGGCGCAGCCGCCGGACTGGCCGGGGATCCCTGGAGCCTGGGCTTCGTAGAGGCCACCGAGCGCCAGGTCGAGGCCCATTTGGATGAGCATCTCGATACCCTGCCGCCGGGCGACGAGCGCTCGCGCGCCATCGTCCAGCAGATGAAAGAAGACGAAGCCCGCCACGCCGACATGGCCGTCGCCCACGGCGCCCGCAGTCTGCCCGATCCGGTGCAGAAGTTGATGGGATTGACGGCCGGCATCATGAAAGCGATTGTTTATCGGGTTTGACGGGTTACGGGGTACGGTTTACGGGTTACGGAGTGACCAGCCCACGCACTTCCATAACCCGTAAACCGTAAACCGTAAACCGTAAACCGTAAACCGTAAACCGTAACCCGTAACCCGAGCCAAATCACCCCCGAATGATCTTCCGCCGGATCTCGCCGGACACCATGTCGATGATCAACACGACGATGATGGTCAGCAGCAGGACCGCGGCGGCTTTTTCGAAGTGCCGGTAGCGCAGGGTGTTGAGCA
>PWJA01000275.1 GCA_003560975.1 Gammaproteobacteria bacterium
ACCGCCAAGGACATCATGAATTCGGACGTGGTGCTGGTTCACGACGACATGAGCGTGCACGAGCTGGCCGCGACCCTGACCGACCACGGCATTTCCGGAGCCCCCGTCCTGAACGCGGACGGTCTGCTGGTCGGGGTGGTTTCCCTGTCCGACATCGTTGCCAACAACGGCAAGCGCCAGGCCATCCGCGGCGGCGAACACGTCGGCGATTTCTTCCTGCAGGGCTGGGAGGACGAGCTGGACGAGACCGAGCTGCGGCCCTTCCACGTCATTGAGGACGACGGCCTGACCGTGGGCGATATTTTGACCTCGGTCATATACACGGCCGATGAGGGGACCGATATTGCGACCATGGCCGACACCATGATCCAGGGTCGGATCCACCGCCTGGTCGTTACCCGTGACGACGCCGTGGTTGGAATCGTCAGCACCCTGGACATGCTCAAGGCCCTGCGAAGCCTCTCCGACGAAGCAGCCTGAACCGCCGGCGCACGTCGGCCGGGCTTGACTTCATCCATCAGGCCCGGACAAACCCATGCCGACGCTGCACGCCGATTCGCTGACCCGCCACCTCTATGCCACCGACGCCTCCATGTACCAGGAGGTGCCGACCGCCGTGTGCTTTCCCGGCAGCGCCGAGGAGTTGACCGAACTGGTCGGCCAGGCGCGTTCGACCGGCCTGGGCATTACCATGCGCGCCGCCGGTACCAGCCTGGCCGGGCAAACCACCGGCGGCGGCATCGTCGCCGACATCTCGCGCCACATGACCGCGATTCTCGCCATCGACGCCGAGGCCCGCCAGGCCCGGGTGGAACCGGGCGTGATCCGCGACCAGCTCAACCAGGCCGCGGCCGCGCATGGACTGCTGTTCGGACCGGATACCTCGACCACCAACCGCTGCATGATCGGGGGCATGATCGGCAACAACGCGTCCGGCTCGTATTCCCCGGCCTATGGGACGACCCGAGAACATGTGCTTGCGCTCGATTGCGTGCTCGATGATGGCAGCCGGGTCCGGTTTGGCCCGCTCGAGCCGGAAGCGCTGGATGCAAAATGTCGGCTGGCGACCCGCGAAGGCCAGATTTACCGGGCCATGCTGGCGCTGCTGCGAGAACACAAGGCCGCCATCGAGGCCGCGTTTCCGCATCCGGAGGTCACGCGCCGCAATACCGGCTACGCGCTCGACCTGCTGTGCCGGATGGATCCGCTGACGCCGGGCGGCCCGACGTTCAACCTTGCCAGCCTGCTGACCGGCAGCGAGGGCACCCTCGCCCTGATCAGCGCGGCCGAACTCAACCTCGAACCGCTCCAGGCTCACCGCGCCCTCGTCGTCCCGCACTTCGATTCGCTGGATGCGGCCATGCGCGCGACCGTTGCGATACTGGACCAACGCCCCGCGGCGGTGGAGCTGATCGACCGTCACATACTTGAAGCGACCCGGCACAACCTGGAGCAGAGCCGCAACCGATTCTTTCTCCAGGGCGATCCCGACTGCGTCCTGATCATCGAGTTTCTCGATGACGATGCGGGCCGGGCGCGAGCCCGGGCGGAGGCGGCCGCCCGGGCGTTGACCACGGCAACGAGTGCGCCGGTGTTCAGCAAGCCGGACGACATGCGCCGGGTCTGGGACGTTCGCAAGGCGGGCCTGGGTCTGCTCATGGGTCGGGTCTCGGAGGAAAAATCGCCCACCTTTGTCGAGGACACCGCCGTGCGGGTGGTCGATCTTCCCGCCTACGTGCGCGATTTCCAGGATCTGATGGCTGCTCACGGCACCGACTGCGTGTTCTACGGGCACGCCGCCTCCGGCGAGCTGCACCTGCGGCCGGTGCTGGACCTGCGCAAGCCGGAGGGTCTGTCGGCCATGAAGACCATGGCCGACGATGTTGCCCGGCTGGTGGCCAGGTACCGCGGCTCGCTGTCCGGAGAACATGGCGACGGCCGCGCCCGTGCCGGCCAGATCGGCCTGGTCCTGGGCCGGGAGATGCTGGGCCTGCTCGAACAGGTCAAGCGAATCTGGGACCCGGACAACCTGTTCAATCCCGGCCGGATCGTGTTTGCCCCGCCCATGGAGCAGGGCCTTCGCTACAGTCCCGACTGGCAACCGGCCGACGTGCCGACCGTATTCCGCTTCCGTTCTTCGAACGGTTTCGCCGAAGCCATTGAGCGCTGCAACGGGGCCGGCGCCTGCCGCAAGCTGGATTCGAGCGGCGGCATGATGTGACCCAGCTACCGGGCATCGCTGGAAGAAAAAGACACCACGCGCGGTCGGGCCAACCTGCTGCGCCAGATGTTCACCGGTCAGGATCCGAAGGGGTTCGGCTCGCCCGAGGTCCGCGAGGCGCTGGAGTATTGTCTGGGCTGCAAGGCGTGCAAGACCGAGTGCCCGGCCAGCGTCGACATGGCCGCGCTCAAGGCGGAATTTCTCAACGGCTGGATCCGCGAGCACGGCGCCAGCCTGGCCGATCGGTTCTACGGCCAGCCCATGCGCCTGTATCCTTGGGCGGCGCGCTTTGCCGGTTTGAGCAACGCCTGGATGCGTTCGCGCCTGGGCAAGTGGATGCTGCACCGGGCGATCGGAATTCACCCGGCCCGTCGATTGCCCGCCTTTGCCGCGCGTCCGTTTCATCGCCGGCCGGCAAGTTCCGCCGGCAGGGCCGATCGTCCCGTCGTGATCGTGCTGGTCGACTACTTCATCAACTACCACGAGCCGCAGATCGCCGAGGCCGCGGTGCGCGTGCTCGAAGCGCTGGGCTTTGCGGTTCGAATCGAGGCACCGTTCGCGGCCGGTCGCACATTGATCTCGCGCGGCCTGCTCGATCAGGCCCGGGCGCTGGCCGAGCGCAATCTCGACCTGCTGGAGCCGCACGTGGCGGCCGGCCATCGCATCGTGGGCCTGGAACCGTCCGAGACGCTGGCCCTGCGCGATGAATACCTGGACTTCTTCGACGGGGATCAGCATGCCCGCGCCGAACGCCTGGCCGGGGCGGTGCAGCTGTTCGAGGAACTGGTTGCAGGCTGCCAGGCGCCGGAAGGCGTGTTTGCCGGTCGCGCGCAGCCCGTACTGGTTCACGGCAACTGCCACGCCAAGGCCCTGGTTGGCGAAGATGCTCTGCAGAAGTCCCTGCAGCTTGCCGGCTATGCTCCCGAGCGTCTGGCCACCGGCTGCTGCGGCATGGCCGGCAGCTTCGGCTACGATCAGAAGAAATACGCCATGTCCATGGCCATCGCCGAGCAGAAACTGTTCCCGAGCCTGCGCAAACGGCCCGACGCCCTGGTCTGCGCCCATGGGTTTTCCTGTCGACACCAGATCTCGGACGGCCTGGATCGACAGTCCCGGCATCCGGCCGAGCTTCTGTCCGCGGCCCTGGCGCGGTGATCCGGGGCGTTTGACCCAGCGCAATTCAGGCTGGGGTAGACTGCTGTACAGTCAATGTTCATTTGATCTACCGCTTTCCGGTCGACTGTTCACGCGTTGGCCGCCCCGAAGCAACGGAGTGATTGACCCGCATGTGTCTCGCCATCCCCGCAAAAGTTGAAGCGCTGCTCGATTACGACCAGGCCACGGTCGAAGTCGGCGGTGTGCGCAGCAAGATTTCCCTGTCCATGATCGACGGCGTCGAGGTCGGCGATTACGTCATCGTCCACGTCGGGCATGCCATCACCAGGCTGGATGTGGAAGAAGCCGAGCGCTCGCTCGAGCTGTTCCGCGAGTTGGCCGACACGATAGGGGCGTCCACCGATGCGCTATATCCACGGGTTTCGTGACGGCAAGGCGGCTTCGGCCCTGGCCGGACTGATCCGGCGCGAGGCCCGTTCAGACCGCCGCTACCACCTGATGGAGTTCTGCGGCGGCCACACCCACGCGGTGTTTCGCTACGGCATTCCGGATCTTTTGCCCGACAACGTCGAAATGGTCCACGGCCCGGGATGCCCGGTGTGCGTGCTGCCGGTCGCGCGCCTGGACATGGCGATCGATCTGGCCGGGCGCGACGACGTGATCCTGGCCAGCTACGGCGACATGCTGCGCGTGCCCGCCTCGCGCCGCAACAGCCTGCTGAAAAGCCGCGGGCAGGGCCGTGACGTGCGCGTGGTCCAGTCCACGGTCGAGGCACTGGAACTGGCCCGCGACAACCCGGACAAGCAGGTGGTGATGTTCGCCATCGGCTTCGAAACGACTACCCCGCAGACCGCGCTCGCCATCCAGCAGGCCGACAAGATGGGCCTGGAAAACTTCAGCGTGTTCTGCAACCACGTGCTCACGCCCTCGGCCATCCAGTCGATCCTGGATTCGCCCGAAGTGCGCGATCTGGGTCAGGTGCGGGTCGACGGTTTTCTCGGGCCCTCGCACGTGTCGACCATCATCGGCTCCGAGCCCTACGAGTTCTTCGCCGAGGAATACCAGCGCCCGGTGGTCATCGCCGGCTTCGAGCCGCTCGACGTCATGGCCTCCATCGTCATGCTGATCCGGCAGTTGAACGAAGGTCGGGCCGAGGTCGAAAACCAGTTCACCCGCGGGGTGAAGCGCGAAGGCAACGCCAAGGCCAAGGCCATGGTGGCCGAGACCCTCGAGCTTCGGCCCGAGTTTGCCTGGCGGGGCCTGGGCACGGTGCCCTACAGCGGTCTGCGCATCAAGGACCGGTACGCGCGCTTCGATGCCGAGAAGCGCTTCGACCTGGTCGAAAGGGAAGTGCGGGAAAACAAGGCCTGCCAGTGCCCGGCCGTGATCCGCGGGGTCAAAAAGCCCACCGACTGCGAGATCTTCGGCACCGTGTGCACGCCGCGCAATCCGATCGGTTCCTGCATGGTGTCCGACGAGGGCGCGTGTGCGGCCTATTACCGCTATCGGCGGTATGC
>PWJA01000285.1 GCA_003560975.1 Gammaproteobacteria bacterium
CCAGAACCCGGACATCGGGTTCGGGGTACTCGCCCAGCTCGACGTCTTCCAGCACGGCATCGAACACCTGCGCTGACCGGGGCTGATCAACGCCGGCTGCGTGCACGGCCTCCAGCAGCGATACCTCGCTGCGCCGACCTTCAGACAACAGCCGCAGTGCCACGGTCTGCACCGCTTCGGCCTCCAGAGCACGCTGGATGGACCGAAGCTCGGAGGCGAGAAGGGCGGCCTGGGAGACCGCGACCTGCTCGGCCTTTTGCGCTGCGCTTCGCGCCGCAATGCCACTCGCAACGAGCAAGGCGCCGACGAGCATCAGGACACCGCCCAGGGCGATGAGCGCCGGGCGCAGAAACCGATTCAGGGGGTTCGTGTTCACTGCGTGCCGGTGTGCCCGATGCCACCGCCGGCTCGCTCGCTGGGATCGAAGGCATCCACCACCTGCAGACGAACCTGAACAATCGGCACCACGACCATCTGGGCAATCCGCTGACCGGGCTCGATCCGGATCGTTGCCGATCCCCGGTTCCAGCAGGAGATCTTGACCTCGCCCTGGTAATCGCTGTCGATCAGACCGACCAGGTTGCCCAGCACCAGGCCTTGCTTGTGGCCGAGACCGGACCGCGGCAGAAGCACGGCGGCCAGGTGCGGATCATCCAGGTGAATGGCCATGCCGGAGGGAATCAATGCGGTATCGCCAGGCACGAGTTCGAGCGGCTGGTCGAGGCAGGCGCGCAGATCCATGCCGGCCGAACCGCTGGTCGCGTAATCCGGCATGGGCCAGGTCGTCCCCAGGCGATCGTCGAGTACTCGAACCCGCAATTCCTTCACGTTGTCGTCCCCCCTGCAGCATCTTGCGCGATTCGGGCCGCCAGCAGATCGGCCAGCCCATCGGCCAGCACCGTCTTGGCCGCCGGACCCAGCGACCAGCGGCGATCCCGGCTGAACACCTCCAGCGAGCTGACGACATCGCCGAACCCGCTGGCGGAGCCAACCCGGTTGGCCGCGATCAGATCCAGATTCTTTGCGTCCAGCTTGGATCGAGCGGCCGCCTCGACGGCCTCGGTTTCGGCGGCAAAGCCGACCACCAGTCCGGGTCTGAGTGCATGTGCGGCCACGGTTGCGAGAATATCAGGATTGGGGATCAGCCTCACGTTCATGGCCTGGCCGGATTTCTTGATCTTGTCGACGCTCGCCGTTTCCGGTCGATAATCGGCCACCGCAGCCACACCGATGAAAGCGCTGCAGCCGGCCAGGCGATCCAGCACCGCCTCCAGCATCTGGCTTGCGGTCTCGACCTCGAAGCGCCGGACACCGGCCGGAACCGGCAGATCGACCGGACCCGACACCACGACCACCTCGGCACCCCGATCACGCAGCGCGGCCGCCAAAGCATAGGCCATGCGCCCGGACGAACGGTTGCCCAGGTAGCGCACCGGGTCCAGCGGTTCGCGGGTCGGGCCGGCCGTCATCAGGATTCGCTGACCGCTCAGCAGCGCAGGGGCGGCGCTGAGCGCGGCCACCAGCTCGTGCGGCTCCAGCATTCGGCCGGGTCCTGTTTCGCCGCAGGCCTGGGATCCACTGGCCGGGCCCAGCACGCGGCCACCGCGCGCTTGCAGCGTGGCCAGGTTGGCCTGCACGGCCGGGTGCTGCCACATGATCCGGTTCATCGCCGGGGCCAGCCACAGCCGTGCCTGGCTGGCCAGGATCAGGGTGGTGAGGAGGTCATCGGCGAGGCCGCCGGCCAGGCGGCCGATCAGGTGGGCCGTGGCCGGCGCCACGAGGATGTCGTCGGCCCAGCGCGCCAGTTCGATGTGGCCCATCCCGGCTTCGGCCTCTTCGTCCCACAGATCCCGGCGTACCCGATGACCGCTGACCGCCTGCAGCGCCAGCGGCGCAACGAAGGACTGGGCCCCGGCAGTCAGGACCACGCGCACCTCGCAGCCGGCATCGCGCAGGCGGCGGACAAGCTCCGGGGCCTTGTAGGCGGCAATCCCGCCGGACACCCCGAGCAGGACGCGACGCGAAGAAGAACGGGTCATTGAATCGGCAAGCTGCGGCATTTTCCTACGACCGGAAGAGCAAAGTGCCCGATGCACTACACCCGATGGGGGCCGATACTGGCAGCGCGCACACGTTGATAAGGTCCTGATTGTATGCGAATCGCTGACTGGCCACACACCGAGCGCCCGCGCGAACGCCTGCTGGAAAGTGGGCCAGGCGCCCTGAGCGATGCCGAATTGCTCGCCATCCTGCTGCGAACCGGGGCACGGGGACGCTCGGCACTCGATCTGGCCCGCCTGCTGCTTGGCCGGCACGGGGGCTTGCGCGGCCTGCTCGATACCGACCAGGCACAGCTCTGCCAGCTGCCCGGCCTGGGTCCGGCCAAGTACGCCCAGCTGCACGCGGCCATGGAACTGGCGCGCCGCCACCTTCGTGAAACCCTGGTCCGCGGCCAGCCGCTGACCAGCCCGCAGGCCACGCGCGAGTACCTGCGAGCCGCCCTGCGCGATCGCCCGCACGAAGTGTTCTGCGCGCTGATGCTCGATACCCGGCACCGGGTGATCAGTTTCGAGGAACTGTTCACCGGCACCATCGACTCGGCCCATGTCCACCCGCGGGTGGTGGTGGAAAAAGCGCTGGCCAAGCGGGCTGCGGCCCTGATCGTGGCCCACAATCACCCCTCGGGGGTCGCCGAGCCCAGCCAGGCCGACCTGGCCATCACCCGCCGCCTGCGCGATGCGCTGGGGCTGGTCGATATCCGCCTGCTCGATCACTTCATCGTCGGCGACACGGAAGTCGTGTCGCTGGCTGAGCGCGGACTGGTCTGAAGCGCGCCGCAAAAGCCGTCTCGTCCTTGCTTCACCGGCGCGCCGGCGGCACAATGGCGGGCTTTCCCCAAGCCGCCATCCAGCCTCGTCATGACCGACCGCCGCCAGCTCGCCAACGCCATTCGTTTCCTGTCCATGGACGCCGTCCAGCGCGCCAATTCCGGCCACCCGGGCATGCCCATGGGCATGGCCGACATTGCCGAGGTGCTGTTCAACGACCACTTGAAGCACAACCCGGCCAACCCGCAGTGGTGGGACCGCGACCGCTTCGTGGTCTCCAACGGTCATGGCTCCATGCTGCTGTACTCGGTGCTGCACTTAAGCGGCTACGGCGTCAGCCTGGATGACCTGAAGAACTTCCGCCAGCTGCATTCGCCGACGCCCGGGCATCCCGAGTACGGCGAAGCGCCCGGCGTGGAAACCACCACCGGTCCGCTCGGCCAGGGCCTGGCCAACGCGGTCGGCATGGCGCTGGCCGAAAAACTGCTGGCCGCGCGCTTCAATACCGAAGACCTCACTCTGGTCGACCACACCACCTGGGTGTTCGTCGGCGACGGCTGCCTGATGGAGGGCATCTCGCACGAAGCCTGTTCGCTGGCCGGCACCCTGGGCCTGGGCAAACTGGTGGTGTTCTACGACGACAACGGCATTTCCATCGACGGCGAGGTCGAGGGCTGGTTCACCGACGACACCCCGGCCCGTTTCCGCGCCTACGGCTGGCAGGTGATCGAGGCCGTCGATGGCCATGATCCGGCAGCCGTCGATGAGGCGATCCGGGCCGCCCGCACCAACAGCGAGCAGCCCACCCTGATCTGCTGCAAGACCACGATCGGCTTTGGCTCACCCGGCAAGGCCGGTACCGCCGCCACCCACGGCGCGCCGCTGGGCGATGACGAAATCGCCGCCACGCGCAAGGCATTGGGTTGGAGCCATGCTCCGTTCGACGTGCCCGACGAGATTCGCGCGGGCTGGGACGCCCGTGAAACCGGACAGGCTCGCGAGCAGGAATGGCGCAAGCGCTGGCGCGCCTACCGTGACGTCCATCCGGATCTGGCCGCCGAGTTTCAGCGCCGCATGCAGGGTGAACTGCCCGATGGTTTCAAACGGTTGCTGGCCACAGCCCTCGGCAACATGCAGGCCGACGGCACCAAGGTCGCCACCCGCAAGGCCTCGGCCATGGCCCTGGAGGTACTGGCCAAGGCCTTGCCGGAAATGCTCGGTGGTTCGGCCGACCTGACCGGATCGAACAACACCGACTGGTCGGGCAGCGTGGATGTCAACGAAGACCCGGCCCAAGGCAACTACATCTACTATGGCGTGCGCGAGTTCGTCATGACCGCCATCGCCAACGGACTGGCCCTGCACGGCGGTTTCATCCCCTACACCGGCACCTTCCTGGTTTTTTCCGACTACGCCCGAAACGCGGTGCGCATGTCGGCGCTGATCCCGACCGGCGCCATTCATGTCTACACCCATGACTCGATCGGCCTGGGCGAAGACGGCCCCACCCACCAGCCGGTCGAGCATCTGTCCGCCCTGCGCCTGATCCCCAACCTGGACGTCTGGCGCCCTTGCGACAAGGTCGAGACCCTGGCCACCTGGGGTGCCGCGATCGCCCGCCGCAACGGACCGACCGCCCTGGTTCTGACCCGCCAGGGCCTGGCCCACCAGCCCCGTAACGAGGAGCAAGTGGCCAATATCGCCCGCGGCGGTTACGTGCTGCGCGACCCGGCCGACGGCGAGGTGCAGGCGGTGATCATGGCCTCCGGCTCGGAAGTCGGTCTGGCCGTGGCCGCGGCCGACGCACTGCTGGCCGACGGCATCGGCGTGCGCGTGGTTTCCATGCCCAATCCGGACCTGTTCGAAGCCCAGGACACCGACTATCGCGAATCCGTCCTGCCGGCCGCGCTCACCGCTCGGGTGGCCGTGGAGGCCGGCGTGACCCGCTACTGGCGACCGCTGGTCGGGGATCGCGGTCGCATTATCGGCATCGACCACTTCGGCG
>PWJA01000125.1 GCA_003560975.1 Gammaproteobacteria bacterium
ACAAGGTGTCGCGACCGCGCAGGCGCATGTAGCGAATCAGCGCATCCATCAGCGTGTGCTGGAAGGCATGACCCATGTGCAGGGTGCCGGTGACGTTGGGCGGCGGCAGCAGGATGGAGTAAGGTTCGCCCCGTCCCGAAGGCTGAAAGCATCCGCTTGCTTCCCAGCGGTCGTACTAGCGCTGTTCCAGTTCGTGCGGGTTGTAGGTTTTGTCCATCGAAGTTGACTCGATATTTTTATGTAGGGACCAGGGACCAGGGACCAAGGGCAGGATACCCTGAGCGTGATCCGTGTTTTCTGTGTTTGCGTCGAGCGGCGGTGATCTCCCGCCCTTTACCGGCCCCTGAGCTCTATTTGAGAACGTGGTGCTGCAGGTCGGCACCCCTGGCCTTCCAGGCCTTCCAGCGTTCGCGCAGCGGCTGCTTGAGCGACTCGTCCGGCGGGATGATCTCGAGAATGCGCTCGAAGCGCCCGCCGGGCAGCGGCGCGGAGGGGTCGAGGTTGATCAGGACGGCGGCCGCATCCGGTGCATCTTCCAGCAGCTGGATCGGCGCCTCGGGCTGATCGATGCCGTGCGGCAGAAAGCGCCCTTCGGGCAGCTTCCAGAGCTGCTCGTCCAGCGCCTCGAGCTGCGCCCGCGGCGCGACCACTGCCACCGAAGCCGCCTTCGGCCAGGCCCGCCCGACCAGCACGCCGGCCACGAACAGCGGATCGGTAAACCGCCCGCCCATCTCGTAAAAATCAACTCGCATGAGCCTGCTTCGACCGCGTCACTTCGCTGGAGGCACCATCCAATGCAGCATCATTCTGCTGGTCCCTGGTCCCTGGTCCCTGGTCCCTGAACCTTCAACGCCCAAGCCCACTCCAGCCGCCGGCCCGATCCACCAGCCACTGGACCAAAAGCCCGACCGGTCGCCCGGAGGCGCTTTCCGGCTTGCCCCACTGCCAGGCCGAGCCGGCGATGTCCAGGTGGGCCCAGCGCTGGCCTTCGGCGAAGCGCGACAGGAAGCAGCCGGCCGTGATGCTGCCGGCCGGCATGCCGCCGATGTTTTTCATGTCGGCGAACGGGGTATCGATTTGCTCCTGGTAGTCGTCCCACAGCGGCAGTCGCCAGCCGCGGTCGGCCGCTTCGTTTCCGGCCGCGAGCAGTTCTTCGGCCAGCGCATCGTCGGGGGTCATGACGGCGCTGGCATGGTGGCCCAGGGCGACCACGCAGGCGCCGGTCAGCGTGGCGATATCGACAGTGGCTGCGGGCTTGACGAACTGTCCGGTCCAGGTCAGGGCATCGGCCAGGATCATGCGGCCTTCGGCATCGGTGTTGTGCACCTCGACGGTCTTGCCCGACATCGTCGTGATCACATCACCCGGTCGATAGGCCTTGCCGTCGGGCATGTTCTCGACCGCGGCGACGATGCAGTCGACGTTGAGCGGAAGTTTCAGGTGGGCAACGGCAGCCATGACGCCGAGCGCGGTTGCCGCACCGCACATGTCGAATTTCATCTGCTCCATGAGATCGCGCGGCTTGAGCGAAATGCCGCCCGTATCAAAGGTAATGCCCTTGCCGACCAGGGCCAGCGGGCGGTCCTCGTCTGGCCCGCCGCGCCAGCTCAGATGGATCAGGTACGACGGGTTGGCGCTGCCTTGTCCGACGGCGAGCAGGCTGTTCATGTCCAGTTCGGCCATCCGCTCTTCATCGAGAATTTCCACCTCCAGCCCGGGATGCTCCTGGGTCATGCGCCGGGCGGTATCGACCAGGTAGCCCGGGTTGCAGATGTTGGGTGGCAAATCGCCGAGATCGCGGCAGAGCTGAATGCCGGCCTGCACGGCTTCGGCGATGCCGGTTTGTCCGGCGGCTTCATCGCTGTGCGGGAAGCTGACCCGTTCGGTCGGCGGAAAGGCATCGGCGTCCGGTTTTTTGGTCGCGCTGTAGACGTAGTCCGACCAGGCCAGCCCGAGGGCCGCCTGGCGCGTTTTCCAGGCCAGATCGCGATCTGCCACGTTCGCTTCGGTCAGCAGGCAGTGCGCGCTGGTCGCCCGCGATTGCCGCAAGGCCTTGCCGGCGGCACAGGAAGCCTTGTAAAAGCGAACGCCGTCGAGTTTGTCAGTCTTGCCCAGGCCGGCGATCAGGACGCGCGCGGCGGTAACGCCGGGAACCGCGTGCAGCACAAGCGTCTTGCCGATCTTTCGCGGCAGTTCTCCGGCCTCGTTCAGCCGGCTCAGCAGTCCGTCGCTGGCCTGGTCGATGGCCTGGAAAGACGAACCGGGTTGGCCGTCTTCGGTAAGTCCGATGATGAGGCAATCGCTGCTGGCATCGACGGGAGCGTCCTGGGTGGTTGTAAACTGCATGGGCATGGTCCTGAAAAAGATTGGCGGTGAGTCCAGAGTTCCGGCCGACAGGGCGAACTGTTTTTTCCCGTGAGCAAGAAGCTCCAGCCCGCGTTGGCCGAACAGACAGGCGTTTCATTGTAACCACCTCACATTGCGAATGTTGATTCTGCACCGCTACCTGCTGCGCGAAGGTCTGCTGGCCAGTCTGATGAGCCTGGTGGTGTTTCTGGGCGTGATCTCCGCGCTGTTTCTGGCCGAGCTGCTCGCCGATGCCGCTCAGGGTCAGCTGCCCGGGCGCAGCGTGCTCCTGCTGGTGCTGCTCCGACTGCCCGAAGCGGCCATGATGGTCGGTCCGCTGGCGCTGTTGACCGGGCTGCTGCTGGCGCTTGGGCGTTTGCACGAACAAAGCGAAATGACCATTTTTCGCGCCGCCGGAGCAGGCTACGCAAAGTGCTTCGCCCCGGTTGCCGCGTTGGCCGCGGCCTGGGCCGCCGGGCTTTTGCTGATCGCCGGCTGGGCCGCCCCGTACGCGGTCGAGCGCACGACGGATCTGATGGCCGAGGCGGCACGCCAGGCGGTACTCGTGGGACTGCAGCCTGGACGATTCGAGCGCTTTGATCGCGGCCGCATCACGGTCTACGTGGGCGGGATCGATCAGACCGATGGTTCGCTCGAGGACATCCTGATCCAGCATGCCGATCCGGATCAGCCGGAACTGCTCAGCGCGCGGCGCGGCCGGCTCTGGCTGAATCCCGACGACGGGCAGCGCTATCTGTCCCTGCTGGATGGCCATCAGGTCCGCCACGGGCCGGACCCGGTTGCCGCCCCGCTGCGCGAAATGCGCTTCGCGCGCAACGATGTTCGCCTGCCCAGCCCGGAGCTGGGAGACGGGGTCGATGCGGAAATGGTCAGTCGCTTGCCGCAGCTGCGGCCGGCCGAAACACCGCAACAGCGGCGCGAATGGCAATGGCGCATTGCCGCGCCGCTGGCCGCCCTGGTGCTCGGTGCACTGGCCGTTCCGCTGTCCGATCGATCGCCCCGCCAGGGGCGCTGGGGCAGTCTGGTGATCGCCCTGGGTCTGTACCTGATCTACAGCAACGCCATCCAGGCCGGTCTGGTCCTGATGGAGCAGCGGGCCGCCGTCAGCGGTCCCGGGCTGTGGCCGGTGCACGGGGTTCTTGCCCTGGCCGCGGCGGCGTTGTGGATTCGGCACCAGCGCCGATGGTAGCCAGGCCCAGGCTGCTGAGTCTGTACCTGGCGCGGGCCGTGCTGGTCGGTGTCGGTCTGACGAGCCTGTTGCTGGTCGGGATCTACACCTTGATCGAATTCATTCGCGAGGCGCGATCGCTGAGCGGGGACTACGGCGGTGTTGAAATGCTGCGCTATCTGGCGCAGACAACGCCGCGCCGACTGTACGACATTTTTCCGTTTGCGGCTCTGATCGGCACCTTGCTGGGGCTGGGGTCGCTGGCCTCGGGGAACGAGCTGGTCGCGATGCGGGCGGCCGGGTTCGATCGTCGCCATCTTGCGGTGCGGGTCTTGCTGGCCGTTACTGTCTGCCTGGCCGCGATGCTGGCGCTTTCCGAATGGGTGATTCCCGACCTGGAAACTCAGGCCCGTGCCGAACGGCAGCAGGCGCGAACCGGCCAGCTGCACGTGGGTGAACTGGGCCAGTTCTGGCTGCGCGACGGGACTCACGTGCTGCGCCTCGGCCAATCGATCTGGCTGGATGAGGCCAGGCTGGATTTCACCGACGTGCTGGTCTATCAGTTGGGGCAGGACATGCGCCCGCAGGCGATTCTGCAGGCGGCGCAGGCCAGGCACATGGGTGATGCGTGGCGATTGACCGATGTGCGCTGGCGTCGGCTCGCCGACGATGCCCGGGGCACGCAGGCCGAGCGGGTTCTCGAATCGGCCTTGAGCCCCGAGCTGTTCCTGACCGCCGTCAATCGGCCCCGCCTGCTGGCGATGACGGATCTTCAGCAAATGCGCGCGTACCTGCAGCAAAGCGGCCTTGATTCCGGGCCCTATGATCAGGCCCTGTGGACGCGACTGTTCTTCCCGATCAACGTGCTGGCCATGGTGCTGGTCGGTCTTCCCTTTGTTTTTCAGGGAGCGCGCGGGGGGCTGCGCGGCGTTGGCTTGTTTGCCGGCGTTGCCCTCGGCCTGGTGTTTTTCGTCCTCAGTCGACTGAGTCAGAGTCTCGGCATGATCCTGCCGCTGCCGCTCTGGTTCTCCTCGCTCATTCCTGCCCTGATCATCATTGCCTTGAGTCTGGTGTTGTTGCGAAGGCTGTAGCTTTGTCCTGAACCCTCAAGATAAGGGTTTTATCCGGCTCTGCCCGTCGGCCGCGTAGGGCCGACCTACGGCACGGGCCTTTGCATAGTTTTGCGGAAACCGGCACCCGGCACCCGTAAACCGTAAACCGTAAACCGGAAACCGGAAACCGTAAACCGGAAACCGTAAACCGGAAACCGGAAACCGGAAACCGGAAACCGTTTA
>PWJA01000223.1 GCA_003560975.1 Gammaproteobacteria bacterium
AAACCGGAAACCGGAAACCGGAAACCGGAAACCGGAAACCGGAAACCGGAAACCGGAAACCGGAAACCGGAAACCGGAACCCGAAACCATCCCAAGGTCTACTGGCCAGCCGGACAATCCGGAGTCACACTGGGCAAGGAAATTCAAAACTGCTCCAGGGAGTCGGGCATGAACGCATCCAGTTACCAGGACCACTTCGAACGCGCCGCGCTAGATCCCGATGCGTTCTGGCTCGAGCAGGCCGCTCGCATTCGCTGGTTCCAACCGCCACGGCAAGGCCATGCCGAGGCGGCCTCGGGCGGTCAAGCCTGGTTTTCCGACGGCGAGCTGAACACGGCCTGGCTGGCCCTGGACGCCCAGGTGGAGGCCGGACGGGGCGAGCAGGCCGCCCTGATTCACGACTCGCCGGTCACCGGCGTCGTCCAGACCCTGAGCTATGCCGAACTGACCGAGCGCGTGGCCCGCATGGCCGGAGCGCTGGCCGGGCTGGGCGTGGGCCGGGGCGATCGGGTGGTGATTTACATGCCCATGGTGCCGGAGGCGGTCATCGGCATGCTCGCCTGTGCGCGGCTCGGAGCCATTCATTCCGTGGTCTTCGGCGGCTTCGCGCCGCACGAACTGGCCGTTCGCATCGACGACGCCCGGCCCAGGGTCATCCTGTCGGCCTCGTGCGGGATCGAGGTGGATCGGGTCATTGCCTACAAGCCGCTGCTGGATGCGGCCCTGGAGCGAGCCCGGCACGCGCCGCGGGCCGCGGTCATCCTGCAGCGACCGCAGGCACGGGCCGAGCTGCTTGCCGGTCGCGACCACGACTGGGCCGCCCTGGAAGCCGCGGCCGCGCCCGCCGACCCGGTCCCGGTGCGCGGCAGCGACCCCCTGTACATCCTCTACACCTCCGGGACCACCGGCAAGCCGAAGGGCGTGGTCCGCGACAACGGCGGGCATGCCGTGGCCATGCACTACAGCATGGAGGTGGTCTACGGCATGCGCCCCGGCGAGGTGTTCTGGGCCGCCTCCGACGTGGGCTGGGTGGTCGGGCATTCCTACATCGTCTACGCGCCGCTGATCTACGGCTGCACCACGCTGCTGTACGAAGGCAAACCGGTGCGAACGCCCGATGCCGGCGCCTTTTGGCGCGTCATCGACCAGCACCGGGTCAACGCCATGTTCACCGCACCGACCGCCTTTCGCGCGATCAGGAAGGAAGACCCGGACGGCGAGCGCATGGCCGGCCACGATCTGAGTTGTCTCAAGCGGCTGTTCCTGGCCGGCGAGCGGCTGGATCCGCCGACCTATGAGTGGCTCAAGCAACGCACCGGGCTGCCGGTGCTGGATCACTGGTGGCAGACCGAGACCGGCTGGGCGATCGCCTGCAACCCGGTCGGCCTGGAATCCTTTCCGGAAAAGCCCGGCTCGGCGACAAAGCCCACGCCGGGTTTTCAGGTCGAGATTCTCGATCCGGACGGACAGCCGTGCCGGCCGGGTCAGCAGGGCGCGGTGTGCGTGCGCCAGCCACTGCCGCCGGGCTGTCTGCTGGGGATCTGGGGCGACCCGGAGCGTTTTCGCCTCGGCTACCTGGAGACCTATCCCGGCTATTACCTCAGCGGCGACGGCGGCTACATGGACGAGGAGGGCGACGTGTTCGTGATGGGTCGGATGGATGATGTCATCAATGTCGCCGGTCATCGACTCTCGACCGGCGAGATGGAAGAAATCGTTGCCGCCCACCCGGCGGTTGCCGAGTGCGCGGTCTTCGGCGTTGCCGACGAGCTCAAGGGGCAGTTGCCGCTGGGTCTGGTGGTGCTCAAGGATGGCTGCGGGCAGACGGCCGACGAGGTCTGTGCCGAGCTGGTTGCGCGGGTTCGCGCGCAGGTCGGTGCGGTGGCCTGCTTCCGCCGGGCGGTCGTGGTCCAGCGCCTGCCCAAGACCCGGTCCGGCAAGATCCTGCGGCGCGCGCTGCGCGACCTGGCGGATGGTCAGAACGTCGAGGTGCCGTCGACCATCGATGATCCCGCGATTCTCGCCGAAATCCGCACCCGTCTGGACCGCGGATCGGGCGGCGATGCTTGATTCTCGCGGAACTGACCCCATCCTGTGGATAAGTCAGATATTCAATTGGGAGTCAGCCCGTTATGAGAATGGACAAACTCACCGCCCGGTTCCAGCAGGCCCTGGGTGAAGCACAAAGCCTGGCCGTCGGCATGGATCACGCCCTGCTCGAGCCGGAGCATGTCATGGTGGCGCTGCTCGACCAGGAAGGCGGCGGCATCCGCGGCCTGCTGGCCCGCGCCGGGGCCGAGGTCAACAGCCTGCGTTCGGCCCTGGGCGAAAAACTGGACGGCCTGCCGAAGGTCTCCGGCCAGGCCGGCCAGATCAACCTGTCCAACGACACCGGACGGGTCCTCAATCTGACCGACAAGATCGCCCGCGACCGGGGCGATGCCTACATCGCGTCCGAGCTGTTCGTGCTCGCCGCACTCGAGGCCAGGCTGGCCCTGAGCGAAACCCTGCACCGCGCCGGGGTGACGAAAAAAGCGATCGAGGAAGCGGTCGATTCGGTGCGCGGCGGCGAGAAAGTCGACGATCCCAACGCCGAAGACAGCCGCGAAGCGCTGAAGAAATACACCGTCGACCTGACCGAGAAGGCCGAACAGTCGCGCCTGGACCCGGTGATTGGCCGCGACGAGGAAATCCGCCGCTGCATCCAGGTCCTGCAGCGCCGAACCAAGAACAACCCCGTCCTGATCGGCGAGCCCGGCGTGGGCAAGACCGCCATCGTCGAGGGTCTGGCCCAGCGCATCGTCAACAGCGAGGTGCCCGAAGGCCTGAAGAACAAGCGCGTGCTGTCGCTGGACCTGGGCGCCCTGATCGCCGGGGCCAAGTACCGCGGCGAGTTCGAGGAGCGGCTCAAGGCCGTGCTCAACGATCTCAAGAAACAGGAAGGCCAGATCATCCTGTTCATCGACGAGATCCACACCATGGTCGGCGCCGGCAAGGCCGAAGGCGCCATGGACGCCGGCAACATGCTCAAACCCGCGCTGTCGCGCGGCGAGCTGCACTGCGTGGGCGCGACCACGCTCAACGAGTACCGCGAGAACATCGAAAAAGACGCCGCCCTGGAGCGAAGATTCCAGAAGGTGCTGGTCGGTGAGCCCAGCGTGGAAGACACCATCGCCATCCTGAGGGGCCTGCAGGAGCGCTACGAGGTCCACCACGGCGTCGACATCACCGACCCGGCGCTGGTCGCCGCGGCCACGCTGTCGCACCGCTACATCACCGACCGCAACCTGCCCGACAAGGCGATTGACTTGATGGACGAGGCGGCCAGCCGCATCCGCATGGAAATCGACTCGAAACCGGAGGCCATGGACCGGCTGGAGCGACGCCTGATCCAGCTCAAGATCGAACGCGAGGCGCTCAAGAAAGAGACCGACGAGGCCTCGAAGAAGCGGCTGACCAACCTGGAAACCGAGATCGACGAGCTCGAGCGCGAGTTCGCGGACCTCGACGAGGTCTGGAAAACGGAAAAAGCCTCGGTCCAGGACGCAACGCAGATCAAGGAATCCCTGGAGCGAGCCCGGGCCGAGCTGGAGAACGCGCGCCGCGCCCAGGATCTGTCGCGCATGGCCGAGCTCCAGCACGGGCGTATCCCCGAGCTGGAACGCCAGCTGGCCCAGGCCGAGTCGTCCGAGACCACCGACCAGTTCCAGCTGTTGCGCAGCAAGGTCACCGAGGAAGAAATCGCCGAAGTGGTGAGCCGCTGGACCGGTATCCCGGTCTCGAAGATGCTCGAGGGCGAGCGCGACAAGCTTTTGCGCATGGAACAGGCCCTGCACAACCGGGTCATCGGCCAGGACGAGGCGGTCAAGGCCGTGGCCGACGCCATCCGCCGCTCGCGCGCCGGCCTGTCGGACCCCAACCGCCCGAACGGTTCGTTCCTGTTCTTAGGCCCCACCGGCGTCGGCAAGACCGAGCTGTGCAAGTCGCTGGCCGCCTTCCTGTTCGACACCGAAGAAGCCATGATCCGCATCGACATGTCGGAGTTCATGGAAAAGCACGCGGTGGCCCGCCTGATCGGCGCGCCGCCCGGCTACGTCGGCTACGAAGAGGGCGGCTACCTGACCGAGACGGTGCGCCGCCGACCGTACTCGGTCATCCTGCTCGACGAAGTCGAAAAGGCCCACCCGGAAGTCTTCAACATCCTCCTTCAGGTGCTCGACGACGGCCGCCTGACCGACGGCCACGGCCGCACGGTCGATTTCCGCAACACCGTGATCGTGATGACCTCCAACCTCGGTTCGGATCGCATCCAGGAGCTGCAGGGGCAGGGCTACGACGTGATGAAGCAGGCCGTGATGGACGTGGTCGGCCACCACTTCCGGCCCGAGTTCATCAACCGGGTCGACGAGATCGTGGTCTTCCACCCGCTCGATCGCAAGCAGATCCGCGCCATTGCCAGTATCCAGATCGAAGGCTTGAGGCAGCGCCTGGCCGAGCGCGAAATGACCCTGGAAATCAGCGACCAGGCCCTGGATCTGCTCGGCAACGTCGGCTTCGACCCGGTCTACGGCGCCCGGCCGCTCAAGCGCGCCATCCAGCGCGAACTGGAAACGCCGATCGCCAAGGGGATCCCGGCGGGCACCTTCACCCCCGACCACACGATCACGGTGGACGTGGAGAGCGAAGGGGGTGTGGGCCGGCTGCGCTTCCACCAGAGCGACCCGGCCACCCTGCCGGTGTTGGTCTAGCCGGGGGAGACCTTGGTGGCGCTCCGGGCCCCTGGCCAGGGGTTCAACGCCAGCTGCCCTCGGCC
>PWJA01000055.1 GCA_003560975.1 Gammaproteobacteria bacterium
CACGACGCCAAAAACAAGAAAATTCAACATCCATTGATCGAACAGGGCCATGACCGTGCCGATCAGGACGCACACCAGCCAGCTGCGCGAGGTGACCCGACGAAGCGCCAGGATGAGCCAGACGAGCAACAGAATACGCTCCAGCAACATCACGTTCCTTCCCACGATTACTGCCGACCAATCGGACTGCCAGTAATGCAGCGGGAGCCAAACCATGACCGACAGCGTTGAGAAAAGAAAGGCAATTGTGTAGAAATTCATCGACAAAACGAAGGCCGGCGCGACTCGAGGCGCCCCCCGCGGCCAGGCCAGGGCGAGCAGCAGGGCGAAGGGGACCAGGGTAAGAATGCGGGCGATGGCAATCCAGCCCAGCGTACGGGTGTAGGCCGCATCTTGCAGGAAACGGCAGGCGATTGGGCCTGCCTGGCAGTCACTGAACCACTCACCGAGATCGCGACTGACGAGCTCGGAAAACAGGATGCCGCCGCCGGCCAGGAAATACAGCGTGCTGCCGATCAGGTAGATGCGAATTGGCGGAAAGACGTGGTCTCGATGGCCGGCTTGCCACTCCGCAGCATAGGCACCGGGACGAACCAGCGTTCGCAGCGTGCGCCAGACGCGGGAGTCGAGATTGGTCAGTTCGCGGAAAAGCTCGGCGAAAAGTTCCGCCACAGTGGGTGGTGGCTTTGCGTTCTGCCCGCTCATTTGGCCAGTGTACCGGTGATCGGCCCCCATACGAAGGTTCAGCCGGTGCACGTCGATGACGTGGCCGAAGCCTTGTGCCGGCTACTCGCGCCGCGTCAGCCGCCGGCCGGCGTGATCCAGGCGGCCGGACCGCAGGCCTGGCAGCCGGTCGATCTGCTTGATGTCGGCACGATGGATTGAACGGTGCGGAGCCGGTTCGCGAAGGCCTGAACTACGGCACGATGACCAGTCGGCCACACAACTGCCCTTTCTGCAGGCACCTGATCGCTGCCGGCACCTCGGACAAGGGGAAGGTCCTGGCCACTTTCGGCGTCAGCTCCCCGGTCCCGAGCATACGGCTCAGAATATCCATGGCGTCGCGCTTTTCCATGGTCTCGAACGAGGGCCAGGGCAAGTGCCGGTCGAATCGAGCCCGGATCATGAGGAAGAGAAAAGAGGGGATGCCTCCAAGCGTTCGGCGACCTTTGGCTCCGTAGTGGTCGTGACCGATGACGACCATCAGGCCATCGGGTTTGAGAATGCGTTTGCAGGCGGAAAGCGCCAGCGTGGATGCAACGTCAACGATGAGATCGACGTCTTGCTCCAGTCTGGTGATGTCCTCTCGCGTGTAGTCCACGACCTTGTCGGCTCCCAGCGACTGCATGTAGTCGAGCTGGGTGGTGTGGTCCACGGCAACGACAAAAGCGCCCTTGGCCTTGGCCATCTGGATAGCGATACTGCCGACGCCGCCGGCCGCGCCATTGATCACGATGCGCTGCCCCGGCTCGGGGCCGATGAACTTTCGCAAGTTGATCAGGGCGATGGTGCCGGAGGTCGGCACTGTCGCCGCCTGCTCGAAGGTCATGTTCTCGGGCTTGAGAGACAAGACATGCGCAGGCACGCTCACATACTCGGCGTAGGCGCCGCCGCTGACCCACTGAATCCTGTCGTGGGTTTCCCCGAACACTGCATCCCCCGGGCGGAAGTCAACGACGTCGCGCCCCACGGCCGCCAGTTCTCCGGCCATGTCCAGGCCGGGGATGGGTTGTTTCGGCCTGACCAGGCCCGCGCCCATCAGACGCATGAGGCGGGGATAGCCGCTGATTGCATGCCACACGTCGGGATTGACCGAGGCCGCCCGCACCCGCACGAGCACTTCGTCCGGCGCGGGTGTCGGGATCTCGACTTCGCGCAACTGCAGCACTTCTTCCGGAGTGCCGTATCGGTCCTGGACGATCGCCCGCATCTTTGTCATCTGACACCTCGCAAGTCTGCGTCTGGCTGTGGGCCGGGCAGCTGCCGGAGGGGCAGTCCGGGTCGCGGATGTTCGAATCGATGGCTGGTCATGGCTCTGGCTCCGACGCGTCTCCACAAGCTTAGGCGAGAGGGCTTGAAAACGCCCGTGCCATGAGTCATCCGGACCGCGCGGGCCCGGGCTCTTGCCCGGTCAGGCGTCGGCCCCGGCGAGTGACAGCCCGAAAATCGAGGAAATCATCCAAAAATCATTGGTTCGTCATGCGCCCCCCGGCGTTCTTGCCAAGAATCAAAGCCAGGCAATCGTCAGGACGATCAAGGAGAAACGGCCCATGCAAAGACCTTCCGGATTCAATCCATGGCTGGTGGCCATCCTGAGCCTGCTCGCAGGGCCACTGGCGGCAACGCCTACAACCATTGCCTACCAGGGCCTCCTGCAGGATGCCAGCGGGCCGGTCAGCGCCACGGTGGACATGGGTTTCGCCTTGTACGATGCCGCCACCGGTGGCAACCCGGTGGGAGATGCTGTTGTCGTGCCGGGCGTGGCGGTGTCCGATGGTCTGTTCCGGGTCGAGCTGGATTTCGGTGATGTCTATGATGACTCGCCGTTGTGGTTGGCAATCTCGGTCGAAGGTAACGAACTCAGCCCGCGGCAACGCCTGGGTGCGGTGCCGCTGGCGGCTTTCGCGCTTGCCGGCAACGAAGGGCCGGCAGGCCCGGAGGGTCCTGCGGGGCTGGAAGGGCCACAGGGTCCGGCGGGTCCAGAAGGTCCAGAAGGTCCAGAAGGTCCAGAGGGGCCGGCAGGCGCGCAGGGCGAACCTGGTCCTCCAGGACCGGAAGGTCCAGAGGGAGCACAGGGCCCGGCAGGTCAACCGGGGCCGGAAGGCCCGGTCGGTCCCCAAGGCGCGCAGGGCGAGCCTGGTCCACCAGGACCGGAAGGTCCGCCGGGAGCAGAAGGGCCGCAAGGCCGGGAAGGTCCTCGGGGCGCGCCAGGCCCAGCCGGTCCCCAAGGCAACCCTGGTCCGGAGGGCCCACAGGGCCCTGCAGGACCAGCAGGCATCCGCATCGATATGGGAGCCCCGTCCAATACCCTTGATCTCGTTTTTTCCACGGGTCTGTCAACGGGATTTCAGGTCCACTTGGATGAACTCGATGCGACCCATGACGCCGAGGGGCGGCTGGTTGTTGCCATTCGCTCCGCCGACACGCTGCGAACAATACGCTGCAACAATGCCGATTGCGCGGAAAATCCAGCGCCTGCCCAAACCCTGGCTACCGCGCCTGCAGCCGCCGGAGACGACGCGCCGCTGGAAATCCTGCTTGGCTCGGATGGTCTGATATACGTACTTTACGGCGGTACGGGTAACAATCTGGTGCTTGCCCGCTGCACGTCGACTGCCTGTACTCAACTGGAAACCGTCATGCAAGCCAGTAGCGGCAGCCACGACGTGCGTGATGTGGCACTCGCGGTGCAGCGAAACGGCAACCTGATCCTGTTTTCAGTAGATTCCACCGGTGACAGCTACGTCTACCGTTGCCTTGATTTGAGCTGTTCAGGTTTTACCTCGCGCCCTACAGGAATCTTCAGAGGCGTTGTTGCGATTTCGGCGACCTCCAGCAGTCTGGCCGATGGGACAGTTGCCGTTGCCACGCTGCATGAGCCTTTGACAGGGACTTTGGGCGCAGTCCGAATCAGCACGTGCTCATCCGATCAAGAGTCATGCACTGAAAGATCGATGTTGGGCGAGGTCAACATGTTCGGCGGAATACGAGCCGTCACGGGAACTGACGGAATACCATTGGTCGGGTACTGGAAGGGAACGGGTTCTAGCGGCAGCGCTTTCAGCGTAGCTCGTTGCCAGGGAATCGACTGCGATAGCCCTACCGAAGCACAAGCCACCACCGCTATTGGCGCCTTTCAGCCGGATGAACGGTGGCGCCTGGGTGGTACCTTGCTGGGCAACGGCTCACCCGCCTTCGTCCTGGGCGATAGCGAATCACGCGTTGCGATTTGCCCGGACGCAATTTGCATGGCACCTCCGGTTCTTTTCAGGCCCTTGCTGATTTCGGATTTCACCGAGCCGACCGCCACGCGGACGATCGCCGGCTCGGTGGGACCTGACGGTGCCTTGCGGATTGTTCGACGCGCCGAAGTGGATTCGAATTTCCTCGAGATAAGGTACATACGATGCCGCGATACGATCAGCTGCCTGCCCTATCACAGACCGAGGTGAGAGCGCCGCGGGCCGATCGATGACCTATCCGGCATCGGCGATCGGTAGATGGGGCTGGTTCTTTTCGCCGAAGCCCTTCTGCCTTGATCGCTACGCTGATCTCGTCGACTTCGAGGATGAAGAACAGTGATGACCAGTCGGTCTCTGACCTCAGGACAGTCTCGCGATCCGGGGGACATCGGCCTCCGCCCGGCCCATAACGCGAAACGGACGCCCCCGACAGATCAAGCTGCTGAGACGTCAATCCCGGCCGTTCAGATACCGGCGAAGGGGAATGGTTCGGCCTTCCGGTCGCAACCTGCGCGACAACCGCGGCGGCAGTTTCCTAGGTCATCCGAACGATCCGGTCTCGCTGTGGCCCCATCCTGGCACGTTGACCTGCCGCCGACCTGCCGCCCAGGTCCCGCTTGATCGAGCGGCGCGCCTGGTCTATAAGACGTACTTCGGCAGCACCAACCCGACCACCGAGGACTGCGTGGGGAGACTGAGGCGCATGATCAAGCGAGTGCTGCTCTGGACCATGATCCTGGCGTTGGTCATTGGCATGACATTGTCCGGCTACATCGGCCTGACGCTGTGGCGCGCCCACGGCGGGGTGCCGGACTGGGACGGCAGCTTCGAGGTC
>PWJA01000142.1 GCA_003560975.1 Gammaproteobacteria bacterium
AATCAACATGGACGCCCTGAGCCTGATCGGTCCGACCCACGATGTGGTCGTGGTCGGACACGGCTCATCGGAACTGGAAGACATCCTCCACCGGGCCGTGGCGGACCAGGGCCGGCGAATGGTGCCCGAGCCGAGTCCGGAGGCCGGTTTCTACTATCGCTCCGACCACTTCAATTTCGCCCGCGCCGGCATCCCGGCCCTGTACGCGAAAGGCGGCGTGGAGCATCGCGAGCGCGGCCGCGAGTACGGTCTGGCCCAGGAGCGCGACTATCGCGACCGGCGCTACCACAAGCCGGCCGACGAGTTCGATCCGGACTGGGATCTGCGCGGGGTCGCCGAAGACCTGGCCTTGCTCTACGTGGTCGGGCGCTACCTGGCCGACGGCGAGTCCTGGCCGAACTGGTACCCGGGCAACGAATTCCGCGCCATCCGCGATCGCCAGCGCCCCTGAACGGGGAAGCGATCGGGGCTGGGCGGAGTGTGGCCCACCAGCCCGTCCCGGTTCGGTCAGGCGTTGCCGACGTCGCGATCGCGCGGCGAGTGCAGGTACTCGCTTTCCTCGGCCGACTGAACGACCTGGCGCGCGAGCTCCTCGATGCGCTCGCTCGAGCTCATCATGTCGTCCTCGTTGGGCACGTCCTGCGGCTGATGCGCGTACAGCCAGAAGTGAACGGCGCCGGCGATGAGCCCGTCGGCCAGCGCCCAGGGGTCGGCATCCGGATTGGCGTCGGCCAGCTCATTGCCCAGCGCGACCACGGCATCGGCCGCCTCGTCGAACAGGGCCTGATTGGCTTCGTCGATGTCCTCGTCATGCATGTTCGTATCCTTTGCCGTTTTCCTCGATGGCCCTGCGGGCCAGTCTGGCTCCGAGATCGATGACCTCGCGCGCCCGATGAAACTCGTGGACCATGCACGCGTTTTTCGGAATTCGAACGACCAGATCGGGTTGGTAGATCGCCAGGTGCTGGCGGGTGATGGCCGCCTCCATGGTATCAAGCGAGCGCATCATGACCGCAAACAGGCTGGGCTGGTCTTCGCTGATCCGGTCCTCGCTGGAAAAATGGTCCATGAACTGTCTCAGCTTGTTCCACATGCCGCCCTCGGCGGAGTCCTGTTGGTCGTCGGAGCGTTTCCTGATTTCCGTGGAAGCCGGTCCGTTGACGTCCACGACCATGGTCAGGTCGGTCATGCAGCGCAGCGTCGGGGCCACCGGGATGGGGTTGAGCAGACCGCCGTCGACCAGGATGCGATTGCGGTAGCGATGGGGGGTGAACAGGCCCGGGATCGCAATCGAGGCGCGGATGGCGTCGAACAGCGAACCGCGATCCAGCCAGACCTCGCGACCCTGTTCGATGTCGACCGTGACCGCGGTGAAATCAATGTCCAGTTCCTCGATGTTGGTGTCTCCGACCAGCTCCTCGAGCTTGCCGATGATCTTGCGGCCCTTGATCAGCCCGCCCCCGCTGAAGGTCCAGTCGACCAGCGACAGGACGTCGGACTGCTGCAGTTCGCACACCCATTCCTCGTAGGCCCTGAGCTTGCCGGCGGCGTGAAAGCCGCCGACCAGCGCGCCCATGGAGCTGCCGGCGATGGCCTCGATCCGGACCCCGGCCTGCTCCAGTTCCCGGATCACGCCGATATGGGCCAGGCCGCGCGCACCGCCCGAGCCCAGGACCAGCGAGACGGTCTTGCCGGACAACGACATTTCCTTGCTCATGCCGGTATTTTAAGATGAAAAGGAGGCAGGGAACGATGCCGGAGCAGAGGAATCCAACAATGACCACCCGCACCTATCGCGAGCACTATCGGCGCCAATTCATCGGCGCCGGCTACTCGGGTCGCGCGCACCTGGGGTTTGTCCTGGCGTTCAGTCTTGGCGGCCTTGCCGTCTCGATCGGCCAGCTCGAAGCGGTCCGGGCGCTGGAGTGGCTGACCGTGCCGCTCGCCTTTGTCTATGCCAACCTGGCCGAATACCTGGGCCATCGGTTCGTGATGCATCGCAAGGTGCCCGGCCTGGGCCTGATCTACAAGCGCCACGCCGGTCAGCACCACGTCTTCTTTACCCGCGATCACATGGCCCTGGACGACTGGCGCGACGCAAAAGCGGTGCTGTTCCCGCCCATCCTCATGATCTTCTTTTTCGGCGTGTTCGCCACGCCGGTTGCGTTGTTGCTGGCCTGGATGTTCAGCGCCAACGTCGCCTGGCTGTTTCTCGCCACCGGACTGGCCTATTACCTCAACTACGAGCTGCTGCACCTGGCCTACCACCTGCCCGAGGGTTCGCGCTGGCTCCGGCTGCCGTTTCTGTCCCGGCTGCGTCGCCTGCACCATGTTCATCACGACACCGCGCTGATGGCCAGCCACAATTTCAACATCACCTATCCCATCGGCGACTGGCTGTTTCGCACCCGCGCCTGACCGGGCCGGGGCTCAGGCCCGGCCCATCTCGATCATGCCGTGGCGCTCGCGGCCCAGGATGCGCTGGATCAGGCGCACGAAATCGTCGCCGATGAGGTACAGGATGGGGATCAGTCCCAGCGTGATGACCGTGGCGAACACGATGCCGAAGGCCAGCGACGTGGCCATGGGGATGACGATCTGGGCCTGGAAGCTGGTCTCGAAGAACACGATCGGCGCGAGCCCCAGGAAAGTGGTCATCGAGGTCAGGACGATCGCCCGGAAGCGCGCGCGCGTGGCCTTGATCGCGGCATCGATCCGGGTTTCGCCGGCGCGCCGGTGGCGGTTGACGAAGTCGACCAGGATCAGGCTGTCGTTGACCACCACCCCGGCCAGGGCGATGATCCCGAACAGGCTGAGCATGGAGATCGGCATGCCCAGCAGCCAGTGGCCGAAGATGGCGCCGATCATGCCGAACGGAATCACCGACATGATCAGCAGCGGCTGCAGGTAGGACTTCAGCGGAACCGCGATCAGGGCGTAGATCAGAAACAGCGCAAACGCCGTGCCCCAGAGCAGGTCGCGCTGGACTTCCTGCTGGCTGCGGGTCGAGCCGGCCAGGCGGTAGCGCACGTCCGGGTACCCCGACAGGATCTCGGGCAGATGGACCTCGCGCAGGTCGCTGGAAATGCGGCCCGGTTCGGCCAGGTCCTTGTCGATCCGGGCCGATACGCTGATCGAGCGCTCGCGGTCGTAGCGGCGGATGATCGACGGGCTGGAACCCACGCTGACCTCGACCACGGCACCGAACGGTACGGCGTCCCCGCCCGGGGTGCGAATGCGCATGTTTTCCAGGTAGCCTTCCGAGGAGCGCTGCTCGCGCGGGTAGCGCACCATGACCCGGACATCGTCCTGGCCGCGCTGGATGCGCTGGACTTCCTCGCCGAAGAAGGCCTGGCGGACCTGGCGCGCCAGGTCCTGCTGGCTCAGGCCCAGGACTTCCGCCTCGGGCAGGATGTTCAGCTGGAGCTCGCGGGTGCCGCCCTCGAACGAGTTGCGAATGTCGTAGGTGCCGCTATAGCTGCGGATGCGCGTCTCCAGCGCCTCGGCGGCGGCCTCGAGCTGGGCCAGGTCGCGGCCGACCAGCTGGAAGCTGAGGTCCGGGCCGTCCCCGCCGGGGCCGCCGGCCCCGCCGATGCGCAAGCCGCGCACCCCCGGAATTTCGCCCACTTCCTCGCGCCAGACCCGCTCGAGTTCGCGCGTGCTGACCCGGTTGTCTTCGTCGCGGGTCAGCTCCACCAGCATGCCGCCGGTGGTGTCCGATCCGGACCAGGAAAATACCGTCCGCACGACCGGCGCGGAGAACCCGCGCTCCTGCTGGATTCGTTCGTCCGCCGTTGCCAGGGCTTCGGCGAGCAGGTCCAGGTTGGCGTGCGTGGCGGCTGCCGGTGTGCCTTCGTTCATCTCCAGGTCGACCTGCATGAAGTCGCCGGCCAGATCCGGAAAGAACACCACCCGCACCAGACCGCCGGCGATCAGGCCGAACGACAGGATCAGGATCGAAATGAAGCCGGCCAGCGCCACGTAGCGGTTGCGCAGCAGAACCTTCAGCGAGGGCAGGTAAATGTTGTCGACCAGTCGATACAGGCCGTCGGAAAAGCCGCGCTGGAATCGCACCAGCCGGTTGCTGGTATCGGCCTCGTATTTCCGGACCCGCATGTGGGCCAGATGGGCCGGCAGGATGAGCTTGGATTCGACCAGCGACATGATCAGGCACAGCACCACCACCCAGCCGATGGCAGCGAAGAACTGGCCCTGGACCCCGGAGACGAGCAGGATCGGAACGAACGCGGCGATGGTGGTCAGGACCCCGAACGTCGCCGGCACCGCGACCTTGTAGACGCCGTTGACCACGTTGTCGACCGAATGGCCCTTGGCCCGAATCTCGGTGTAGGCGGACTCCCCCATCACGATGGCATCGTCGACCACGATGCCGAGCACGACCAGAAAGCCGAACAGGCTGATCATGTTGATCGTCACGCCGACCACGGGCAGCAGCCACAGTGCGCCCATGAACGCGATCAACAACCCGACCATGACCCAGAAGGCAAGCTTCAAGCGCAGAAACAGGGTCAGGATGAGAAACACCAGCAAGGCGCCCGCGGCCAGGTTCTTGCCCATCATCTCGATGCGACCGCGCAGCAGGTACGAGATGTCGGCCCAGTGGTCCACGCTGATCCCGGCCGGCAGATCGGCCTGGGCCTGATCGATGTAGTCACGAACTTCGCGGGCCACCGCCAGGGCGTCCTGCTCGCCGACGCTGAGCACCCGGATCGCAACCGCCGGTATGCCGTTGTGGCGGGCGTAGAAATCGCGCTCGACGAAGCCGTCTC
>PWJA01000105.1 GCA_003560975.1 Gammaproteobacteria bacterium
AAAAAGAACAGCGTGGCAGTGAAAACGCCAGTTTGCTGTCCTAACACAGCATTAATAGAGCTCGCTCCGCTCAATAAACCTCCTACTACCAAGACCGCTGCTATTATCCAGAGATTTAGTCCCCAAGGGGTTATAGTTTTCCTTCTGAAGGAGACAGCAGAATTATTAGTAGACGTCGGGGAGGTCGCAGCCTTTTTATTTGACAAACTTAGTAGAGTTACTCCTAGCAACAGCACAATCACTGCTCCCACTCGGAGTGGAGTGATGGGAATCTTTCGCAGCCCTGCAAAGCCTACATGGTCTAGCCAGAGACTCATAAGCATCTGCCCACTAAACAAACTAGCAGTTGTCAGTGTAGTACCTACTAACGCAGTTGACCGGATAATAACAATGATAAAAAAACTATTGATCAGTCCTGGAGCCAATAAATATGGTTGTTGTACAAATAATGCAAACAAATCGGCAGAAAAGATATTTCCCTCTAGCCAATATCCTAAAATAGCCGATAATCCAGTTCCCAAACTAAGAAATAAGAAAGTAGCTTTTATCAAACCTATTTCGCGACCAATCAAACCGTTAATGGCTGATGAGAAGCTACTTCCAGTGCCCAGCAGAGCCGCAAGTCCTAATAATACTAACGATGCCATATTTATTCCAAGTTAAACTTTGTGAATAACCAGGAAGCTATAGTCTTTAGAAAACTCCATTAATGTACTGTTTTTCAGGCAAAGGAATGAGTTGTATATCATGAGGCTCAACTACTATAGTTTCTCGTGAATTAACTATTCCTGGCACCCAGATCCCTTGAATATACAACCACGTTCCTGCGCTAGCAACATCAATGCCAGAGGCAAGAACAGGGATACCTAGAGACACAGTATCGTCTAGACAACAACGAATGACAGGCCTAACCAAGTTAAACAAATTTGGAGAATCTATTTCTGAATACTCTACATAACCAGTAACTTGTAATGGTTGACCAGCTAATACAGCTACTGGGTTAGGGGTAGTAAGTATCAGTCGACGCCACTGTAAAACATTACGTTTTAATGGATCTATCTCTGGCCCTGCAGGCTCGGCATAGCGCCAAAAATCAGCTTCCTCTGACTCTAATATATCAGGTTCTGAATTCCCAGTGACTAAGCTTGTTATGTCTTGCCAAAAACGCATGGTCCTTAGTCTATTTGCCGAGCCCATGACAATCTATTTAATACTGGTGTCAAACATTTCAACCAATTCCTGTTGTTCAAAGGCCTTGGTAACTTCGGAACGTAGATGATTCACAAAAATAGAGCGATGGTGCTCAAAGCTAGAACTTGCTACATTTCGAGGACGAGCCATATCAATATCAACTACATCTAGGATTCGTCCAGGTCGTGAAGTAAGAATAACCACCCTATCAGCCAGAAAAATAGCTTCGTCAATATGATGGGTGACAAACACTACAGTTTTGCCAGAGCCTTGCCAAATCTCAAGCAAAAACTCTTGCATTTTAAATCGAGTTTGTACATCTAAAGCCGCAAAAGGCTCATCCATCAACAAAATGTCGGTTCCCAGGCATAGAGCACGAGCTATACTGGCTCGCTGTTGCATTCCTCCTGACAATTGATGAGGGTATTTATTAGCAAATCCATGAAGACCTACATTTCGCAGGTACTGTTGAGCTCGTCGGTAACGCTCTTTGCGACTTATTCCCTTCAGAGTCAACCCAAAAGCAACGTTATCAATTAGCGATTGCCAAGGTAGCAATGAGGGTTGCTGAAAAATAAGAGAGCGATCAGGACTTGGACCTGAAACAGGCTGCCCATTATGTAACAGAAGGCCAGAAGTCGGAGTATCTAATCCTGCCATCATATTTAGCAGGGTACTTTTACCACATCCACTAGGACCAATAATAACCAAGAATTCTCCTGGCCTTACTGTCAAATTAATATGGTCTAAGGTAAGAACTTCGTCAGGGGTATCTATTCCCCAAACCTTATTAAGGTCTTTTACTACAATTTCACCCACAGCAGTCAACTCCTAGAAAATCAAAGACACTATTGATTGAAAGCTTTAGAGCTTAGTTGCTGTCTTCCACCAAAGAACACGACGTGGAACCAAAGCAAAACACACATCAATGGAATAGCCAACCAAGCCAATCAGCGTCATCCCTAGAAACATAAGTCTAACGTTGAACATCTGACGAGCCACCATCACCATTGCCCCTAGACCAGTATTAACACCTACCATCTCTGCTGCGAGAACTGATGCCCAAGCAGCGAAAAAGTTAACCCTCAAGACAACAAATAGGCTAGGAATAATTGCTGGCACCACAATAAATCGCATAATTTGCCATCGACTAGCTCCCAGCACCAATCCCGTATTGATATAGAGTTGATCTACATTTTTAACACAATCTACAGTGGCCAACGTAAGGGAAAAGAAGATACCAATGAAGACGATAAAAATAGCTGGAGCATCTCCCACTCCAAACAATAAAATGGCTAGAGGGATCCAAGCAGTTGCTGAAATTGGAGCAAGCAGAGTGAATGTAGGTAGAGTAAGATTGCCAAAGAGACGAAAGTAAGAAGCTAAAAGTCCACAAGAAAAGGCTGCAATAAAACCAATCAGAATTCCAGCAAACACACGCTTTAGAGTTGCTGCAATTGCAGTCAAAGCTACAAAATTACCACCTACACGGGTTGCTCCTAGCTGTCGATCAAAAAACTGCTCCTGGTTGGTAACCTCTCCTAAGAATTGATGGGGTGGTGGCAAAATTGCTGTATCAATTAGTCCTGCAAAGGCTAGAAATTCCCAAAATAAAACAAAGGTAGTAAGAGAGGCAATAAGCCAACCCACTCGTTCGAGGCGATTGAGTAACTTTTTTCGCCATAGCCTCTTACGCTGGGCTTGGGGTGCTAATGGCACCTGGGGTTTTTCTGCTACGGCAACAGTGGGTGGAGTTTTCATGTCTCTTAACTCAATATTTGTCCAGGAAAGTTATGACTAGAAAGCCTAGAAAGTTTAGATTCTGCTCCTGTCTGGAAATAGATTGTGAAAGTCTTTAACTGTCGGTGTGAATCATGATATGAGTCGGGAGCGATCAGAACGTTGTATGAATCCCAGTTTTGGGAACGATAAATCAAGGGTTTCGATCTTGTTATCCGGGTTTCTCTTAACACTCCCTATGAGTCGGGTATTATAAGCCTTACACCCTATTCAAGGTTTCACGAAACCACATCGATTTTCAGCAACATCATTTGACTTACCTTGTCATAGGCTCATCACTATTATCTCTACACCTGAGACTTCACGTTCACGCGCTCCCATAACTCAGGATTTTCCTGAATCACCTCATCCAGTAAAGCAAAGTTAACGAAATCGTCATCTGGTTCTCGAGAGATATAGTTCAATGCAAGCATACTGTCCGATCTCTCAAACATAAAGTCTCGCTTGTCACGAATATCCACACCTGGTGGTTGAGCCTGTGCAGCAGTTAGCAAATTATCGAGTTCCGTTTTGTAGTATTTATCTACAGTATATTCTGCTGCGGATTGGAAATCATTTTCAATTAAGTATTGGGCTTCAAAGAATGTCTTGATCACATTTTTAACAACCTCTGGCTCTCGCTCGATAAAGTCTTTTCGAGCGGCAAGTACACAATCTGGGTAAGCTTCACCGTACAAATCAATACCATCACCCAGACGATTACCACCTATTTGATTTAACACAGAAGTTGAATAAGGCTCGATCAAGGTGCAGGCTGCAATATCACCATTAATAATCGCAGCTGTAGTCTCAAAAGAGTCTCCAAAGTAAACAACTTCAACGTCGTCATAAGTAAGACCATTAGCTTGTAGATAGTCAAAGCCCATAATTTCTAAGGTATCAGCCTGAGCAGTACCTAACTTCTTACCACGTAGGTCCTCAATGCTCTGAACTTCTGGTCGAGAAATTAGCATCAGACCTTCTACCCCGCTGCCAGCCACAATTTGGAAACTCGGAGAATTCGTATAGGCTGCTAATGCATTGGTATAGGGCGTAACAGCCATTTCCACCTGGCCAGAAGCTAGCTGCACCGCAGAGTCACCAGCGCCAATAGTCATGGATAACCGACCTTTGACGTTCCGTTCCTCAAAAAGGCCAGTTTCTATAGAATAGAACAAGGGCATGTTACATAGTCCCAAACCATGCGTAAACCTGACTTCTCGAACAGAGTCAGGGGCACTAGCAGTCTGATCACCGGACCTTCCACAAGCAGCGATCGCGGCCGATATTCCAAAGAGTGTCGCCTGTTTTAGTACCTTGCGGCGACTAGCTTGGCCAGAGAAAAGTTGATCTAAAAAAAATCCACGGTTTGACATAGCTCGTTCTCTCAGATAGATGGAAGGGTCAGTATGAAGGCCAAATATAGCCTCACTATTCAGCGACATTTCTTATTTGAAGTTGAATCTGAGGCTATAAAACAGAATTACCGAAAATTCCTCAGCGACAGTTTTGGCAATAGAACGGATTACAACCTGAATGATTAAGCCAGCCATCGTAAAACCCTTTCACGTAGGGAAAGACATCCTTCGATAGTTGCCGTCGTTTTTCTTCTTCTGGCGTAAAGGGTACATTCAAGGATTCTGCCAGCTCTGTCAGCATGGCATCCTTATCAATTCGGGTGAACTTACCCTGAGACAGCACCACTTCGCCATTAACCATCACCATATCTACCCCAGACATACGACTACGGTGGATTACAGCATCCACTACCGGTACATCTTGATCGAGATAAGGGTAGGCTATGTGATGC
>PWJA01000033.1 GCA_003560975.1 Gammaproteobacteria bacterium
CGGCGTCTCCAGCACCATCAGTTCATCACCGCGCTGCACGCGCAGCTTTTCCAGCAGTTCCTTGGGCAGCACCACGCCGGTGGAATTGCCGATGGCGGTCAGCTTGAGCTTGCGGGTCATGGGGGCTCTCCAGGTCGACTGCTGAAATTATAACATTGGTTATAACCCCGTAGGCCGCTCCGGGGCCGGATCGAGCAGGATCCTGGCCCCGGTCAACCCCACCTCACTCTCACTCCACCAGCGGATTCAAGACCCGACCGAGGAACAGGATGGTCTCGGTCGGATGATCGTAGATGGCGTAGACGAAGGGCCGGTCGAAGCGGATTTCCAGCGGATCGTCCTCGACCGGCATCGCCGTCAGGCGCATCATCACCACCGCGGTGGCGGCCGCCGCCTCGGTGCCGGCCTCGTCCAGGTCGATGAAGGTCTTGTGGAACACCTCGTCGATGTACAGCGACTGCCCCAGCACGCCCGGACCGACGCCGTTCATGCGGCGGAAATCGGCCTCGGTTCTCGAGAACGCCAGCGGCATGCCCATGTCCTGCAGCAAATCCGACAGGCGGAAACTGCTGCCGCCGGTGAATTTCGGAAAATCCAGCGCCACGCGCCTGCGCTCCAGACCGGCGACCACCGCGTCGAAAGCGCCGCGATCCATGCCGCCGAGCCAGGCGTCGAAATCACCCTCGGCATCGCCCGGCATCAGCGCCAGCAGCGACACGTCGCGACCGACATACGGCAGGCTGACGGCGATCGTGTCGTCGCCCACGTGGGCCGGCATGTGCTCGGTACGATGCATCATCGGCACCTCGACCGTGGTCCCGGCACCGGTGGTGAAGGGCTGGTCCCGGGTATTTTCTTCCTCGAAGGCGTCCTGCCAGCTGGCCAGGAAATAGATCGCGTTGACCAGGATCATGCGCGTGTCTTCGTTGACGCTGCCGTCGGGCAGCAGGTCTCGAATCCGGTCGCGGGTCTGCTCCTCGACCCACTCGTTGACCCGTCCGCGAATGCCGTCCGGGTCGCTCTCGAAATCGACCAGCTCGACGCCGGCGCCGTAATGGCGCTCGACCAACTGCAGATACTCGGGCAGAAAACCGCCGTCGTGCTGGCCCCACAGCCGGTTGACCACCGACAGCTCAAAGCCGCGGGCCTCGTCCTGCCGCTGGACCTTGGCGCGCTCGGCCAGGGCCGCGTCGAGCGTGCCGAAGGCCCGGTGCAGCGCCGGCTCGTCCAGGGCGAAACGCAGCGTGTCGCGCATCTGCTCGCGCGTGCCGCCATCGGCTCCGGCGTAGACCATGGCCAGCGCCGACAGGATGGAGTGCGGCGAAATCAGCAGGTGATCATCAGCCTCTGGGCTCGTCAGCAGCCGGCGAAACGCGGCCAGGGCGAATTCGCGGTTGGCGGCGGCGAAGCGGGTCTGATCGGACGGATCCGGCACAAGGACTTCCTCCTGTTCGGGCGCGACCTCGGCGGCCGCGGGCATCGCCGACTCGGGTTCCGAAACCGGTTCACAGGCGGTCGATCCGGCCAGCAGCAAAGCGGCAATGGCGGCAAAACGAATCATGGGCAACTCTCGGCGGTTCCTGGACGACTGTATTGGACCGCAACAACGAACGGATATTTCCACTCAAGGGTACCCAAGCACGGTCGGCCCGTGCCGGCGAACCCGGAAAAACGGCGCTCTTCGGCGCAGCGATCGGATCGCGGCGCAGTCACTCGGCGATCTCCTGACTCGCGCGCACGAAGGCCGGGAAATCGACGTTGCCGCCGGTCAGTATGATGCCGATTCGTTTTCCTTTCGCCTCGACCAGGCCGTCGAGCAGGGCGGCCAGCGGCAGGGAGCACGACGGCTCGATGATGATCTTCATGCGCTGCCAGACCGCCAGCGTGGTGTCGATGATCGACTTCTCCGAGACGGTGACGATGTCGTCGACATCCCGCTGGATGACCGCGAAGTTCAGCCTGCCCAGCGTGGTGCGCAGGCCGTCGGCGATGGTCCGGGTGCGGGCGGCCGGCTCGATTCGTCCGGACCGGAACGACCGGGCCGCATCGTCCGCGTTGGCCGGTTCGGCTGCAATCACGCCAATTCCCGGCTTGAGATGCCGGGCCGCGATCGCGGTCCCGGCCAGGAGACCGCCGCCGCCCACCGGGGCCAGGATCAGGTCCAGATCGGGCTGGTCGGTCAGCAGCTCCAGCGCCGCGGTACCCTGGCCGGCGATCACGTCCGGATGATCGTAGGGAGGAATCTCGCGGTAGCCGTGGCGCTCGATCAGTTCCTGCACGGCGGCCATCCGGGCCGGGGTGTTGGGCGGACACAGAATCACCTCCGCACCGTAGCCACGGACCGCGTCGACCTTGACCCGGGCCGAATTGTCCGGCATCACGACCACCGCCCTGGCGCCGTTCAGGCGCGCGGCCAGCGCCACGGCCTGGCCGTGGTTGCCGGACGAATGGGTGACGATGCCGCGGCGCAGCTCGTCGGGGCTGAGCGCCCGCACCGCGTTGCAGGCACCGCGAAACTTGAACGCCCCCACCTTCTGAAAATTCTCGCACTTGAAAAACAGCTCGGCCCCGGTGCGTTCATTGAAATGAGCGCTGGTCAGCACCGGCGTGCGGTGGGCGAAGCCCGCGATGCGTTCGGCGGCGGCGAGGACGTCGTGGAAGTCGGGCAGGTTCGGGGAAGGCATGGAAGGCCTCTGCGCAGAGCCAATGAAAGTCAGAAGAGTACCCGAGTGCACGCGCATCGCAAGTGCACCACGCGGACCAGGTCAGCAACGGTGGTCGTTCCCCGGGACGGCAGAAAATCGCTGACCAGGGCAAACAGATGCTCGGTATCGGTGGTTCCGTGAACGCTGTTGAAGGCACCCGCGCTCAGCACCCGGCCTTCAGCTTTTCGAGAAACGCGGCCAGCCAGGCATAGCGGATGCGTTCCTGCTCGAGGCGCAGGCGCGGGGCCAGAGCATCGTCCCGCAAGGCCTGGTACAGCGCCTGTTCCGGCTCCTCCAGCCAGCTCAGCTCACCGCGAAAACGTCGCTCCTCAGGCTCCTGGCCCCACAGCTCACGGTGGGCGTCGAGCGTGGCCCGGTCCATCAAAAACGATCGAACCTCGGGCAGATGGGCACGCAGACGATTGAGGATGGCGAAGCCGTGGGTGTCGATATCGCCCCAGTACCAGCACCTCGCCCGCGCCATCCAGTCGACCCCGGCCAACCGGTCCAGGCCGTAGCCCAGGCCGAACACCACGATGGCGCGCGGATGCGGCGGAAACGCCAGACCGTTGATTTCGTTTTCGGTGATGAAGATCTGCTCCACGTCCAGCGCAAGGGCTGCGAACTCTTCGGCCGGCACCGCAAGATCGGTCAAGCCCCTGAGCGCCAACGCCGGATCCAGAATGCGAAAACGCACCGCGACCGGGCGACTGGCCAGGCCATAGCGCCGGTTGAACCCGGCCGCACCGCCGGCCGATGGATCAATCGCTTCGCTCGGCAGTACGGCATCAAGGAGCTCAGAGAGCAGACCGCGACGGGTCTCGATGAACTTGGTATCCACCCCGGCGATGTCGAGCTGGCGCAGATAGCGCCCCGGCCGCGGATGCGCCCGAAAATAGCGCAGGATGGCCAGCAGGCGCGGCCATTCATCAGCACGCTTCAAGGCTTCCAGCGGGCGCCGAACCAACCAGTCGCGCAGACCGGGAAATTCCGCCAGCAGCGCGACGCTCAATTGATCGAAGCGCCGCGCCTGGGCGGTCTTGCCGATCAGACTCAGGGCGTCTTCGGCACTCGGCACGATCACGGCCCGGGGCAGTCGATTCTGCCCCCGCGTTCGGTGCTGAATGCTGCGCCATTCAATCTCGTAGCCATGAGCACGACGCTCGCGCGAGTGCTCGATCAACTCGGCCACCCAGACCCGTACCGCATCGAACCGCTCGGTCAGGTCCCGCGAGCCGGCCTTGCGCAAGCGGAGCTGCAAGGGAAACAGAGAGGACTCACCGTTCGCCCGCTCGGCCAACAGTCGACCCGAGTCCCAGTGACGGCGCAGCTGGGCGATCAAGTCTGGCGGTCGGGTCCAGGGCAGTTCAGGCATGGGGCAGACGCTTCGTCGATCAGCGCATCAGCTTAGCGGATACACGCCGTCAGCGCGGACGCCCGATCACCCAGTTCGATGCTCAGATCGCCGCCATTGCCCGTTCGCGCGATGCCGGGATGGTGACGCGCAATGACCGAGACTTAAGTGACTGCGGCCTCGCGGTATTCAATCCCTGGGAAAGCTGAGTTCCGCGTCGCGCTCATGGCCGATCTTGCGCGCGGCGGCTTCGGCACGGTATTCATTGATCGACAGGTTGCGCAGCATGGATTGCTTGCCGTCCGGGTTATGGACAAAACCGACGCTGGCGACAAAAGGCTCGATGATGTGGATTTTCTGCAGCGGGGTGACGATCAACAGCTGCAGGTTGAGCCGACCGAACAGGGTCAGCCCGTAGCGCGCTGATTCGTCCGAACCGCGCCCGAAGGCCTCGTCGATGAGCACGAAGCGGAACGAACGCGAGCGTTTCTCGCCCCACTCCAGGCCGAACTGGTAAGCGAGGCTGGCGGCCAGCACGGTGTAGGCCAGTTTTTCCTTCTGACCGCCGGATTTGCCGCCCGAGTCGGCATAGTGCTCGTGCTCGCGATCGTCCTCGCGCCAGCGCTCGGAGGCTGAAAACACAAACCAGTTGCGTACATCAGTGACCTTGCGCGTCCAGCGCCGATCCAGCTCGGCCGTGCCCTCGCGAC
>PWJA01000149.1 GCA_003560975.1 Gammaproteobacteria bacterium
AGGGTTACACTCCCGGCATTGCCCGACCCGCGAAGCGCCATGAAACTCTACACCTATCCGGCAGCACCCAGTCCGCGTCGAATCCATCTATTCCTGGCCGAGAAGGGGCTGGAAGTCGATCAGGTCGTGGTCGATCTGCGCGCGGGTGAGCATCTCCGACCCGCGTTTGCCGCCATCAATCCGGCCCTGACCGTGCCGGCGCTGGTGCTCGATGACGGCACCTGCCTGTGCGAGTCGGTTGCAATCTGCGACTACCTGGAAAGCGTCCAGCCGGATCCCGCGCTGATCGGGCGACCAGGGCGGCACCGGGCGCTGGTGATCGAACGCAACCACTGGGTGGAAAACAACGGCCTGGTGGCGGTGATGGAGGGCTTTCGCAATCGCTCCGGCGCCATGGTCGATCATGCCCTGACCGGGCCGAGAAGCGTCCCCCAGATTCCCGAACTGGCCGATCGCGGCGTGCGCCGTTTCGGCTGGTTTCTGCACGACCTGGACGGCCTGCTGCAAGACAGTGAATTCATCGCCGGAACGGATTTCAGCCTGGCCGACATCACTGCTCTGGTCACCATCGAGTTCGCCGTCTGGGGTCTCCGGCAGTCACCGCCGACCAGCCTGCCGGCACTGCAGCGCTGGCACGCTGCGGTGACCAGTCGACCCGCTATCCAGGCGGCCAGCGCTTCGGTCTGAGCGTCGCGTCACCGGTCGTTCTCCGACCGGTCCGCCAACCCTGACTGAGCCAACGTGAGCCGAGGCGGGCTGGAAGGCGGCTTGTGGCTCAGCCCGGTGGCACTCGCACCCAGCCCTCCATGAGCACCCGCGCGCTGCGGCTCATGCTGACCCGTTCGACCTTCCATTCGCCGTTGTCCCTGCTGGCGCTGGCGCCCACGGTGAGCGTGCCGGAAGGATGACCGAAGCAGACCCGGTCGCGCTCCCCTCCGCCCGCGGCCCGGTTGACCAGGGTGCCGGGAATGGCGACGGCCGCGGCAATCGCCACCGCGGCCGTTCCCATCATGGCGTGGTGGAGCTTGCCCATGGACATGGCGCGCACGTTCAGATCAATCTCGGTCGCCGCAATCCCCTTGCCGCTGGAGGCTGTGTAGTCAGCCGGCGACGCGACCCAGGCCAGTTTGGGCGTATGCTGGCGCTGCGCGGCCTGATCGACATGATCGATCAAGCCCATGGCCACCGCGCCGTGGGCGCGCACCAGCTCCAGCCGGGCCAGCTGTTCCGGATGGTCGTTGATCGCCGCCTGCGGTTCGATGCCGGTAAAACCGAGATCGGCTGCATCGAGAAACATCGTCGGGATGCCGGCGCTGACGAAGCTTGCCTGCAGCCGGCCGATGCCCGGGGCCTCGAACTCATCGACCGGATTGCCCGTGGGCAACACCGCCTCGTCCCCGGTCGGAGAGAGAAAGTCGATCTGCACCGCCGCGGCCGGAAAGGTGACCCCATCGAGCTCGAAGTCGCCGGTTTCCTGGACCTGCCCACCGGTGATCGGCACATGGGCGATGATGGTCTTTCCGATATTGGCCTGCCAGATGCGCACCCGGCAGATGCCGTTTTCCGGGACGCGGCTTGCTTCCACCAGGCCGTTGCTGATGGCGAAAGAACCGACCGCGGCCGTGAGATTCCCGCAGTTGCCCGACCAGTCGATGAACGGCTGGTCGATGGCGACCTGACCGAACAGGTAATCGACGTCGTGATCCGGCTTGTCGGATTTCGACAGGATCACGGTCTTGGACGTGCTCGAGGTCGCCCCGCCCATGCCGTCGGTGTGCTTGCCGTAGGGATCGGGCGAGCCGATCACCCGCAGCAGCAACGCATCCCGCACCGGTCCGGGCGCTCGGGCGGCTTCCGGCAGATCGTCAAGGCGAAAGAACACGCCCTTGCTGGTGCCGCCGCGCATGTAGGTGGCCGGGATGCGAAGTTGCGCAGGATGATTCATGCGAATTCAGGCCGCCTCCGAATCGGCCAGGAAATCCTGGGCAAAGCGCTGCAGCACGCCACCGGCGGCGTAGATGCTCAGCTCCTCGGCGGTGTCCAGGCGGCATTTGACCGGAACCTCCACGCGCTCGCCGCTGGCGCGATGAATGACCAGGGTCAGCATGGCGCCCGGCGCCGGTTCGCCCTGGACGTCGAAGCGTTCGCGGCCGTCGATGGCCAGGCTTCTGCGGTCGTGCCCTTCGCCGAACTCCAGCGGCAAGATCCCCATGCCGATCAGGTTGGTGCGGTGGATGCGCTCAAAGCCCTCGGCGACGATGGCCTCGACCCCGGCCAAGCGCACGCCCTTGGCCGCCCAGTCGCGCGACGAGCCCTGACCGTAGTCCTTGCCCGCAATCACGATCAGCGGCTGCTTGCGTTCCATGTAGGTTTCGATCGCATCCCACATGCGCACGACCTCACCGTCGGGTTCCAGCCGGGTCAGCGAGCCCTGTTTGACCTGCCCATCGACCACGGCCATTTCGTTGATCAGGCGCGGGTTGGCGAAGGTGGCGCGCTGGGCGGTGAGGTGATCGCCGCGGTGGGTGGCGTAGGAATTGAAGTCTTCCTCGGGCAGGCCCATTTTCGCCAGGTATTCGCCGGCCGCGCTGTTGGCCATGATGGCGTTGGACGGCGACAGGTGATCGGTGGTGATGTTGTCGCCCAGCACGGCCAGCGGGCGCATGCCGGTCAGGCTGGGTTCGGCGGCCAGGGCGCCTTCCCAGTACGGCGGCCGACGGATGTAGGTGCTCATCTCGCGCCAGTCGTAGAGCGGGCTGACTTTCTTGATGCGCTTGAATTTCTTCTCGAACATCGGCCCATAGACCTGGCGGAAATGCTCCGGCCGGACGCTTTCGGCGACGATGGCGTCGATCTCCTCGTCGCTGGGCCACAGGTCCTTGAGGGTGACCGGCCTGCCCTGCCCGTCTTCACCCAGCACGTCCTTTTCGATATCGAAACGCACCGACCCGGCGATGGCGTAGGCCACGACCAGCGCCGGTGAGGCCAGGAAGGCCTGCCTGGCGTACGGGTGAATGCGTCCGTCGAAGTTGCGGTTGCCCGACAGCACCGCGACCGAATGCACGTCGCGGTCGATGATTTCCTGCTGGATGGTCGGATCCAGCGCGCCGCTCATGCCGTTGCAGGTGGTGCAGGCGAAGGCAACAATGCCGAATCCGAGCTTTTCCAGTTCTTCAAGCAGGCCGGCCTCCTCCAGGTACAGGCGCACGGCGATCGAGCCCGGTGCGAACGATGACTTCACCCACGGCTTGCGGGTCAGCCCCAGTTCGTTGGCCTTTTTCGCCAGCAGGGCGGCGGCGATGACGTTGCGCGGATTCGAGGTGTTGGTGCACGAGGTGATCGCCGCGATGATCACCGCGCCATCGGGCATGGAGCCGTCTTCGGGAATCTCGTAGGGCCCTGAGATGCCGCTGGTGGCCAGGTCCGAGGTCGAGACCCGCTTGTGCGGGCTGGACGGCCCGGCGATGTTGCGGCCGATGGTCGAGAGGTCAAAACGCAGCACGCGCTCGTAGTCGGCGCCGGCGATGTCGTCGGCCCAGATGCCGGTGTGCCGGGCGTAGTCTTCGACCAGCTTGACGTGGGCATCCTCGCGTCCGGTCAGCTTCAGGTAGTCGATGGTCTGCTCGTCGATGTGGAACATCGCGGCCGTCGCGCCGTACTCGGGGGTCATGTTGGAGATCGTGGCGCGGTCGCCCACGGTCAGGGTGCGCGCGCCTTCACCAAAGAACTCCAGCCAGGCGCCGACCACGCGCTCGCTGCGCAGGAACTCGGTCAGGGCCAGGACGATGTCGGTGGCGGTAATGCCCGGCTGCGGCTTGCCGGTCAGCTCCACCCCGACGATGTCGGGCAGGCGCAGATAGGAAGCCCGACCGAGCATCACGTTTTCGGCCTCCAGGCCGCCGACGCCGATGGCGATCACGCCCAAGGCGCAGACGTGCGGGGTGTGGGAATCCGTGCCGACCAGGGTGTCGGGGAAGGCCACGCCGTCGCGCACCTCGACCACCGTGCACATCCGCTCCAGGTTGATCTGGTGCATGATGCCGCTGCCCGGCGGAATCACGTCGACGTTGTCGAAGGCCTCCCGGGTCCAGTTGATGAAATCGAAGCGATCGACGTTGCGCCGCTCTTCGATCGCGCGGTTTTTCTCGAAGGCGTCCTTTTCGAAACCGGCGTGCTCGACGGCCAGCGAATGATCCACGATCAGCTGCACCGGCACCACCGGGTTGACCTGGGCCGGATCGCCGCCTTTTTCGGCGATGGCGTCGCGCAGTCCGGCCAGGTCGACCAGCGCGGTCTGGCCGAGAATGTCGTGGCAGACCACCCGGGCCGGAAACCACGGAAAGTCCAGCTCACGCCTGCGCTCGATGATCTGGGTCAGGCTGTCGGCAAGTTGTTCGGGCGGGCAGCGCCGGACCAGGTTCTCGGCAAGCACGCGCGAGACGTAGGGCAGCCCGTTCCAGGCGCCGGGGCGGATTGCTTCCACCGCTGCCCGAGCGTCGAAGTAGTCGAGCTCAGTGCCCGGGAGAGGTTTGCGGAATTTCTGGTTCATGACTTCCACCTGCCGCTTGCATGCGTTACCGGCCTCCATGGTAAACCTTCCGGCGGGAGCCGATCCTGCTCCTGCCTGCTACGGGCCGGCCAGTCGCACGCGAAGGCCGGCAAACAGATTGCGCTCGGGAGCCGGTTCGAAGTAGGCGGCGTTGTTGGCGTTGACCCGGACGTTGCTGAAGTAGTCCCGGTCGGTGAGATTGTTCAGGGCGAGGAAG
>PWJA01000236.1 GCA_003560975.1 Gammaproteobacteria bacterium
AAGTGCTGGAGATGACGGTCGAGGACGCGCTGGAGTTTTTCGAGCCGGTGCCGGTCGTGGCCCGAAAACTGCAGACCATGATGGACGTGGGCTTGAGCTACCTGCAGCTGGGCCAGAGCGCGACCACCCTGTCCGGCGGCGAAGCCCAGCGCATCAAGCTCTCGCGCGAGCTGTCCAAGCGCGACACCGGCAACACCCTCTACATCCTCGACGAGCCGACCACCGGCCTGCACTTCCACGACATCAAGCACCTCCTCGAAGTGCTGCATCGGCTGCGCGACCACGGCAATACCGTGGTCGTGATCGAGCACAACCTGGACGTGATCAAGACCGCCGACTGGATCATCGACCTGGGTCCCGAAGGCGGCGACGGCGGCGGCCGGATCGTGGCCAGCGGAACCCCGGAGCAGGTCGCGCGCAGCAAGGGCTCCTGGACCGGCGAATACCTCGCCCCCATCCTCGGGACGAAGCGCCCGCGACGCAAAAGCGCCTGAAACGACCTCAGCTGGCCCGATCGGCGGCCAGGTAATAGCGCAGAATGACCCAGTCGTAGAGAAAGTGAATCAGGATGGGGATCAGCAGGTTGCCCGTCCACAGATAGATCAGGCCCAGGTACAGCCCCATGATCGTGGCCACGACGAAGTAGGCCCGGGTCAGCGCGTGCATGGCGCCGAACAGCAGCGAGGCGGCCAGCAGCGCGCCCCAGGGACCGATCAGCCCGTCCAGCCCCCCCTGGACAACGCCTCGAAACAGCAGCTCCTCGCCGAGGCCGGCCAGCACGGCGACCAGGAACACGGTTCCCGGCGGCGCGTCGCGAAACAGCAGCGCCACCATTTCCTGGACCAGGCGTTTGAGTTCGCGCATCCACTCCCAGCTCGAACCGGACAGCCACCAGCCGCCCAGCAGCAGCGGCAGCGTTCCCAGCACGCTCCAGTTCAGCGCCGCCACGCTGAACTCGATCCGACCCAGCAGATCCAGGCCGAACACCCAGCCAAGAACGACGGCCAGCACCACGATCCCGAGCTGGATCGCGAACATGGCCGAAAACGAGGGCCGCTGCGGTCTGCTCTCCGATTCCGGCTGGCTCATGCGATTTTCCGGCGGAGTTCCGCCTGCAGGCGACGACCGGCGTATGCTGGAGCGAAATACGATCGACCAGAGGGTTCATCATGTCCGCTTTCCAGATTCAGCTCGACGTGCGCTGGGGCGATCTCGACGCCTTCAACCACGTTGGTAACGTCGTCTACCTGCGCTACGTCGAAGAATGCCGCGCCGCCTGGCTGAACTCCGTACCCAGCCACTGGCAGGACGGCGAGACCGGTCCGGTGATCGCCAACGTCCACCTGAACTACCGGCGGCCGCTGGGCTGGCCCGCGCGCATCGAAGTCAGCCTCAAGCCGCACTCGCCCGGCCGCTCCAGCATTCGCCTCGACCACGAGATCCATTCGCTCTCGGCCCAGGGAACGCGCGCGGAACTCCACGCCGACGGCAGCACGGTCATCGTCTGGATTGACAAGGCCAAAGGCGAGCCGGTGCCGCTGCCCCGGGTTCTGCGCGAGCTGGCGGCCAGCGGGTAAACCCGGCGCAAAGCGCACTCAGCCGCCTTTTTTCAGGCGTTCGGCCAGGGCCCGCATCGTTGCCTGGGTTTCCTCGGCGAACCAGCCGCGCACGAAGCCGTCCACGTCCAGCGCGGCCGCGTCCTCGAATGCGGCCGCGAGATCGGCGCGGCAAAGGGCCCGGGTCGCGAGCATGGCCTGCCGCGGCAGGGCCAGGTGGCGCCGGCACCAGTCCACCGCAGCCTCCACCACCCGATCCGCGGCCACGATTTCGTCGACCAGGCCGAGCTCGAGCGCCTGCTCGGCCGGGATCATTTCTCCGGCCACCAGGTGGCGTTCGGCGTTGTAGGCGCCGAGCAGGCGCACCAGCCCCTGGTGAATGACCGGCGGCACGACCAGGCCGACCTGGACCTCGTTGAGCCCGAGCCGGAACGCTCCTTCGGCCTGGACTCGATAGTCGGCATACAGGGCGATGACCGTCCCTCCGGCGGGGCTGTGCCCGGTCAGGGCCGCCACGATCGGGATCGGGCTGGCCGCGACCCGTCCCAGCAGGCCGAAAAAATCCTGCCAGAAGGCGCGCATTCCGGACTCGTCCAGGCACAGCAGCTCGGGAACGTCCAGCCCGGCCGAAAACATGCCGGGGCGACCGGACAGGACCAGCGCCTGGGCGCCGTCGCGGACCTGGTCATCGATCGTCTCGGCCAGGGTCCGGACCAGCTCCGGATTGAGGGCGTTGACCGGCGCGCGGTCCAGACGAAGCTCGACCACCTCACCGGCGTGCCGATGGATTTGCAGCATGTGGTTCTCCCGTTCGATGCAGTAAGAAAATCCTGGCCCAAAGAGTACACGATCAAGCTCCAGCCCGACCGCTTTTGCCCGGCCGTTGCCGCACAAGGCTGGCACTCTTGCTGGGATACCATGAGCGCATCGATCACCCGAGTTGCCCGAGGCAAGACCATCATGACCAAGCTGACCCCGCTCGCCCTCTTCGTGCTGCTGTTCCCGCTGCTGACGCTGGCCGAATCTCCCCTCCACGTCGGCGATCCATGGTCGCCGGAAGCCCCGCCCGGACGCATGATGGCCGGCTTCATGGAGTTGCGCAATGATTCGGAGGAGACGATCCGCCTGGTCGACGCGGCCAGCTCGCGGTTCGGCCACGTCGAAATCCACACCATGGTGATGGACGAGGGGGTCATGCGGATGCGCCGCCTCGATGAACTGTCGATCGAGCCCGGGCAAACGGTGCAACTTCGACCCGGCGGCCTGCACCTGATGCTGATGGAGCCGCACGAACGCCTCACCGTTGGAGACCGAATCGACATCGAGTTGATCGACGACCGCGAGCGTCGCTATTCGCTGAGCGCCGAGGTTCGCCGGCGCCACCGTCCGTCCATGGTCGAGTAGGGTTTTCCCGGCCTCGGGTCCGTCAACGATGTTCGAGAACGAGCCGGCCACCACCGCCATCCTGCTGGTCGCAGCCGGACTGCTGTTGATCTTCAGCGTCTTGTTCAGCCGGCCTTCGGAACGCATCGGCATTCCGGTGGTGCTGGTGTTTTTGTTGATCGGTCTGCTCGTTGGCTCGCGCCTGCCCGATCACTTCGTGGACTTCGAGCTGGCCTTTCGCATCGGCACGGTCGGTTTGGTCCTGATCCTGTTCGACGGCGGCCTGAACACGCCGTTTCGACAGATCCGGCAGTACCTGGCGCCGGCCTCGGTGCTGGCCACGGCAACCGTCATCGGGACCGCCCTGATCGTCGCGCTGATCGCGCGTCTGCTCGGCCTGGGCTGGACCGAAGCCTTTCTGCTCGGCGCCATCGTGTCATCGACCGACGCGGCCGCGGTGTTTTCCTCGCTGCGCGGTTCCGGGGTACAGCTCAGGCGTCGGGTCGGCGCGACGCTGGAACTGGAGTCCGGCCTGAACGATCCGGTCGCGGTCATCCTGACCCTGACCTTGACCGCGCAACTGGTCGCCGGTGGGCCGTTCAGCCTGACCGCGCTGGCCGGCGACATTCTGCTGCAGCTGGCCATCGGACTGGCGGTGGGCTATGCGGTCGGCTGGCTCGGCAGCCATCTGCTCGATCGAATCCGGGTTCCCGCCGCCGGCCTCTACCCGGTACTGACCCTGGCCCTGGCCCTGCTCGCCTTCGGCTTGCCGACCCTGTTCATGGGCTCGGGGTTCCTGGCCGTCTACATCGCGGCGCTGATGCTGGGCAATCAGCGGCTGCCCTATCGCTCCGGCATCCTGCGCGTGCACGACGCCATGGCCTGGCTGGCCCAGATCACGATGTTTCTCATTCTCGGCCTGCTTGCGGTACCGGAAATGCTGGCCTCGGCCGGCTGGAAGGGGCTGGTGCTGGCGCTGGGTCTGGCTCTCGTAGCCCGGCCCGTCATGGTCATGCTCAGCCTGTGGCCTTTCGGCTACAAGGCGAGAGAATCCGGCTTCGTCGCCTGGGTGGGCTTGCGCGGCGCGGTGCCCATCCTGCTGGCCACGTTCCCGGTCCTGGCGGGCGTCGAGAGAGCGATCGAACTGTTCCACCTGGTGTTTTTCGTCGTCGTGGTCAACGCGCTGATTCCGGGGGCCACGATTCGCTGGGCGGTGCGCTGGTTCCGGGTCGAGCAGGCCGGGAGACAGCGCCCGACCCCGGTCCTGGAGGTCAACGCCATCGACTCGCTGCCGGTACAGATCATCTCCTTCCGGCTCGATCCCGCGGCCATGGTGACCGGCAACCCGGCCGGCGTCCTGCCCCTGCCCGCCGGCGCCGACATCCTGCTGCTGGTGCGCGGGAAAGAGGCCCTGCCGGTCCGACCCGACACCGTGCTGCACGCCGACGACCACGTTCACATCATGGTCCGGCCCGAAGACAAGCGCGCGGTCGAATTGCTGTTTGGTTTGCGCGAGGAGGACTGACGCTGGAAACCACGAACGAAACCCGCGCTGCCGGCGGCTCCGTACTGTAATTCTGAAATATTTCAGTTCGCCAGTTCGGCCAGGTGCGCCAGGATGGCGGCGGTTGCGCCCCAGACCGGCCAGCACTCGCTGCGCATGGACCACAGCTCGTAGTGCCGGGCGCGGTGCCGGACATCGTGCCGGCAGTAGCTGGAGGGGTCGAGGACGCGCCTCAGCGGCACCAGGAAGATGGTGCGAACCTCGTTCGGACAAGCGGTGAGCTGCGGAGCGATATCGATCAGGCCCACGACCGGAACAATGCGATAGGCGCTGATGGTATCGAAACACCGCGTCATGCCGACGACCCGGACCTCGCCGGGCGCAATCCCGATTTCCTCGGACGCCTCGCGCAACGCCGTGCCCAGGGGAAACGCCTCGCCCGCGCTGCGCCCCCCGCCGGGTAGCGCCACCTGTCCGGCATGGCTGTGCAAGGCATCGCTGCGAACGGTCAGCACGACCGCCGGTTCGGGCTGGAGGACGATCGGAACCAGAACCGCCGCCGGGCGCGGACGCCAGGCATCGCCGACCGGGCGATAGCCGTCCACCGCCAGGTCCTCGACCGGGAAGTCAGCCGCGTGCAGGGCCGATACCAGGCGGCTGAGCCCGGTACCCGGCTCAGCCTTCATCGAACAGGCGCTGTCCGCGTTCGGGCAGCACCTGCATGATGGCCCGGCGCTGTTGGGACGAATACTTCAGCCACGCGCCAATCTCCTCGGCGCTGCGGAAACAACCGATGCAAAGACCATCGGGACCCAGCGTGCAGGTCCCGATGCAGGGCGACTCGATCTCCGGGATCGGAGAGACGGGTTCGCCCATGATCGCTTACTGCCCCGGCACCGGCGCGCCGCCTTCGAAGCCTTCCGGCTCGCCGATCTGGACGAGGCGAATGTCGAACTGCAGCGCCTCGTTGGGGCCGATGATGGGCGGGTCGCCGCGCACGCCGAACGCCAGTTCGGGCGGCAGGAACACCTGCCACATGGCGCCTTCGCGCATCAGCGGCAGCACTTCCTGCCAGCCTTCGATCACGGAGTTGACCTGGAACACCGCCGGCACACCGCGGCGAAACGAGCTGTCGAACTCGCGTCCGTCAATTTTCGAGCCCCGGTAGTGGACGGTCACGACATCTTCCAGTCCCGGCCGGGAGCCTTCGCCCTCTTCGATGACGCGGTACTGAACGCCGCTGGGCAGGGCGACGATACCGGACTTGCCGCGGTTTTCGGTCAGGAACTGATCGGCCCGCTCCTGGTTGTCCTCGGCCAGCTGCTGGAAGGCCGCCATCCGCTCCTGGCGAATCTGCTCCTGCAATTCCATCATCAGCTGCCGCATCTCGGCGACTTCCACGCGCGGTTCGGTCTGGCTGTAGGCATCCCGGACGGCCTGCAGCACCGCGTCGAGATCCAGGTCGATGTCGTAGCTGCGCAGTTCGGCTCCGAATTCGTAGCCGATCGAATAGCCCAGCTTGCCCTGCTCGGACTCCAGATCCTGCGCCATGACGGGCGCGGTCAGAATCACGGCCGAAGCCAGGGTCAGTAATACCTTTTGCATGCTGCCTCCAAATCAAGTGGAACGTACGAATGGGCCGATGTTCGGTCAATCCGGCATTTTAGCCTAGTGAGCCGGACCGAGTCTTCGACGCGTGCAAAACCCGACGGTTCCCCATTCTTCGGCCGATCACCGCGTCGTCGGCGCGGCGGCGACGCGGATCGGATGGACGCGAGGGGCGCGGCCACCAACGTGGTTTATTTCACCTTATGAATGGTTTATTTCACCATTTGATACCAGGGAGATTTTTCATCTGACTGATTTTAATTGCTTTTTATATTGGCATGCCAGTTGCTTATTGATGGCAGGCATCACAACGACTCACAAGGAGATTTCGAAATGGGCATTTTTTCCCGCATGGGCGACATCATCAACGCCAACCTCAACTCCGCACTGGAAAAGGCCGAAGATCCGGAAAAGATGATTCGGCTGATGATTCAGGAGATGGAAGACACCCTGGTCGAAGTCCGTTCAGCGACCGCCAAGTGCATCGCCGAGAAAAAGGAGCGAGCGCGACTGCTCAAGCGCCTGGAAGAACAACAGATCGACTGGGCGCGCAAGGCCGAGCTGGCCCTCGACAAGGGCCGCGAGGACCTGGCCCGGGCGGCACTGGTGGAGAAGACGGCGCTGACCGATCGCATCGGATACCTCAAAGAAGAGCTGGCCCAGTACGAGGACCAGCTGGCCAAGTACGACGGCGACATCGGCAAGCTGCAGGCCAAGCTGACCGACGCGCGCAACCGGCAACGCGCCCTGGTCATGCGCCATCGTTCGGCCAGCCACCAGCTCAAGACCCGCAAGCACCTGCACAACGACAAGATCGAAGACATGCTCCATCGCTTCGACCACGCCGAGCAGCGCATCGAGCAGATCGAGTCCGAAGCCGAGTCGCTGGACATGGGGCGCAAGGGCAAGACGCTGGAATCGGAGTTCCGCAAGCTCGAAACCGATGAGCGGATCGAGGCCGAATTGGCCGAGATGAAGTCGAAGAAACAGCAGCAGGGGTAAGCGATCATGTTTCCCGACTTCATCTTTCCCCTGCTGGTCATCTTCCTGGTCATCGTTCTGCCGATCTGGCTGATCATGCACTACACGACCCGCAACTCGGCCAACCGGCGCCTGAGCAGCAAGGACGAGGCGCTGCTCGAGGAACTCAACGACAGCGCCCACCGCATGGAAGAGAGAATCCGGACGCTGGAACGCATCCTCGATGCCGACAGCCCTGACTGGAGAAGCCGCACATGAACGATTTTCGCGACAACACCAATCGAAACCGGTTGTACCGCGACAAGGATCGAGCCGTTCTCGGCGGCGTCTGCGCCGGCCTGGCCGACTGGACCGGCATCAACGCCGCCGGTCTGCGCCTGATCGTGGTCCTTCTGGCCATCCCGTTCACCTTCGTCATGGTCATCGGCTATGTCGTGATGTGGATTCTTCTGCCGAAACGACCACGCAACCTGTACCGGGATGACGCCGAGCAGGAGTTCTGGCAGGAAGTCCGGCGCTCGCCGCGCGATTCCGTCGGCAACCTCAACCGACAAATGCGCGACCTCGACCATCGCCTCCAGCGCATCGAGGCCTGGGTGACGTCGAGCGAGTACCGCATCGACCGCGAGCTGCGCGACTGACCGCCGGCGCAAGAGGAGCGGCAGCATGCGTGTTCTTCTTGTCCTTGCAAGCACCCTGCTCCTGGTTCCGGCCGCCCTGGCCGGAATCGGAAGCGGCGTGTACCAGATGCTTCGGATTCTGCCCGAGCTGTCCGGAGTGGGGCAGGAGTTGATTCGCGCGGCCGAACCACTCTGGCCGGTCTGTCAATCACTGCTGTGCGTCATGGTCGGCGCGGTCGCGCTGTACGGCGCGGTCGGCGTCCTGATCCATGGTTTAAAATCAACGCGCTGACCGAAGCCCGAGGACACCCGATTCATGTCGTTTGAAAACCTTTCCGTCGTCACCCGCGGCGGCATCCACACCGTCACCGTCAAGCGCCCCGCCAAGCTCAACGCACTCAACGGCCAGACCCTCCAGGAACTGTATGCCGCCATCATCGATGCCAGCGGCGACGACAAGGTCCGGGTCATCGTCATCACCGGTGCCGGCGACAAGGCCTTCGTGGCCGGCGCCGATATCGGCGAAATCCGCTCGCAGTCGCCGGTCGAGGCGCGCCGCTTTTCACAGTTCGGCCAGAACCTGATGAGCATGATCCAAAGCCTTGACAAACCGGTGATCGCCGCGATCAACGGCTATGCCCTGGGCGGCGGCATGGAACTCGCGCTGGCCTGCCATCTGCGCGTTGCCAGCCGCAACGCGCGTCTTGGATTGCCGGAAATCAAGCTCGGCATCATGCCCGGCTTTGGCGGGACCCAGCGCCTGGTGCGCCTGGTCGGCTCGACGATCGCGCTCGAGTTGGCCCTGGGCGGCGAACCCATCAGCGCCGAGCGCGCCTACGAGCTCGGGCTGGTCAACCGGGTGGTGGAAGCCGGCGAGCTGGAAGAAGCCGTCCAGAACCTGGCGGCGCCGCTGACGAAAGCCGCGCCGGAGGCCGTGCGCGCCATCCTGCAGGCCACCCTGCAAGGCGCGGACATCCCCCTGGAAGCCGGTCTGGCCCTGGAAACGGCCCGATTCGCCCTGTGCTGCGCGACCGAAGACATGCAGGAGGGCACCGGGGCGTTCCTGGAAAAGCGCGCCCCTCAGTTCAAGGGCAGATAAACCAGCCCGGTCAGGGCATGGGCTGGCGCGTACTGAACGCGTGCGCCAGGGTCGAACGGTCGGTGTGTTCCAGCTCGCCGCCCAGGGGCACGCCCTGGGCAAGGCGCGAGACGCGAATACCGCGCCGATCCGCCATTTCGCGCAGATAGTGGGCGGTCGCCTCGCCTTCCACCGTGGTGTTGGTGGCGATCACGATTTCGTCCACCGGCCCTTCGTCCAGGCGCCGCTCCAGCTGGTCAAGACCCAGATCGGCCGGCCCGATTCCGTCCAGCGGTGACAAGCGGCCCAGCAACACGAAATAACGTCCGCGATAGGCAGTGGCCACCTCGATGGCCAGCACGTCCGCCGGGCTCTCCACGATGCACAGCAGGTGATCGTCGCGCTCGGTATCGGCACAGATGCGGCACACCTCCGCGGCGGTGAAATTGCGGCAGCGGCGGCAGTGGCGGATGGTTTCGACCGCCGTTTCAAGCGCGCGCGCCAGGCGCCGGCCGCCGTCGCGGTCGCGCTCGAGCAGGTGCAGCGCCATGCGCTGCGAAGTCCTGGCGCCTACTCCGGGCAGGCAGCGCAGAGCCTCGAGCAGCGCATCGAAGGGGTCGGCCGCCATGGAACCGGTACCCGGTTCGCTTACGCTCAGGGCAGGGTGAAACCAGGCGGCAGCGGCAGGCCGCCGGTCAGACCCGACATCTTTTCCTGGCTGGCTTCCTGGATTCGGTTGACCGCGTCGTTGACGGCGGCGGCGGTCAGGTCCTCGATCATCTCGCGGTCATCGGCCACGCTTTCGTCGATGCGCACACGTCGGACCTCGTGGCGGCCGCTCATGACCACTTCGACCAGCCCGCCGCCGGCCTGACCGGTGACTTCCAGATCCGCCAGCTCCTGCTGGGCCTGCTTGAGGTTTTCCTGCATTTTCTGCGCCTGCTGCATGAGCTGCGCGATATTTCCTTTCATCATGATCGTCAGTGACTCCTGGTGTCGACCGGGCGGATCGAGTCCCGCAGCACTTCGGCATCGAAGCGCTGGCGCAGGCGCTGGATCAGCGGGTCTTCGTCGATGGCGGCCTCGGCGGCCGCCTGGGTTTCGTTCACTCGATTCTGCTCAAGGCGGGCCGGCGTGTCCAGATCGGACCCGTCGACCGCCTGGATGCGAACTCGGACCGGGACCTTGCAGTGCCCGGCCAAGGCTTTCTCCAGGGCCGCCTTGAACCGTTCGGTGACCATGAACAGATCTTCCCTGGCGGCGGTGAATTCGGCATGACCCTGACCGGCCGAGGACAGCGCCAGCATGCCGGCCACGGTGCGAAAGGACTCAGACAGCTCCAGACCCGCCAGCACCCTGGGCCAGTTGCCCGAGCTCAGCTCGATCCGCCCCTCGGCCGGCCCCTCCGCCGGCCCATTCGAAGGCTCCATTTCCGAACCGGCCGGAGCATGGGCCTGCGCTGCAGCATCGCGCGGACTGGTCTCATGGGCGGTCTTGTCATCCGGCGCCGACCCGCACGCATCGGTGGTCGCCGCCGCGCCCGAAGCGACAGCCGGCCGCGTCTGGCCCGGTCGCGTGGCCTGGCCGCCCGGGTTGGGGGTGAAGGCAAACATGCGCAGCAAGGTCATCTCGCAGCCGGAGCGTTCCGACGGCGCCAGGCCGAGATCCCGCCGCCCGGTGACGGCGATCTGGTAGTAGAGCTGAACGTCCTCCGGATCCATTCGCGCGGCCAGCTGCAGCAACTCTTCCCAGTCCGTGCGCGAGTCATCGCGGTACTCCGGCAGGGTCTGGATCAAGGCGATTCGATGCAGGCCTTCGGCCAGATCGCCCAGCAGCCGCTCGAGGCTTCGAGCCTGGGCGAAGACCTCTCCCACGGCCTCGATCGCCACCGCGGGGCGGGCGTCGGCGAGGGCCGCCAGCACGGCGTGCACGTGCCGCTGTTCCACGCTGCCGAGCATGTCGCGCACCGCCTCTTCGGCCAGGCGCGATCCGCTCGCCAGGGCCTGATCGAGCAGGCTGAGACCGTCACGCATGCTGCCGTCGGCGGCCCGGGCCAGCAACGCCAGCGCCTCATCGTCGGCTTCGATGCCTTCCGAGCCGAGGATCTTTTCCATTTGCAGGCGAACCTCGTCGGCCTTCAGGCGGCGGAGGTTGAATTGCAGGCAGCGCGACAGAATCGTGACCGGGATCTTCTGTGGATCGGTCGTGGCGAGCACGAACTTGACGTGCTCGGGGGGTTCTTCCAGGGTTTTGAGCAGCGCGTTGAAGCTGTGCGTGGACAGCATGTGCACTTCGTCGATCAGGTAGACCTTGAAGCGCCCCCGGGCCGGCGCGTACTGCACGTTGTCGAGGATTTCGCGGGTGTCGTCCACCTTGGTCCGGGACGCAGCGTCGATTTCGAGAAGGTCGACGAACCGTCCCTCGTCGATGGCGACGCAATGCTCACAGACGCCGCAGGGTTCGGCGCTGACGCCTTCCAGGCAGTTCAGCGACTTGGCCAGGATGCGCGCGATGGTGGTCTTGCCAACCCCGCGCGTGCCGGTAAACAGAAAGGCATGGTGGATGCGCCCGCTGGCCAGCCCGTTGGACAGGACCTGAACCACGTGCGACTGACCGACCAGTTCGGAGAAATTCCGCGGCCGCCATTTTCTTGCAAGAACCTGATAACTCAATGGATTTTGCCTTCCTGACCAGATATTCCGAGCCGGGCAAAGGGTCTCGGAGCGGGCGCTGGATAGTGTACACCAGACCACGCAGAGCCACCCTCGACGGACGCGTGTGCCGCGACCCGACCGAGCGGAGGCTCATCGATCAGCACAACGGCCTGGAATTTGCCATAATCCGGGTCTGGCGGTCTTCGCTGGTCTTCCCACACTGTTCTTCCCGTAAACCCCGTCAGGCCCGGAAGGGAGCAGCGGCAGCGGGATGCACAGGTGCTGGGGTCGGGCTTGCGGAGGCCGCCTCTTTGCTTTCCAGCGCAGCGCAGGCCCGGCGAAGCGTCAGGTCGTCGTCGCGCGCCGATCGGAACCCGCTGACTCGGTCCTGGGCGGAGCGGTCAGCGATTCGATGGCCAGAAGCTCGCGCAAGGTATTGCGGTGGGCCTGATCGTGCAGGACCTCGGCCAGCGTCATCTCGTCGAGCACGTCCAGAAAGGCCTGATTGGCGTCGCGGAGTTTGCGCCGCAGCCGGCAGGCCGGCGTAAGCGCACAGTCTTCCGCTGATCGCATGCAGTCGGCCACACGCCAATTCGGCTCCATCGCGCGCACCACGGTGCCGATCCGGATGTCGTCGGGGCTCACGGCCAGGCGAACACCGCCGTTCTTGCCGCGGCGCGAGTACAAAAACCCCCGACTGCCCAGCTGCTGAACGACTTTCATCAGGTGGTTCCTGGAAATCCCGTAGGCCTCGGCAATCTCGGCGATGGTGCTCAGCTGCTCGCCCTTCAGACCGGTATAGATCAGGACCCGCAGACCGTATCCGGAAAACTGGGTTAAATGCATGGAGCGGCCTCTGATTCCGCGTTCGCGGTGGAATGATTCAGACCCGAGTATCGCCGCCGGCGCCGAACAGGCATTTGATATTGATCAATTCGCCCACCTCGATGCGCGTATCCTTTGCTACATCCCCTACGGTTCGTTCAGGAGTTTTCATGAAAAGCATTCAGGCCCGCTACAGCGAACGTGGCCCCGATCCACAAAAACTGATCGAGGCGGTGGAGGTCGAGCTGGCCGATCCCGGGCCCGGCGAAGCCCTGATCGAAGTGCTCGCCAGCCCCATCAACCCCTCGGATCTGCTGACCCTGACCGGAATGTACGGCGTGCTGCCGGAACTGCCGGCCACCGCCGGCAACGAGGGCGTGGGCCGAATCGTCACCGTGGGCGAAAACGTCGAGACCCTTCAGCCCGGGCAGCTGGTCCTGCTGCCGCTGGGCTGCGGAACCTGGGCCAGCCATCTCGTTGCAGCGGCGGCCGATCTGGTCGCCCTGCCCGAGGGCGCCGACCCGCAGCAGCTGGCGATGCTGGCGATCAACCCGCCGACGGCGGCTCTTCTGCTGTCCGAAATCGTTGACCTCAAGGCCGGGGACTGGGTCATCCAGAACGCGGCCAACTCCGCGGTCGGCGGCTACCTGGTCAAGCTGGCGGCCGAGCAAGGCATTCGCACGGTCAACGTCGTTCGACGCGAAGGGGCCGTGGCCGCGGTCCAGGCCGCCGGCGGCGACGTGGTCCTCGTCGACGGGGACGACCTGCCCAAGCGCGTGCGCCAGGCCACCCAGGGAGCCGGGATTCGCCTGGCCGTCGATGCGGTCGGCGGTCCGGCCACCGAACGCCTGGCCAGCTGCCTGGGCAACGGCGGCGTCGTGGTCAATTACGGCGTCATGAGCGGGCAACCCTGCCAGGTTTCGCCGACCCACCTGATCTTTCGCGGCATCACCCTGACCGGCTTCTGGCTGGCCACCTGGTACGCCGGAGCCAGCGCCGAACGGCGCAGCGCCCTGTACGGCGACCTGACCCGGAGAATCGCCCGCGGTGAACTGGCGGCCAAGGTGGCCGAAACCTTCGACATTCGCGACGTCAAGCAGGCCGTGGCCGCAGCCGCGAGCGGGGGCCGCGACGGCAAGGTGCTGATCACGCCCCGGCACGGCTGAACAACGGCTGCAGGCCGCCGGATTCCGGACCGGCCCCAGCCGATCTCCGCGGCCGGCCCGAAGCGCCCGGCACTCGCCGTTACCCGAAACCTTCTGCACACCGAAGCCGCGCCAGGACCAACGAAGGATCAAACCTCGGTGGGTCCCTACTGAAGTGCCGGCGGGAACGAAATCGGAGGGGATTCAAACGGGGACTCCGAGGCTTCGAAGAGTTCGTTCAGGGTTCGGGCCAGGCGCGCGCCGGCCCGGGCCAGCTGAAGCTCCGCCACCGGCTGCCAGACGTCCGCGTAACTGGAGTCGATCACCGCCACAGGCAAGTTCTCCGGCGTGGCGGCATCCATCCGCGGGCGTGGATACAACCCGTTGAAAATGAAGCGGCGCGCCTCGATCACCCAGTCGCGCGGATCGGTCAGGTCGGCCCAGGTTGCGCGCTCTGACGCGCGGTAGCGAGCGTGCAGAACGGCGGCAAACTCGCGACTGTCGAAGCGCTCTCGCGGCCGATCAAGAATCGCGTCGTCCCAGTAGCGGTGCAGGTTGATCACCTCACCGCGATACACCACGGCAACGTCGTTGCCCCCCCGATCCTCGGCAAACCCCGCGTGCAGCGGCTGGTGCAGGTCAGCGAGGAAATGAACCAGGAACTTCAGCGCCTCGCTGCGCTCGACCGGGGGCAGCGCGGAATCCACGCTGCGCTCGGCATAACCCAGGACCGCGGAGTAAACGTTGCCCTGCGCCAAGGCAAGATCAGCCGCTTGCGGCACAAGCTGGTCGAGCGGGCCATTGACGTAATGCAGCGGCGCAGTTTCCGGCCGATCCGGCCGCACCTCGTCGGCCCAGCCGCTGACCTCGGCCAGGGACTGTTCGCCCAGCAATTCGGCGACCCCCGCTCGCGCCGCCGGCGACAAGTCCCGTTCGGCCAGATGGCCGATCACCTCGTGCCCGAAGCGGCTCCAGGCCAGAGCCGGAGAAGACAGCGCGAGGGCGAGAACCAGCAGCAACAATAGCGGAAACGAATCGAGTCTTGACATGGCGGACACAACGAGCAGTGAAGGAACGCCCATGATAGCGGGTCGGAAATTGATCCAGATCAAGGCCTGAAACTAAGAATCATTTAGATTTACAGACAGGTTCTCCCCCACCCATCCGCGACCTGTCATGGACACCGGCAAGCCGATGAATTCCTCGTCCCACGTCCGCGATCTGGCCGGCCATCCGGCCGGTCCCTCGGCCCGTATCCTTTCCCTGCCCGAAGATGACCCGCAGTTTTTGCGCCTGCGCGCCATGGGGCTGTGCGAGGGGCGAAAGGTCAGCGTCATCCGGCACGGCAGCCGCATGATCCTGTCGGTGTCCGGGGTCCGGATCGGACTGGATCGCGACCTCGCTGCCCGCATACGGATCACAGCCGGCCCGTGACCACCGCCGAAATCAGCGCGCCGAGCGCCGATCAAGCCCGTCCGCGCACGAAGCAGCGGGTTCGTCGCGTCCTGTTCGCCGGCAACCCCAACGCCGGCAAGACCACCTTGTTCAACCGCCTGACCGGGCTCAAGGCACGCACGTCCAACCACATCGGCACGACCGTGGAACTGCGCAAAGCCCGGCTTCAGTGGCAGGGGGCGCCGGTGGAGCTGGTCGATCTGCCCGGCCTGTACGGGCTGGACAACCACAGCGCCGAGGAACAGGTGGCCGCCGAATGCATCGAGCACGGCCTGGACGACCCGGACGTGGACCTGACCCTGGTGCTGGTCGCCGATGCGACCAATCTGGAGCGCAGCCTGTACCTGGCCGGACAACTTCGCGAACGCTGCGACTCGCTGATCGTGGCCCTGAACATGATGGATCTGGTCGAGCGCCGGAACCTGCGTCTGGACCATGCGCACTTGTCCACCGAGCTGGGCGCGCCCGTGATTCCGCTCAGCGCGCGCCGCGGCACGGGCATCGACGAACTTCGCGCGGCCCTGATGGGTCCGCCCGAATGCGCGCCGGCGCCCTGCCCGGCCTGCCTGTCCTGCAAAGGCTGCGAACCGGCAACCCGCTACGCCTGGGCCGAGCAGGTCACCGCCCGGGCCGGCGGCGATGCGGGCCTGCGCGACTCGCCGCTGACCGATCTTCTCGATCGCTGGCTGACCCACCCCCTGTCCGGCCTGCTGGCTTTCGTGGTCATCATGGCGGCGCTGTTTCAGGCGATCTTCATGCTGGCTGAAATTCCGATGGAGTGGATCGATCAGGGGTTCGCCGCCCTTGCAGCCGGGGCGTCCGCCCGGCTTCCGGACAATCTCTTCGCCAGCCTGGTCGTGGACGGCATGCTGTCCGCACTCGGCGGCACGCTGATCTTCCTGCCGCAGATTTTCATCCTGTTTTTCCTGATTTCGGTTCTGGAAGACACCGGCTACCTGGCCCGCGCGGCCTTCGTGGTCGATCGCTACATGGTCCGGGCCGGTCTGCCCGGCAGGGCGTTCGTGCCGATGCTGTCGGCCCACGCCTGCGCCATCCCGGCCATCATGAGCACCCGCACCATCGACAGCCCGCGCGATCGACTGGCGACCATGCTGGTGCTGCCGCTGTTTTCCTGCTCGGCGCGCATCCCGGTCTACATCATGGTCACCGCCATGCTGTTCGCCGACCGGCCCGTCCTGGCCGGCGCCGTCTTCGCCGCAGCCTATTTCCTCGGCATTCTGGCCGCTTTTGTCTCTTCGCTGGCCATCCGCGGAACGCTGTTGCGCGGTCGCGCCAATCCCCTGCTGATCGAACTGCCAACCTACAAGCGCCCGGATCTGGTCACGGCCCTGACCACGGCGGTGGACCGCAGCGGCGTATTCCTGCGCCGGGTGGCCACGCTGATCCTGGCCATCAGCCTCGTGCTGTGGGCGCTGGGGACGTTTCCGCGGGCCGAGCTCGAGCAACTGCCCGCCGACGTCCAGGCGCAGGTCGCGCAACTGCACGCCGCCGAGGCCGACCCGGCGAGAATCGAGGCCGCGATCGCCGCGGCCGAGCTCGAGTACTCGTGGGCCGGACGCCTGGGGAAAACGGTCCAGCCGGTGTTCGCGCCGCTGGGGTTCGACTGGCAGGTCAGCGTCGGCGTCCTGGCCTCGTTTGCCGCGCGCGAAGTGATCGCCTCGTCGCTGGCGGTGCTGTACGGCATGGGAGCGGAGGCCGAAGAAGACCCCGGCAGCATCGGCGAGCGCCTGCGCGACAACCTGCCGCCGGCCGCGGGCCTGAGCCTGCTGGTGTTTTTCGTGCTGGCCATGCAGTGCCTGCCGACCCAGATCATCACCCGGCGCGAAACCGGCGGCTGGAAATGGCCTCTGTTTCAGCTCGCCTACATGACGACCCTGGCCTACGCCGCTGCCTTCCTGACCTTCCAGATCGCCTCGATGTGGATGGCCTGATCCGGTCTTGCGGCGGGCAGCCGTTTGCCGACCAGCAGCTACTCGATGCGGCGCGGCGAGCGTGTGCTGCGGCCGCTGCCCGATTCGACCGAACGCGACGAGCGGGCAGGCGAACGCGCGGACCGCTCTCGCGATCCCTGCGAACCGGCCGATCGGGCCCCGGAGCGCTGGGTGCGCGCGGACGGCTGGCTGGCCTGGCGCGCCGGCGCAGGCGCCTGGGTCCGGGCAGCCGGGCGCGAGGAGCTCTGCGGAGCCGTCGGTCTGGCCGAAGCGCGGCGGGAAGACTCGGCGCGCTGGGCCGGGCTTGTTGCCGGTGCCCGGGACGGAGCCGCCGGAGCGGAAGCGGATCGCCCGGCCCGTTGCGCGGGCTGCCCGGACGGCCGCACCCGACCCTCCGACCGCGCCTGGGGTCGCGGCACGGGCGCCGACGTCGACCGATTCGGCGTCGAAATCGCCGCGCGCGCGTCCGGCTGCGTCCGGGCGCTGCTCGTCCGGGCCGAACCGCGGCTCCTCTCCGTGCTACCTGCCGCGGGCCGCGCGGCGTCCTGCGCCGAGCGATCCGGCCTGGCCGCGGTGCCCCGGGTGCGCGCCGCCGGGCGCGCCTCCGATGCTCTCTGGCTGGAGCGGGCCGACCCGGTCG
>PWJA01000198.1 GCA_003560975.1 Gammaproteobacteria bacterium
GTTTTCATGCGTGGACGTTGGATGACGCTTCCATTGTTGCTGCTATGGACGGGGCTGGCCTGGGCACAGCCGGCGCCGGTCGACGGGTCCAATTCCGGCGCCCACCCGGCCCTGCCCGAAATCGAAGGCTTTCCCAGCCAGCCAATCCGACTGATCGTCTACACCAGCCCCGGTGGACTGATTGACGTCACCGCGCGCCGTTTCGCGCGCCTGGCCCAGGAATACGCAGACCATCCCATTGCGGTGATCAACCGGCCCGGCGGGGGCGGCATCGTCGCCTTCGAGGAAGCCTTGCGCGAGCCGGCCGACGGGCACCGCTTTCTTGCCGTGACGCGCTCGAACATTTCCAAGATGGTGGCCACCGGACGCGAGGATCTGATCGACAGCCTGCACTGGCATTCCTACATCATGGACAACCCCCACGTGCTCATCACCAACAGTCTGGAAGGTCCTTCGAGCTGGGAGGAGCTGCGCGCCACAGGCCGGGACAACGGCGCCGACCAGCTCTGGCTGGGCGTCGACATCGGCGGCGTCAAGCACATTTCGGGGGTGAAAATGGCCGAGGCCACCGGCATCGGCATGCGCTGGATCCCCTACGGCAGCGGAGGAGAGGCCGTCGCCGCGCTGCTCGGCAACCTCGGCACCGCCTACCTCGGCAATCCGCGCGATGCGCTGGCTTCGGACCGATTGCGCGTGGTGGTCGTGGCCGCCGAGGACCGGCTGCCGGAATTCCCCGAAGCGCCGACCTTTGCCGAACTGGGCTATCCGGGGCTCGAAGACGAGCGGATCTGGCGCGGCTTCGCGTTCCGCGACGGCGTGGCCGAAGACATTCAGGACTGGTACGGGACGCTGATCGAGCTGGTTCTCGCCGACCCGCGCTGGCAGGCCGCCTGGGCCAATGAAGCGGTGAACCTTCGCCATTTCGAAAGCGCGGCTTTCACCGCCATCGTCGAGCGCGATCGAGAGGAGTTCCGCCGCTACCTCGACCGTCTCGGATTGTTGCCCGATCCTGAAAGCCATGCCCAGGGCCTGGCCCGATTCGGCCAGCCGCCGCTGATCTTCGGCCTTCTTGGCGGCGCCGGCCTGGGCGTCCTGGCCCTGGGAATCACCCTGCCGCGCACGCGCCTGCGCGCCCGCAGGGGCGAAATCGTGCTGCTGACGGGATTGCTGCTGACGGCGATCATCGCGGTTCTGATCAGCCTGCATTTTCCGCCGCCCAACCCGGCCGACCCGGTCGGCAGTGCCGGATTGCCGCGGCTGTGGCTGGGTCTGCTGATCCCGCTGGCGTGCTGGCAGCTGGTGCGGGCCGCGCGCAGCGCCGCTGCCGAGAAACGGTCCGACGTGCGCACCGACCGTCTGGTCGTCGCCGTCGGTCTGTTCATCGGCTACCTGGTGCTGGTGCCCGTGACCGGCTACCTGCTCACCTCCCTGGTCTACATGCCGACGCTGATCCGGTATCTGGGCTATCGACGCTGGACGGTGATCGCAGCCCTGACCATCAGCTGGCTGGTGTTTTCAGAAGTGGTTTTCCAGCGCCTGCTGCACGTCGATCTGCCGCGCGGTCTCTGGTTTTCGTGGTGAGTACGCGGGACAACGCTGATGCTTGAATCCCTGTTCGGCGGAATCGGCCTGGTGCTGGCGGTCGCCCCCCTGGTCACTATCGTTGCCGGCATCGTGCTCGGCATCCTGATTGGCGCCATGCCGGGCCTGTCGCCCTCGATGGGGGTGGCCCTGATGGTGCCGTTCACCTACGGCATGCCGGCGGTGCTCGCGCTGATCCTGCTGGTCGGCATCTACATCGGCTCAAGCTACGGCGGCTCGATCACCGGGATCATGGTCAACGCGCCGGGAACGCCGTCAGCGGTCGTCACCGCCATCGACGGCTACGCCCTGACCCGGCAGGGCAAACCCTCGACCGCGCTGGGTACCTCGATCATCGCTTCGTCGTTCGGCGGCATGTTCGGCACCCTGATCCTGATTGCCTTTTCCGTGCCGCTGGCCGCCGCCGCGGTGCGCTTCCACCCGTCCGAGTATTTCGCCTTCGCCCTGTTCGGCATGGCGACCATCGCCAGCCTGGCCGGCGATCACTGGGGCAAGGCCTTCATCGCCATGCTGCTCGGCCTGTTCATCGCCACCATCGGCACCGATCCGATCTCGGGCGCCGAGCGCTTCACCTTCGGCACCACCGCACTGTCCGACGGGTTCCTGCTGATCCCGGCGCTGATCGGCATGTTCGCCTTAAGCGAAGTCTTTCGCGGCATCGAGAAAGGCGATTTCCGCATCGCGCGGGTCGCCGGCGTATCCGACCCTTGGCCACGGTTCGCCCACTACTGGAAACTCAAGTGGGTGACCTTGCGCTCCAGCGCCGTCGGCACCCTGATCGGCGTCTTTCCCGGCGCCGGTGCCACGATCGGCTCGTTCATCAGCTACGGCATCGCCCGGCGCTTCAGCCGCAATCCCGAGGAATTCGGCAAGGGCAGTCCGGAAGGCGTGACCGCGGCCGAAGCCGCCGACTCCGGCTCGGTCGGCGGCGCCATGGTCCCGCTCCTGGCCCTGGGCATTCCCGGCAGCGCGACCACGGCGGTGCTGATCGGCGCCATGATGATTCATGACCTGACCCCCGGTCCGCAGCTGTTCGTGCGCAGCCCCGACATGATCTATTCAATCTTCGGGGCCATGCTGATCGCCCAGTTCGTGCTGCTGTTCGTCGGCCTGGCCGGAGGACGCCTGTGGGTCAAGGTGGCCAACATCCCCAGGGAGTTGCTCTACGTTCTGATCACCATGATGGCGCTGGTCGGTGCCTTTGCCGTGCGCAACTCGATGTTCGACGTGTTCACCTGCCTGGGCTTCGGCATCCTGGGCTGGATCATGCGCCGCTACGACTATCCGCTGGCGCCGGTCATCCTCGGGCTGGTCCTGGGCAGCATCGCCGAGACCAATTTCCGCCGCGCCATCATGATGGACGGGCCGGGCGTGTTCGTGACCCGCCCGCTCACCGCCGTCCTGATCGCCCTGGCGCTGGCGTTTTTCCTTTATCCGTTTTTGCGGCGGAGGCATTAAGAGGGGCGGGTTACGGGTTAGGGGTTACGGGTTAGGGGTTACGGGTTACGGTTTACGGGTTACGGTTTACGGGTTCCGGTTTCCGGTAAACCTGCTCAGTGCCTTTCCGGAAACCGGAACCCGGAAACCGGAACCCCCAAGATAAGGGTTTGACCCGGCTCTGCCCGTCGGCCACGTAGGGCCGACCTACCGGCGGCCAATGGCGATGTAGCGCTCAAACCCCGCATCCCGCGCATCGTCGGGTTCGTAGATATTCCGCAAATCCGCCATTCTAGGGGTGTTCATGCCCTGGGCGAGGCGTTGCAGGTCGAGGGCGCGGAAGGCGTTCCATTCGGTGAGGATGATGATGGCGTCGGCGTCGGCCGCGGCCTGGTAGGGGTCTTCGATCCACTCGACTCCGGGCAGCAGGGCCTCGCCTTCGTGGCGGCCCTGGGGGTCGACTACGCGCACCCTGGCGCCGCCGCCGATCAGGGCCGGGACGATGGTCAGGCTGGGGGATTCGCGCATGTCGTCGGTGTTGGGCTTGAAGGTCACCCCGAATACGGCGATGGTCTTGCCGTTGACCGTGTCGTCGCACAGGTCCTTGATCTTGTCGACCATGCGCCGCTTGACTTCGTCGTTGACCCGGATGACGGTCTCGGTGATGGTCATGGGCGAGCCGGCTTCCTGGCCGATGCGGGCCAGGGCGCTGGTGTCTTTGGGAAAGCACGAGCCGCCGTAGCCGGGGCCGGGGTGGAGGAACTTGTTGCCGATGCGCCCGTCCAGGCCCATGCCCTTGGCCACGGCCTTGACGTCGCCGCCGACCCGTTCGCACAGGGCGGCGATTTCGTTGATGAAGCTGATCTTGGTGGCCAGGAAGGCGTTGGCCGCGTATTTGATGAGTTCGGCCGATTCCAGGTCGGTGTAGACGATGGGGAAGTCGCGCAGGAACAGCGGGCGGTAGATTTCGCCCATGACCTCGCGGGCGCGCTCGCTTTCCACCCCGACCACCACCCGGTCGGGGCGCATGAAGTCCTCGATGGCCGCGCCCTCGCGCAGGAATTCCGGGTTGGAGGCGACGTCGAACTCGGCCTCCGGCCGGGCCGCGCGCATCACCGCCTCGACCTTGCGGTTGGTGCCGACCGGCACGGTGGACTTGGTCACGATCACGGCGTAGCCGCTCAGCGACTTCGCGATCTGCTCGGCCGCGGACATGACGTAGGAAAGGTCGGCGTGCCCGTCACCGCGCCGGGCCGGCGTGCCGACGGCGATGAACACCGCCTCGGCCCCGTCCACGGCCGCGGCCAGGTCGGTGGTAAACGTCAGCCGCCCAGCCTCGACGTTGCGCGCCATCACCGCCTCCAGCCCGGGCTCGTAGATCGGCACCTGGCCGTTGTTGAGCTTGGCGATCTTGTCGGCGGCCTTGTCGACGCAGGTCAGTTGATGGCCGAAGTCGGAGAGGCAGACGGCGGAGACGAGGCCGACGTAGCCTGTTCCTATTATGGTGATTTTCATGGTTTTCGGGTTACGGGTTACGGGTTACGGGTTACGGGTTACGGGTTATGGGTTACGGGTTATGGGTTACGGGTTACGGGTTACGGGTTACGGAACCCTGAGCCCTGAACCCTGAACCCTGAACCCTCAAGATA
>PWJA01000042.1 GCA_003560975.1 Gammaproteobacteria bacterium
CACTGAAGCGCACGTCCATCGGCCGCACCGGCACGCCGTGGCGGCGCACGTCGTTGATGATCTGGGCCGGGGCGTAGAAGCCCATGGGCTGGCTGTTGAGCAGACCGCAGGCAAACGCGGCCGGGTGATGGCGCTTGAGCCAGGCGGAAAAATAGCTCAGCAGGGCGAAGCTGGCGGCGTGAGACTCGGGGAAACCATAGTCTCCGAACCCCTTGATCTGGCTGTAAATACGCTCAGCGAACTCCAGCGTGTAACCGCGCGCCAGCATGCCCTCGACCAACTGTTCGCGAAACGGCTCCAGCCCGCCCCGGCGTTTCCAGGCCGCCATCGCCCGGCGCAGCTGATCGGCCTGGCCGGGCGTGAACCCGGCCGCGGTCATGGCGATCTGCATGACCTGTTCCTGGAAGATCGGCACGCCCAGGGTGCGCTCGAGCACGCCCTTGAGTTCCGGGCTGGGGTAGCGCACTTCGGCCGGGTTCTCGCGCCGGGCGAGGTAGGGATGGACCATGTCGCCCTGGATCGGTCCCGGCCGCACGATCGCCACCTCCACCACCAGGTCGTAGAAGCAGCGCGGTTTGAGCCGCGGCAGCATCGCCATCTGCGCGCGCGACTCGACCTGGAACACGCCCACGGCATCGCCCTGGCACAGCATCTCGTAGGTCGCCGGGTCCTCGCGCGGGATGTCGGCCAGCGTCCAAGGCAGGGGACCAGGGGCCAGGGACCAGGGACCAGTGCCGTGGATCGGTGCTGCGTGGCCGCCGTCCGGCGCTTCATCAGGTCCCTGATCCCTGGTCCCCGGTCCCTTACCAACCCCTGGTCCCTGGCCAACCAAACCCAACGTCTTCCGAATCACCGTCAACATCCCCAGCGCCAGGCAGTCGACCTTGAGCAGGCCTAAGGTTTCCAGGTCGTCCTTGTCCCACTGGATGATGGTGCGGTCGTCCATGGCGGCGTTTTCGACCGGCACCAGGTGGTGCAGGGGAGCATCCGAGATCACCATGCCGCCGACGTGCTGGGAGAGGTGACGGGGCAGGCCGATCAATTCGGTGGTCAGGCCCATCAGCCGGCGGGTGACCGGGGCTTCGGGGTCAAAGCCGCAGGCGGCGAGCCGTTCCGGCCAGGCGTCGGGCCGGTCCCACCAGGCCAGCGAGGCGGTCAGGCGGTTGAGGCGTTCGGGCTCCAGGCCCAGCGCCCGGCCGACGTCCTTGAGCGCGCTCCTGGGCCGGTAGCTGATCACCGTGGCGGCCAGGGCGGCGCGCTCGCGTCCGTACTTGTTGTAGATGTACTGCAGGACCTCCTCGCGCCGCTCGTGCTCGAAGTCGACGTCGATGTCGGGCGGCTCGTTGCGCTCTTTCGACAGAAAGCGTTCGAACAGCAGCTGCTGTTTCGAGGGATCAACCTCGGTAACGCCCAGGCAGTAACACACCGCCGAGTTGGCCGCCGAGCCGCGTCCCTGGCACAGGATGCCGCGCGAGCGGGCGAAGCGGACCAGGTCGTGAACGGTGAGAAAGAAGGCCTCCACGCCCATCTCCTCGATCAGCTTGAGCTCGTGGGCGATCAGTTGGCGCACCCGCTCCGGCGCCTGCTCGCCGTAGCGTTCGTGCAGGCCGGCCAGGGTCAGCTGGCGCAGATGCCGGGCAGGGGTGAGCGGGCCAGGCACCAGTTCGCGCGGGTAGCGGTAGCTGAGTTCAGCCAGCGAAAAGCGGCAGCGCTCGGCCACGCGCACGGTCTCGGCCAGCCAGGCGGCCGGATACAGGCGTTCCAGGGTGGTCAAGGGGCGCAGATGGCGCTCGCCGTTGGCGGCCAGGGCCAGGCCGCATTCGGCCAGCGGCTTGCCCTCGTCCAGGGCGGTGAATACATCGAGCAGCGGGCGCTGCTCGCGCAGGCTCATGCGCACATCTCCACAGGCCAGGCAGGGCAGGGCATGGTGACGGGCGAAGCGCTCCAGTTCGCGCAACCCGCTCCGCTCGCCGGGCCGGAGCAGGCGGGTCGCGCCGATCCACAGGCGCGATCCGAACCGCTCCCGGAGCTCGGTGGCCCGGGCGTGCGGCGGGTCGGCCGAAGGATCGTTCCAGGAAGAGGGTTTCCAGATCGCCAGGACCTGATCAAGTCCATCGTCGAAGTCGGTCGGCTCGATGCGGTAGCCGCCCTTGGGCGCGCGCCGGCGGGCCCGGGTGATCAGACGGCACAGCTGGCCGTAAGCGGACTGGTTCGGCGCCAGCAGCACCAGGTGCAGGTCATGGCTGCGGATTTCGGTACCGATGATCAGATCCATTCCGCAGGCCTGGGCCGCTTCATGGGCGCGCACCGCGCCGGCCATGGAGCACTCATCGGTCACGGCCAGGGCCCGGTAGCCCAGATGGGCGGCGTGCCTGAGCAGCTGATCCGGCCGGGCGACCGAGCGTCGAAAGCTGAACGCGCTCAGGGCGTGGAGCTCTGCATAACGGGTCGGTTGGGGCAGCATGCCTGTCATTATATATAGTCATGCCGGTTGCTCTGGTAAACCATGGACGAACGGTTTCCCGGCGAAAGCCCGTGGTGCCCGTGTTCGGCCGGCATTCGGCTGCGGTTCAACAGACTGTGGCAAACTGCCGCAATGGATCAACAAAGTCTCCGATCGCCTTGACTGAGCAGACCCTGCAATCGCTGGCCGGTGAGGTCACGCAGGTGTTGGCCAGCCTGCACGAGACGCCGGAAACCATGGATCGGCTGCTGCCGCTGGTGTATGAAGACATGCGCCGGATTGCGCGCAGCCAGCAGGCGCGGCTCGGCGTCAGCCCGACTCTGCAGACCACCGAACTGGTGCACGAGGCCTTTCTGAAGCTGCGTCAGTCCGAGGGTCAGCCGATTCGCAGCAGCTCGCATTTCAAGCGTGTGTCCTACCTGGTCATTCGCCAGCTCATCGTCGATCACGCGCGCAACAAGCTGGCGCTGAAGCGCGGTGCAGGTCAGGCCGCCGAGACGCTGCACGAGGATTGGATCGCCACCGACGCCTCGGATGAAGCCGCCGTGGTCGAAATCGACCAGGCCCTGGAGCGCCTGGCCGAGGCCAACCCGCGCCAGGCCGAGGTGGTCCTGGCGCGTTTTTTCGGCGGTTATACGGCCGAGGAAATCGCCGGGCTGCTCGATACGTCGGTGCGCACGGTCCAGCGCGACTGGGAGCGAGCCCGGGCCTGGCTGCTGGTCGACCTGCAGGAGTAATCCGCGCTTGAATTCGGGCCCTGTGGCCTTATCAATACAACAAAGGTCAAAAGAGCGCAGATGCAATTCAAGGACTATTACAAGACGCTGGGGGTCGAGCCCAAGGCCGGCGCCGACGAGATCAAGCGGGCCTACCGCAAGCTGGCTCGCAAGTATCACCCGGACGTCAGCAAGGAAGCCGACGCCGAAGCCCGATTCAAGGAACTGGGTGAAGCCTACGAGGTTCTCAAGGATCCCGAAAAGCGCGCCCAGTACGATCAGATTCGCCAGGGCGGCTGGCGTCAGGGCGAGGAATTCCGCCCGCCGCCGGGCGCGGGTCAGGGCTGGCAGTCGGCCGGCGACGGCGAAGGATTTTCCGGTTTCAGCGACTTCTTCGACAGCCTGTTCGGCGGGCTGGGTCGCGGCGGCTTCGAGCGCGCTCATCCGGGCGGCCACGGTCGGGTGCGCGCGCGCGGCCGGGACACGCACGCCAGCGTCGAGATCGACCTGCCGACCGCGTTCGCCGGTGGCGTGCAGCGGCTGAGCCTGAGCCGGCCCGAGCCCGGCCCCGATGGCCAGCTGCAGCCGGGCAGCAAGACGCTCAACGTCCGCATTCCCGCCGGCGTGACCGATGGCCGTCAGATCCGCCTGAGTGGCCAGGGCGAGCCCGGTCTTGGCGGCGGACCGGCCGGTGATCTGTTTCTTGAAGTGCGCCTGAAGCCCCACCCGCTGTTCGACGTACAGGGCCGGGACGTGCATCTGACCTTGCCGATCGCTCCCTGGGAGGCGGCGCTGGGGAAACGGCTGGCCGTTGCCACGCTCGGCGGAAAGGTCGAAATGAACATTCCGCCGGGTTCGTCCAGCGGCAAGCGCATGCGCCTGAAAGGACGCGGCCTGCCCGGAAAACCGCCGGGAGATCAGTACGTCATTCTCAAGGTCGTTGTGCCGGAGGCCAAGACCGAAAAGGCGCGGTCGCTGTATGAGTCGCTCCAGGCGGAACAGGAGTTCGACCCGCGCGCCGGAATGGAGGTGCCCTGATGGATCCGTCGAACAAGCTGCCCGTTGCCGAAATCATCGGTCACGACCTGGACGCCGATCTCGAGCAGGTCTGTCGCCTGTGCGGGATCGACAGCGACGAGCTGCTCGCCTGGGTGCGCGAAGGAATTGCCGAGCCGCGCGGCCCTGAAGCCGGGCGCTGGCAGTTCAGCGCCCGCCAGGTACGCCGGGTCTGGGTGGCGCGCCGGCTCCGGCGCGATCTCGAACTCGATGTCCACGCCCTGCCGGTCGTTCTCGATCTGATCGAAGAGGTCGAAACCCTGCGTCGGCGCGTGCGCCTGCTGGAACGGGTGATCGAGGACTGAGTTGCGGAAGTCTTCGGCCCGACTCGATGACCCAGAGACACTGGTATTCGCGGCATAATGGGGACTGACCCCATCGTTTGAGCGCGGCCGTGTCCGAGCATCCCTACCCGCACCTGTTTCAACCACTGG
>PWJA01000019.1 GCA_003560975.1 Gammaproteobacteria bacterium
GGCTAGAGTCGCTGGATTATATCCGTCAACGAAAGGGCCCCATTGACGTGCACCAGCGAACCCGTCGACGCCGGACGCGCCCGCCAGCGCCCGAAAGCTTGCCCCGGACCTTCCCGGTCTGGGACCCCCATGTTCGCTGGTCTCATGTCCTGATCACGATGCTGTTTACCTGGCAATTCCTGAGCGGTCAGTTTGGCCTTGGCCCCGTTTGGCTTCATCTCTGGGCCGGCTATGCGCTTCTGGTGGTCGTACTGTTCCGGATCGGCTGGGGCCTGGTCGGTAGCGACAGCGCGCGCTTTTCACGAATGCTGCCGACACCGGCCGAGCTGGCAGCCTACCTGCCGCGGTTGTTCTCTCGTCAAGCCAGCCACTGGCCCGGCCACAATCCGGTCGGCGCAGTATCGGCCATCCTCCTTCTCACCCTGTTGCTGCTCCAGAGCGTGACCGGGCTGTTCGTCGAAACCTGGGGCGAACTGCGCGGCCCCCTGGCCGAACAGGTGGGGCGAGGCACGGCGATCTGGATGAACGATCTGCATGATCTCCTGCGCTGGCCGCTGTTCGCGCTGGTCGCGATCCATCTCATCGCCGTTTTCGCCTACTGGCTGATCAAGAAGGAAAACCGGATCGGACCGATGTTCGGAAGCGGTCGCATCGCCTTGCCCAGCGACCCCGGCCTTGCCCGGGCGGCCGGGGGCAAGGCCTGGCTGGTCTGGCTCATCGCTCTGTTGACGGTAACCGCGCTCGTCTGGCTGGGCCCCCGAGTCCCGGTGTGATGCGGCGGGCAGGCTTCAGGGCGATGCACTGAAGCGGTCCCGGAAAATCTGCGCCTCGGGCTCGATCCCGTTGCCGCTCAGCCCCACGTTGGCGGGCGCGCCGTCGGCAACGATGCGCAGCACGCCTGAAAAAGCGCCCGGATTCGACGGCGAAAAACGCACCGGAACGGTGCAACTGGATTGGGCCGGCAACGGATCCGTGCAGTCGCTGTCGCCTGCACCCAGAGCGAAGACCGCCTGACCGGCAATGACTTCGATCTGGCCCAGGACGAGGTCGCCGGCCCCTTCCGCGGCGGCATTGGTCAGGGTCACGGCCAGCGTACGACCGGTCTCGAGCACGACATCCCCGAAAACCAGCTCAGCGGGCTCAATCAGCAGTTCCCCCGGCGTCGGGTCAGTCACCTGCAGCGCCAGCGGGATCGGCTTCGGCTCGGCTTCCGCCTCGTTGGTGGTCAGGCAAAGCGCACCCTGGTAGGCGCCGACGGCCACTCCGGTGGTGTCGACGGCCACGTCGATCGTCCGGGATTGACCCGCCGCCAGCACACCCGCGCCCGGCGCGACGGTCAGTCCGGGAACCGAAGACTGGCCGTCGCAGGCGGTCGGGGCGAGCGTCCAGTTCAGCTCTCCGGAACCGATGTTCGCGATGAGCAGGGACGCAGCGCCGAGCGCATCCTGCGGAATTTCGAGCTGGACTTCGGACGGATCGATGTGCGCAATGGGGTCAAAGCGGGTCCGAAACACCGACGGCGCACTCCAGTCGCCGTCACCGCAATGATTCCGGGCCTGAATTCGCCAGTAATGGTCCGTTCCGGTGCCCAGCTCCAGGTCCGGCACGAACGGGGCGGCGACCGCGGTCTGATCGACGACCAACTCGGAAAAGGCGAGATCGGTCGCGATCTGAATTCGATATTCAGCCGCCTCGGCAACGCTCGCCCAGTCGAATTGCGGCCGCAGCGCCACGCCGGTCTGCGCATTGGCCGGATTCAGCGCTTGCGCCACGTCCGGCCTGTCCTCCAGGGTCAGAACGAACGAAACCTCCGCAACCTCGCCGCCGTCGTCTGCGGCAAGCGTCAGCTGGTAGACGCCGGCCACGGCCGTATCCTCCGCGCCCAAGGTCCACTCGGAGCTGCCCGGCCAGGTCAGCGACCCGGGATCGAACTCGCTGCTCACCCCGCCGGGCAGCCCGACGGCCGACAGCACGACCGGCGTCTGATGACCGTTGATCCGGCCGATCTGGACGTCCACGCTCGCTTCCTGGTCGGGTGACGGCGGAAGGCACAGGGAGGCCTCCTGGGGCTGGACTTCAAGCGTGAACGTCGATCGAAACGGCTTGTGCTTGACGATGCAGTGCAGGGCACCTGCAGAGTTGATGATGCTGCTGCAGTCAACCGGGACAATCGCCTTGTTCGGGAAGGCCTGTTCGAAAAGCGCCTTGGCCTGGGCATTCTGGCTGGTAAATCCGCTGAACCGGCAGATCAGCACCAGGTCGTTGACGATCACCGCGTTGGTGTAGGTGTGATGGGCGGTCGAAAACCCCTGGGCGCGCCAGCCCGGAGTGCGCAATACGGTATACCCCCGACTCTCCATGAGCGAGGTCGTGAGTTCGGTCACCTCGATGACCGTCTCGGTCAGCGACGAAGGGGCAATGCCCGCTGGAGGGCTGGCGTAGTCTCCGATGATCACCGTCTGGTCGTCGACCGGCAGAAACCACATGTCCAGATGCTGGGTGGAATCGAAGCCGGCCGGCAGCGCCGGCAGCAGGGTCAGGTCGACCCCCTGATAGCCGGCATACAGGTCGATGACATCCTGTGCCGAATAGCCCGGATTCTCGTCCAGAATCAGGTCGGTCATGAAGGCCTCGCCGTTGGCAAACAGGTGGAAGTTGCCGCCGCCATGGGCGATCGGCATTTCGTAGCGATCTTCATTCAGATACGCGGCAATCGCGGCCGGGATCTGGTTGTCCTGCGGGCGCGGCCGGTTGTACTCGTGGTCGACGATGATCCGTTCGTTGTCGGCGCTGGTAAAACGCGGGCCGTAGTCGCGAATCCAGACGCTGTTGCTGGGCGCGATCACGAAGTCGACCCGGTCCAGGTTGGCCCCTGCGGACGCGAGCGTACTGGCGGCGCTGGCCTGCTGGGCGCTGCTGGCCACGACCAGCAGGACATCGGCCAGGCTGTCGCCGGTGGTAATGGGCACGATCATCTCGGTCAGGACCGAGTTGAAATTTCCCCAGCGCATGAGGATGGCCTCGTTGCGTTCGAACTCCGATGCGCTGTGCAGATGCTCGGCCACCGGCGGAACCCGCGGCGCCAGGGTGAGATCCGGCAGGCGCAGATGCGGCCGCTCGCCGGGGGTCAGGTTTTTCGGCAGACCGCGCGTGTCGGTCGCCCGCAGCGCCTCCAGTACCTCGGGATTGCCCAGGCGCAGGCCGCCGGGATCGGCCCCGGCCTGGATCGCGCCCGCCAGGATCAGCAGCAGCCCGAGGAGGATGCGCTGGCCGCCCGTCATTCCGGAAGCGGCGGCTCGAAGCGGTCTTCGAAGATGATCGGCTCCGGTTCTGTGCCGCTGCCTTGCAGGCTAATGTTCGTTGTCTGGCCGTCGGCGAGGATACGCAGTACGCCGGCGTAGCTCGACAGCGCCGGGGGCGAGAACCGGACCGACAGCGTACAACTCGCCTGCGCCGGCAGCCAGGGCCCGCAATCACCGGCGGTCGCATCGATCTCGAAGAAATCGGCTCCGGCAATGACCGAGAACAACAGTTCCAGGTCGGCAGAGCCGGCGGCGGCGACGTTGGTCAGGATCAAGGGCAGCGACGCGCTGCCCCCGGCGGGCACGCCTCCGAAGTTCAGCGCCATGGGCGTCACGTCCAGATCACCCGGACCAACGATTCCGGTACCGCTCAAGTCCACGTGATCGGGACTGCTGGCGGCGTTGGAAACGATCGTCAGCTGGGTCTCGAATGCGCCACCGTCCAGGGGCGCAAAAGTCACATTGAGCACGCAAGTGTCGGCCGGCGCCAGCTCGAAACTCACCCCGCCGCAGGAGTCGGTATCCACGCCGAACGGTGCGCCTGGCAGTTCCAGGGACGAGACCGCCAGGCTGGCGGTCCCGGTATTTTCCAGAACCACATCCAGCGTAACCTGCTCGCCGACCTGCACATCGCCAAATTCAAGCAGCTGGGAATCCAGAGTCAAATTCGGCTCGGTCACTTCGGCGTCGGCCTCGAAGCGCAGGACTTCGCCGTTCTGACGCAACAGGTACAGGTTCCCGCTTTCGTCCTCGCCGAAACCCACGATCCCGAAACCGACGTTTTCGAACGTTTCGGAAATCCAGTCGCCGCCTTCCTCCCGGGCGAGCCATACCTGGCCGCTGCAGTAATCCCCGTAGGCATACAGCCCTTGCAGGGACGGGAACGGGCCCCGGTACCGGTAGCCGCCGGTAATCGAACAATTCGGAGAGGTTCTTTGATACTCGATGACCGGCAAGGTCGAACCGGGCAGGCTGCAAGGCTGGGTGGTGCTGCCCCGTAGCCAGTTGCCTTCGCAGACGTCCCAGCCATAATTCTGCCCGCCGGGATCGCCGGCCGGCTGCAGGTTGACTTCTTCCCAGGTCACCTGACCTACATCGCTGATCCACAGGTCACCGGTGGCGCGGTCGAAGCTGAAACGGTAGGGATTGCGCAGACCCCAGGCCCAGGTTTCGTCCCGTCCGGTCGCGCCGACCAGCGGATTGTCCGACGGAATGGCGTAGTTTCGATCCGGTTCGGCGGGGAAATCATCGTTGTCGACATCGATGCGCAGCATGCTGCCGAGCAGCGTGTCCGGATTCTGGCTTTGATCCGAAGGGCCACCATCACCCAGGCCGATATAGAGAAAAC
>PWJA01000135.1 GCA_003560975.1 Gammaproteobacteria bacterium
CGGGCGCTCGCCGCCGCCCCAGCCGGCGTCATCGGGATTGTGGGTGCAGCCGCCGTCGCTGACGCAGGCATCCCACTGTTCGAACGTCACCGAAGTCTGGCCGATGGCAAAGGCCGGAACGCTGACCTGTCGCTGCGGACGTTCAAAGTTGGAGCTTTCCGGCTCACTCGTCGGGCTGCCCTGGGTGAATGCCCCGGCCGGGATCCAGGTCATGATGGGGCAGTCGGGGCAGTCCTGAAAGTAGGGTTCGAAGCGATCTGAAAAGATGCCATCGGTGGGCGGGTCCTGCGCTGGCAAAGAACCGAGGAAACCCAGGGCAAGCAGCATCAGCGCAATGCCTTTGGCGGCCTTCCCGAGGTGACAGCGGACTGAAGAGGCCGCCCCAGCCGACTGTCGCATCATGCCAATTCTCATCCTTGCCTGATGCCACGCAGCTTGAACGAAACCGGCGAGAAAGGGAATGACCCAGGGTTGCAGGCTTTTGCCTGTGGGTTGCAAAAAAGCACGAAATCATGCGTGCCCTATACTGCTTGTACGCTCGGCTGGCTTGCGCTGGATGGAGATGGCCAAAAATTTGCTCGGCGGACTGACGCTGATTGTTGCCTTGGGGTTTACTTCGGCTGCAGCGCTTGCCCTTGATCCACCACCCGGCAAACCGCCGGTGCGCAACTACAGCATGGCAGAGTACGGGGGGGCTCTGGTCAACTGGGCGGTGCGCCAAATGCCGGACCAGCGCATGGTGGTCGCCGGCGGCGAGGGTCTGGTGATCTTCGACGGGGCGAACTGGCAGGCGATCCCGACACGACACCATAACCGTATTCGCGCCATGGAGATTGATGCGGACGGTCGCATCTGGATCGGCTCTCCCAATGAAATCGGCTACTACGAGCAAGGTGTCGATGGCGGCCTGCTGTATCACTCAGTGGTCGAACACCTGGCTGAGGACCAGCGGACTTTCGGCGACATTTACAGTCTGCAGCTGATCAACGGGGCTGTTTATTTTCACGCGCTTCGTCACCTGTTTCGCTGGCGCGATGGCGAATTGTCGGTCGCCCGGTTCACTGGCGATGTTGTCGTCGTGACCGCCAACCACCATGATCGCTACCTGGTGTGGTTCGGAGGCCAGCTTTATGACTACACCGAGTTTCCGGAATACGGGGCCATGCTGGAGCCCGATCCGGACTGGCGGCTGCCTGAAGGTACGCGCCCGAGCTTTCTGACATCCTGGCCGGACGGGCGCCTGCTGATGGGGACCGTCGCTGACGGTCTGTTCTGGCTATCCGATGGCGTGCCGGAGCCCGTCGAGACGCCGTTCGATTTTTCCGGGGCCTGGCCGCAGCGGGCCCTGCCTACGCCCGATGGCGGCATGCTGGTCGCGACCCGGCATGACGGGCTGTTTGTTCTGGGGCCGGCGGGCGAGGCGCTTGAGCAGATAAGTCGTCGCAGTGGTCTGAAGGTCAACCACATTTTCGATATGGCCCTGGATCACGAAAATGGCCTCTGGCTGGCCAAGCATGGTGCGATTGCCCGGGTTGACCTGTTCAGCGGGCGGCGGGTCTACGATGCCGACTTCGGGCTGTCGTCCGCCGACGCTCTGGTTCCCTTTCAGGGTCGCTGGGTGATCGGCGGCCAGGGCGGCTTGAGCCTGTTGAAAGCCGATGGGCACGATGCCAGCCGCCTGGACATTATTGATGCCACTGTGCCGCAGGTGTTTGATGTGCTCGACGATGGCGATGGCCTGCTGGTGACCGGCTCCGGAGGGGTCCACCGCATGGTGCCGGATCTGGTCAATATGGGTCTGATTGAACACGAACGTCTGCTGACCGATACCAACGCCTATGGAATGACCCGCTCGCGCCTGCGTGATGCGATCTATGTGGATATGGACGGTGGCTTGGGCGTGCTTCTGAATTCGGAGGATGGCTGGCGGTCATTGGGCAGGATCGACGGTGTCCGTCACCGCGCCAGCACCGTCGCCGAGGATACCGCCGGCCGGGTCTGGGTGGGTACCCTGGCGGGGCGCTACTACCGCCTTGTCTGGCAAGACGACAGCTTGACGGTAGAGGCCGAGCTGACAGCCGAACATGGCGTGCCTGACGGCTATGCCTGGGCGTTCAACCTGGGCGAACGCATGGTGCTGGGCACAGGCCAGGGCGGCTATCGACCCATCGCACCCGACGCCATGGGTATCGAACCGGATCCGGACTTTCGCAATGATGAGCTGGGTGAGCCACGCGGAATCTATCGCCTGTCTCTTGCCAGCGATGGCCAGGTCGTCGGCGGTATCGGGCCGGGCGGAACCCTGTGGCGCGGCACGCTGGGTGAAGACGGTCGATTTGACTGGCACGGTCGCTGGCTGACCGATCTTGAACCGGCAATCAACTGGTTTATCGACGAGCATCGTGGCTATCTCTGGATCGGCCGCCATCCCGGCCTGCTGCGGCTGGACTGGCCGCCGCCAGAACCCGACATCGAACCCAGTCGGCTGCAAATGGTTCGGGCAGGGTTTCCAGATCAGAATCAGTGGCTGATCGCGGGCCCGGGCGCAAACGGTATCGAGGCGGTGCTGCCTGCGAGCGCGGGGTCGCTGCGCTTTGAGTATGCCCTGTCCAGCTACACCGCCCCGCACCTGAGCGAATACCGGGTTCGACTGGAAGGGCTGGAGCGCGAGTGGTCGCGCTGGAGCAAAGAGTCCCGGCGCGATTACACCAACCTGCCGGGTGGCGACTACGTCTTCCGGGTCCAGGCGCGCAATGCCGCCGGCATGATCTTCGAGTCGGAACCGCTGGTTTTTCGAGTTCAGCCACCCTACTACCTCAGCCCGCTGGCCTGGGGCATCTATGCGCTGACCGCCGTCATGCTGCTGATGCTGGCCGCTCGCCTGGGCCACCGCGTGCGCGAGCGAAATTTGCTGGCCCAACAAAAAATATTGTCCGAGCAGGTGGCCGAACGCACCGCCGAGGTGCGTGCCCAGGCGCGCGAGATTCGCCGGATCAGCGATGCCCGCGCCCGGTTTTTCGCCAACGTCTCGCACGAACTGCGCACGCCATTGGCCCTGACCCGCGGGCCGCTGCAGGAAATGGCGCGGATCGGTGGCGATCGGCTTGATGAGGAAATGAAGCAATACCTCAATGTGGCCTTGCGCAACAGCGAGAGCATGCAGTCACTGATCGGCCAGATCATGGATCTGCAGCGCCTGGAGTCCAGGCGCATGCCCCTGAGACTGATCGAAGTCGAACTGGCCGTGATCGTGCGCGGCATCGTCGATCGCTTCGCCGTGCAGGCTCGGCTTCGTCACATTGATCTGAACTGCGAGGGTGACGATGAGCCGCTGAGGCTGGTCTGCGACCAGGCGCATGTCGACACCATGCTGAGCAATCTGCTGTCCAACGCGATCAAGTTCACGCCCGATGGCGGCCAGGTCACCGTTCGATTGGCACGCGTCAAGGGCCTCATTGAACTGTCGGTGGTCGACACCGGGCCCGGTATCGATCCGGCCGACCAGCACACCATCTTCGAGCGCTACCGCCAGGGCGAGCAGACTTCAGCCAGCCATCCGGGGACGGGGATCGGCCTGGCCCTGGCGCGGGAGCTGGCCGAGCTGCACGGCGGCAGTATCCGGGTCGAGTCAGAGCCCGGAAAAGGCGCCTGCTTTACCTTGCAGATCCCGACCGACCTGCAGCCAAATGCAGCGGCAAGTGAGCCGCCGGGAGCCGTTGAAGCCCCGGCGGGGGCAGTGCATGAGCAATTTGCAGAAGACATCGATGAGCTGTCATCCGAAGACATCCCCTGCGTGCTGCTGGTCGAAGACAACGCCGAACTGCGCGCCTTCCTGCGACTTCGATTGGGAAGCAGCTACCGGATCGAGGAAGCCGCCGACGGCGCGGAAGGCCTCAAGCGGGCGCGCGAGCTGACGCCCGATGCCATCATTACCGACGGCCTGATGCCGGTCATGGACGGTTTGGCCATGACCGGCGAAATCAAGTCCGACCCTGAGCTGGCCTTCGTGCCGGTGCTGATGCTGACCTCCAGAGCGTCTCCCGAGGACACCGTGCGCGGCCTGGAGTCGGGCGCCGATGATTACCTGTCCAAGCCCTTCGACAGCACCGAACTGGCCGCCCGCGTAGCCGGTCTGATCGCCTCACGCCGTCGTCTCAAGTCACACCTGGAAAAATCCGCCCCGAGTGAAGCTGAGGTCAGCCAATCGCCCTTCCTGGCCCAGGTCAACTCGCTGCTCGAAGCTCATCTGTCGGACTCGTCGTTGTCCATTCAGGATTGGTCCGATCTGCTCCACATGGACCGCACCACCCTGTATCGTCGGCTTAAAAGTGAAACCGGCCAGTCACCGGAAGAGTACCTGCGCGAGAAACGCTTGCAAACCGCAGCCCGCCTGCTGCGCGAGCGCGCCGGCAACGTCGCCGAGGTGGCCGATGCGGTTGGCTTTGCCAGCGTCTCGCACTTCTCGCGCCGCTTCAGGGAGCGCTTTCAGTCCTCTCCGGCAGCCTACAGCCGCAATAATCAGGCTTGAGCGACCCTGTCGGACTGATTGCGGATGACTTGGGAACCTCAAGTATCGCCGTTGGACTTGACATGCTTTCCACC
>PWJA01000025.1 GCA_003560975.1 Gammaproteobacteria bacterium
CCCGGGCCCATCGCGCTGTACGCCGGGCGCGTGGCGCCGGAAAAAACCCTCGAGGATTTCCTGAGCGTCGATTTTCCCGGCAGCAAGGTCATCGTTGGCGACGGTCCGGCGCGTGTTTCGCTGCAGGCTCGGTTCCCCGACGCGCATTTTCTTGGCTACCACCACGGCGACGAACTTGCCCAATTGGTCGCCTCGGCCGATGTGTTCGTCTTTCCCAGCCGGACCGACACGCTGGGCCTGGTGATGCTCGAGGCCATGGCCTGCGGCGTGCCGGTGGCCGCGTTCCCGGTTCCGGGCCCGCTCGACGTGGTCATGGAGGGGGTCAGCGGCTGCCTGGACAAGGACCTGGCGATTGCCATGCAACGGGCCCTGCTCCTGGATCCGACCGACTGTCGCGCGTTCGCGGGCGAATTTTCCTGGCAGCACTGCAGCCGGATCTTCCTCGATCTGGTTCAGCCGATTCCCGATCTGCCCATCGCCGTGGGTGAGGCCATCGTGCCCTGATCGAGGCCATTCCTGGCCCGATTTGGGGGAATTGCACGCATTCAAGGACCGAACCGGGTAACAATCGGGCTTCGATTTCCCAGTCGTGGCTACCAACGAACCGATGCGCTCTGCCGGTCCCCTGAGCCTGACCGCCCTGTTCGTCAGCGCCGCCATCCTGTTCATCGGGGGCGGGCTGAACGGCGTATTGATCCCGGTGCGCGCCGCGCTGGAAGACTTCACCACCGTGCAGATCGGCCTGCTCGGGACGGGCGCGGCGGTCGGCACCATCATCGGCTGCATGCTCTCCCCGCACCTGATTCGCCGGGTCGGTCACATCCGCGCCTTTGCCGTTCTGGCCGGGGGAGCCGCGGTGGTCGCCCTGACCCATGGGCTGGTGGTCGATCCCTGGCTGTGGCTGCTGCTGCGGGTTCCCACGGGGCTGTGCTTTGCCGGGCTGGCCACGGTCATGGAGAGCTGGCTCAACGCCAGCTCCGGCAACGAGGCGCGCGGCCGGACCATGGCCGGCTACATGATCATCCAGCTGGCCATGCAGACGGCCGGGCAGCTGTTGATGATGACCGCCGATCCGGCGCTTTTGAATCTGTTCGCGATCGTGGCCCTGGCCATCACCGCCTCGCTGATTCCGGTCGGCCTGACCCGGGCCATCGTGCCGGGGCCGGTGGCCGATGTACGCCTGCGCCTGGGCCAGATCTATCAGCAGTCCCCCAGCGGCGTGGTCGGCGCGCTGGCGGTGGGTCTGGTCAACGGCTCGTTCTGGGCGCTGGCGCCGCTGTTTGCCGCCGGGCGCGGGCTTGAATCCGGACAGATCGCCGTGTTCATGAGCCTGGCGGTGATCGGCGGTGCGGCGCTGCAGTATCCGCTGGGCCGCTGGTCGGACCGGATCGATCGGCGCCGGGTCATCCTGGTGACCTCGGCCGGCGCGGGTCTGGCCGGCCTCGGCCTGGGCTTTCTGCCCGACGCCGGGCTCGGTCTGCTGATGGCCCTGGCCGCGGTCCTGGGCGCATTCATGTTTGCCCTCTACCCGCTGTGCGTGGCGCACGTCAACGATCATGTGGCCGAGGGCGGATTCGTCGAAGCCTCCAGCGGCATGCTGCTGCTGCAGGGCAGCGGCGCCGTGGCCGGACCGGTCCTGGCCTCCGTGCTGATGGCCTGGACGCAAAGCGCGGCCCTGTTTTTCTTCACCGCCGCGGTCCACGCAGCGCTGATGGTGTTTGTCTTCAGTCGCCTGCAGCGCACGCCGCGGCCGCCGGCCGCAGACCGGGAGGATTTCATCGTCATGCCGGACAGTGCGACCGCCGGCCTGGACCTGGATCCGCGCGCCCAGGAACTCGATTCCGAAGAAGACGACCACGCCGAGCCTGCCAAGCCGGGCGAGTCCGACGGCGCCTACTGATTCTGACCCCCGGGTGCAGTCTGCTCGAGGCGCTGCAGGCGTTCGGCCTGGCGGGCATCCAGATCATCGCCGCGCAGTGCCTTCAACCAGTCCCGGGCCGGTTGCGTGTCCAGTTGGCCCGCATCGGCCAGGGCCTCGCACGCGGTCAGGCGGATGTCGGCCGCGACCAGCGAAGCGGGAAACCGGGCCAGGTAATTCCGGCACAGGCGCACGACCAGCCGGGGGGTCCCCAGCGCCGCAGCGGTCTGTATGAGATGCCGCATCACGACCGGGTCGTCCAGGCAAAAGCCCGCGTCCAGGGCGAGCAGGCGGTCGGCCTGCTCCAGCGCTTCGGTCGGGCGCTCGAACGTCAGCAGCAGCGCGTGGATGTGGATCTGACCGTGGGCCAGGGCGCGCCGGTCTTCCCCGGCCGCTTCCAGGGTGCGGGCCAGTTTGCGGTGCATGGCCGCGTCACCGCCGTTTCGCAGAACGTGCTCGAACAAGGCGACCGGATCGTCCGTGGACGGCAGATCGGTCGGCGGCGGGCCGCTGCGGTCCTCGGGCGCGCGGTGGGCGTGCAACAGCAAGCCGACTTGGGCAAACCAGGCGAGCATGGCCGCGCTCCACCAGGTCATCTGCAGGGCGTTGCGCAGCCAGCCGGGAACGCCGCCGAGCAGGCCGGAAACGGCCAGGTAGATCACGGCATACACGATCAGCCAGGCGCTCAAGACCAGGTAGTCGGTCGCGCCCAGCTGGCGCAGGCGGCCCAGCCACTCGTGCGGATACAAGGCGTCGCCGAGGCCCTGACCGGCCGCCAGGACCATGGTGGCACCGGGCAGAATCAAGGCCAGAACCAGGCTGGCCGGCACGAGGCCGACCGGACCGCTGCCGGCATGAATCAGGGCCAGCAGCAGCGAGGCGACCACCCACAGCGCCGTGTGGCGCGCGGCGATCCCGGGCGGCAGATCCAGCGCGGTCGCCTGGCGGAGCCGGGAGACGCCCATCGTCCGCATCAGCAACAGCCGGCTGGCCAGATTGAACAGCAAGACCCACAGGGCCAGCATGGACGCAAGGATCACCAGGCCGCCCAGGAATCCGGGCAGCAGCACGACCAGCAACTCGACGGCAATGACCGCCAGGGCGAGCAAAGGCGACACGTAGCGCCAGGGAGCGCCCAGCACCCAGCGCCAGGCCGTTACTGCACCACTCGGCGACGACGAAATCAGCATGGGGAGAGGAAAAAAGAGCGCCCCGGCCTGGAAGAATGGAGGAGGAATGGAGGAGAACCGGCCGGGGCGCTCCGTGCGCTTTGATGAAGCACGGGGTAATGATAACGAAAACGATTCGTATTTGCAAACAATTATTTTGGTCCCGGCGGAACGTGCCGATGCATGAATTCGACCAGGCGCCCGAAGGTGTAGCGCGCATAGTGGTCGCTGGCCGCCCACCAGTGGCCCGAATCATGAACGAGGTCCAGCTCGAACGTCTTGCCCAGCAACTTGAGTTTCTCGGCCATCATCAGGGTGGTTTTCAGCGGCACGATGTCGTCGTGGACGCCGTGGATGATCAGCAGCGGGTCGGACAGGTCTTCGCCCAGGCTCAGCAGGCTGCCGTCTGCGAAAATTTCCGGGTGGGTGTCGGGCCGCCGGGTCAGGTGCTGGTCGAAGCCGGTGAAGTGCCAGATGTCGACGGCCGGTGCCCCGGCCACGCCGGCGGCGAACAACCCCGGCTTCTTGAACAGCGCGGTCAGCACGAGCAAGCCGCCGTAGCTGTTGCCCCAGATGCCGATCCGGTCCGGATCGACTTCCTCCAGGGTGGCCAGGTACTCCACCGCGCTGTGCAGATCTTCCAGGTCATCGCCGCCCCAGTCGCCCTGGAAGGCCTCGCGGAAGTCGACCCCGTAGCCGACGCTGCCGCGCACGTCGACCAGCACGGTGATGTAGTCGCCCTTCAATGCCATCTGCTGCTGCAGAAACGACGTCGGCCGGTCCGGATTCCACTGACTGAGCACGGTGTTTGAATAGATGCTGCCGAACATCACCGGGTAGCGTTTGCCCGGCTCCATGTGCGGCGGGCGGAGGATGCGGGCATGGATTTCGAACCCGTCGATACGGCTGGGGAAGCTGACATAGTCCGGCTCCAGCCAATCGATGACCTCGAACTCCGGCAGGGGCGACCGGGTCAGACGCCGCTCCGGGGATGCACCATCGAGCTCCAGCCAGTACAACTCGGCCGGTGTGGTGTCGCTGGACCGGATCAGGGCCAGGCGCTGGCCGTCCGGCGACAGGCTGGGCTGATGCAGCCCCGGCAGCGAGGTCAGGCGTTCGGTCTCGCCGCCTTCGGCCGGCAGGCGGTGGACGTGGCGCTCATAGGGGCTGTGCTCGGCCGAGACCATGAGAATGTCGCCGCTGTCAGGCTCGATCCGAATCCAGGCGCCGCCCCGGTCGCTGGCGATGTCGTAGTCGCCGGTCAGGCGCTGCGGGTCGCCGCCTTCGGCCGCAATGGCGTAAAGGCGATAGAAATCTTCGTGGTCGCCGATGAAGTAGACGGACTCGCCGTCGCCGCTCCACAGGGCGCGAAACATCGGATAGATGCGGCGCGGCCGCTCATCGTGCCAGATCTGGCGGATCGAGCCGTCGGCCGGTCGGGCAATGAAAATCCAGCGCTGCTCGGCCACATCCGCCCCCTGCATGATCAGCAGCTGATCGCCGTCCGGCGACCACTCCAGGTCGAGCACCAGGCGGCGGTTCGGGTCGGCCAGATCCAGCCAGTCCGGCTCGCCACCGTCGAGCTCGACCACGCCGACCCGGCGGATCAGGTCGGTGTCGCCGGGGTAGGGGCGGCGGACCTCGTGCAGCAGCGGCTCTTCGTGCAGGTAGCTGGGGAACGGCACCCGCCGGACCGCGCGCTGGTCGATGAATTCGAACGCGATCCGGCGGCCGTCCGGCGACCACCGATAGCGCCCGACGTAGGCGTCCGGGCGCACGTAGGCGCCGATGGGCACGGTGCCGATCCCCGCCGCACCCAGTTCGGTCAGGCGCCGGAACTGACCCGACTCCAGCGATTTCGTCCACAGATCGCCGCCCCGGATCAGGGCCAGAGAACGGCCGTCGGGCGAAACCGACAAGGCGCCGCCGCCGTCGCCGACACGACGCGCCTGACCGTTTTCGAGATCGAGAAAGTACAGCCCGCCGTCGAGCACGTAGTACAGCCCGGAAGCATCCGGATGCCAGACCAGGCCGGAAACGCCGCGCCGCTCGCGCTGCCGGGCCCGCTCGCGCAAGGCCTCCAGCGACCGATCCTCGCCCGGCCCCAACACGGATTCCGGGTCGGGTGCAAACGTCGTCAGTCGGGTCAGATCCTCGCCGTCGGCCAGCCAGACATCGCGAAACGGCATGCCGTGGTCGTTCCACAAAAAGGCAATGCGACGGCTGTCCGGCGACCAGACCGGGTTGCCCGGGGCCGTGCCGTCGAGCTTGGGCAGGCTGACCAGACGATCGACCTTGGGGATGTCGGCCGCGGCCGGGGCGGTCGCCACGGCCAACAACAAAAGCAAGGGACAGAGGAGGCGAAGCGGATCAGACATGGCGGCGCTCGGGAATGAAGGGGCGATTTCGCCCGGCTTGCAGGGCGAGCCGATATCCTACCCCGAGTGGGCGCAAAACGACGGCGGGCATGATCCACCCGTAAAAAAACGCCGGGGGCAGGCCCCGGCGTTGACAATCGGCCCGCAGAAAGGGGCCGGACGGCGGGCCTGATCAGCGCCAACCGACCCGGTCGGCAAGGCGCACGGCGTCCGGGTTGTTGCGGCCCAGCGCTTCCACACCCAGCTGATCGAAGTTCAACTCACCCCATTCGGCCAGCGACTCATGGCGCGAAACGCCCTCGACCACCGGATATTCGAAGTTGGCTGCGGCGAACAGTTCCTGGGCTTGATCGGACGCCAGGAATTCCAGAAAGCGCACGGCGTGATCGCGGTTCGGGGCATTGGCGGCCACTCCGGCACCGCCGATGTTGACGTGAATGCCGCGATCGTCCTGATTGGGAAAGATGATGCCGACGCGCTCGGCGGCCTCCCGGTCAGCCCGGTTCTCTGAATTGACCAGGCGCAGGTAATAGTAATGATTGGCCACGGCAACGTCGCACTCCCCGGCCGCCACGCCGCGGATCTGGTCCGTGTCACCGCCCTCGGGCTGGCGGGCCAGATTGTCGACCAGACCGCCCGCCCACGTTTCGGTGGCTTCCAGACCCTGGCTTTCGATCATCGCCGCCAGCAGCGACTGGTTGTAGATGTTGTTCGACGAGCGAATGCACACCCTCCCGGCCAGTTCGGGCCGAGTCAGGTCTTCGTAGGAAGACACCAGGTCCGGATCGAAGCGATCCTTGCTGTAGTAGATCAGGCGGATGCGCTGGCTGAAGCCGAACCACAGCCCGTCGGGATGGCGCAGAAACTCGGGAATGCGTTCGGTCAGTACTTCCGACTGTACCGGCTGCAGGATTCCACTTTGCTCGGCCCGCCACAGGCGGCCGGCATCGACCGTGACGAGGACGTCGGCCGGGCTGGCAATCCCCTCGCGCCGAATCCGCTCGACGAGTTGATCCGAGCTGCCCTCGAGCAGGCGCACTTCGATGCCGGTTTCGGCGGTGAAGGCATCGTAGATGAGCTGGTCGACGTCGTAATGACGCGCGGAGTAGACGTTGACCTGTGCGGCGGACAGGGTGGAACTCAGGCCGAAGGCCAGCGCGAGGAGGACAGCGCCGGTCAGCCGGCCGGGGGTCAGAGTGAACATGTTTCGAAACGCTCCGGGTAATCAACGTGAAAGGGATGGGACGGTAAAACCTGAACAGTAATCGTTCGCATTATTATGCCATTATATGGTAGAGTTTACAAATGATTCTTGTTTGCATAAGATTGTGCATCCAATGAACCGGCGTGCCGATTGACGCCGGTCGATCCGGCGGGTTCCGCCCGCGCCATTCCTGGAGCCTCATGTCTCAGCCAGCACGCCCGTTACCGACCCTCCAGACCGCTTCAACCGCGGCGACGGCCACGCTGTACATGGAAGACATCAGCCACGACTTCGGCAGCCTGCGCGCGGTCGACCAGGTCACCCTGGACGTGCAACCCGGGGAGGTGGTCTGCCTGCTCGGTCCGTCCGGCTGCGGCAAGTCCACCCTGCTGCGCATCGCCGCCTCGCTGGAAGAGCTTCAGCAGGGACGGGTCCTGATCAACGGCGAGGACATGCGCAAGCCGTCCGGCCGGATGGTGCCTCCGGAACAGCGCAACGTCGGCCTGATGTTCCAGGACTCGGCCCTGTTTCCGCACCTGTCGGTGCTCGACAACGTCACCTTCGGCCTGGCCCGCCTGCCGGCCCGCGAGCGGCGCGACCGGGCCATGCACTTTCTCGACAAACTGGGCATGGCGGACTCCGCCGAGCGCTACCCGCACATGCTGTCCGGCGGGCAGCAGCAGCGCGTGGCGCTGGCCCGGGCGCTCGCTCCGGGGCCGGGGCTGATGCTGCTCGACGAGCCCTTCTCGGCGCTGGATGCGCGCCTGCGCGATCGCATCCGCGACGACACCCTGCACTTGCTCAAAAGCGCCGGCGCCGGCACCTTGCTGGTCACCCACGATCCGGAAGAGGCCCTGTTCATGGCCGACCGCATCGCCCTGATGAAGGACGGCAGGATTCTCCAGACCGATCGGCCGGTCGACCTCTACTGCAACCCGCGCGATCCGTTCGTGGCGACGTTTTTCGGTGAAGTCAATCGCATCGAAGGGGTGGTGGAAAACGGCCGGATCGGCACGCCGCTGGGTCCGGTCGATGCCCGCGGCCTGAGCGACGGGACACGCGCCCTGGTCATGATTCGGCCCGAAGGCATCCGCGTGGTCGTGGTCGGCGATGCCGACGATCGCCACCGCGAATCGCACGTCATCATGTCGCGCCTGCTGGGCCGCAACAGCATGGTCCACATCTGCATGCACGATACCCAGAACCGCGAGTACCATCTCCACTCGACCATGCCCGGCGTGTTCCTGCCCCACGAAAACCAGCGCGTCGAGCTGCACCTGGACCAGTCCCAGACCTTCGTGTTTCCGATCGACTGAGTACCCCCTGGAAAACCGTCGGGATATCAGCCGCCGCTCATCGCCCCGCCCGGGCGCGACTTGCGCATGGCGATGCTGAGCAGAATCACCGGCACGATGCCGACGGCGACAATGCCGAGCGACGAGGTCGAAGCCTCGGCCAGGCGCTCGTCCGAGGCCAGATCGAATGCACGCACGGCCAGGGTATCGAAGTCGAACGGTCGCAGGATGATGGTGGCCGGTAGTTCCTTCATCACATCCACGAACACCAGGATGCCGGCGGCCAGCAGGCTCGTGCGCATGACCGGCAGATGAACCAGGGCCAGGGTCCGGGTCGGTGTCTTGCCGAGCGTGCGCGAGGCTGCATCCATGTTCGGCGTGACCTTGGTCAAGCTGGCTTCGACGGTATTGAAGGACACGGCCAGGAAGCGCACCACGTAGGCGTAGACCAGGGCAACCATGGTCCCGGTCAGGATCAGCCCGGGCATGACGCCGAAGCGGTCGCGCGAGAACAGGTTGATCTGCTGGTCCAGCCAGCCCAGCGGAATCAGAATGCCGACCGCGATCACCGACCCGGGAATGGCGTAGCCGACCGAAGCGATGCGCGCAGCCGCCCGGGTCAAGGGGCGCGGCCGCAGGCGCACACCATAGCCAATCACCACCGCCAGACCGACCGCCACCACCGCCGCGACCATGGCCAGGCGCAGGCTGTTCCAGGCGAACTCCCAGAAGCGCGTGCCCATCAGCGCATCACCAACCCGGAAGTGCATCTCCAGCAGCAGCGCCGCCGGAATCAGAAAGCCGATCAGGATGGGCAGGGCGCAGGCGCTGAAGGCCAGCGTGGCCGCGCCCGGCCGCAGGCGATACTGCGGCAGCTCGCGGTAGCGCCCGGTGGTGTGGTGGAAACGCGCGCTGCGGCGCGAGAAACGCTCCAGCAGCAGCAAGACCAGCACGAACACCAGCAGGCAGGCGGCCAGCTGGGCGGCCGCCGCACCCTCGCCCATGCCGAACCAGGTCCGGTAGATTCCGGTGGTGAAGGTATCCACGCCGAAAAACTGGACGGCGCCGAAGTCGTTGAGGGCTTCCATCAGGGCCAGGGCCAGGCCGCCGACAATGGCCGGCCGGGCCAGGGGCACGGCCACGCTGGAAAACAGCCGCCACGGGCCGCGGCCCAGCGTCCGGCCCACCTCCAGCGCGCACACCGACTGCTCCATGAAGGCCGCCCGGGTCAACAGGTAGACGTACGGGTAGAGGACCAGCGACATGAGTGCGGCGGCACCGCCCAGCGATCGAATGTTCGGAAACCAGTAGTCGTCGCGACCCCACTCGAACACCTCGCGCAGCCAGGACTGGACCGGCCCGGCGAACTGCAGGAAATCGGTATAGGCGTAGGCGATGACGTAGGTCGGCACCGCCAGGGGCAGCAGCAGCGCCCACTCGAAGATGCGCTTGCCCGGAAACCGGCACATCACCACCAGCCAGGCCGTGCCGACGCCGATCAGCAAGGTGCCCGCTCCGACCCCGACCATCAGGCCCAGGGTATTGAGCACGTAGCGACTGAGCACCGTCTCGTACAGGTGCGACCAGACGTCGCCGGCCGGCACGAACACGTGGGCCAGCACCGTGACCACGGGCAAGGCAACCAGACCGGCGATGAGCCAGGTCAGCGCAGTCCAGGCGTCGAGCCGGAAGCGCCCGCGCGGCGCGGCGGTCCGGGCAGCAGGGTTGATCGGGTTTGCGCTCAAGAAAAACCTTTGCCGAAGGATCGCGGCAGACAGCGTTGCCGACTGCCGATACGGACCCGGATGATAACGGTTTTCAACCACTCCCGTCGTCAAGACTCCGCCGACGGGTCGCGATCCTCGCGATTCCTGAACCCTTCGCGCGCTATGGTCTGCGCTGGAGATCGCTCGTTGGCAAACCGCACCCGAACATGAAACGCGCCTGGCCCATCGCCCTGGGGATTTTCCTGATCATGCTGCCGGTCACGGCGGTGGTGCCGCTGCTGTTCGATCTCACCGAAGGCCGCTTCCCCGGCCGCTCCGAGCTCGACCGTCACTTGTTCATGTCGTCCAACATGGCCGGCTCGCTGCTCGTCGCCCTCGTCGCCGGCCTGATGTCGGATCGCCTGGGCCGGCGCAAGGTGCTGGTGGTGCCGGCGTTGTTCGTGTTCAGCCTGTGCCTGCTGGGAATGTACGGGCCGTGGCCCTATCCGGTTCAGCTCGGGCTGCGCTTCGTGGAGGGCGCGGCCCACATGACCGCGCTGGTTCTGGCCATGACCATGATCGCCGACAGCGCCCGGCCCGAGCACAAGGGTCGGGCGATGGGCATGGCCGGCGCCGCGATGAGCCTGGGCGTGGCCACCGGAACCGTGCTCGGCGGCCGGATCGGGTCGGACGCCGCCACCAGCGTCTTTCTGTTCGGCGGCGGCCTGATCTTCCTGGTCGGCGTGGGCGCTGCACTGATCCTCGAGGACGTCCCGCTGAAGCGCTCGGCCGAGCGCCTCGGCGACATGGTGCGGCTGGCCCTGCAGCGGCATGCCCTGCTGATTCCCTATGCCTTTACCTTCATCGATCGCCTGACCGTGGGCTTCATCATTTCCACGGTTTCGCTGTATTTCGCCACCGAACTGGGCATGAACCCGCAACGGATCGGGTTGGCCATGGCCGCGTTCCTGCTGCCTTTCGGCGTGTTGACCTATCCGGCCGGGCTGCTGTGTGAACGGATCAGCCCGGTGGTGCTGATGGCCTTCGGCAGCATCTTCTACGGTCTGTACCTGGCCGCGCTGGGCTTTGCCGAACCGGCCCAGATCGGGATCGTCATGGTCTTCGGCGGGATCGTGGCGGCGATGATGCTGGCTCCCTCGCTGGTCCTGGTCACGCGCCTGGCCGGCGACGCCCAGGCCACCGCCATGGGCGGGTTCCACCTGGTCGGTTCGCTGGGTTTCATGCTCGGCCCGCTGCTGGGCGTGGGCGCACTCGGCCTGATTCGCTCGCTGGGCGCCTCGCCCTACCCGGGCGTGTTCGTGCTCGTCGGCCTGCTCGAGATTCTGTGCGTGCTCCTGCTGCTGCCCTGGCTGCTGAAACTCAATCGTCGACTGCAGCCGGCGCCGGCAGCGGCGGGCGGGCGCTCCTGAGCCGGCAGGCGGCCGGCTGGATCAGAACAGGAACTGGGCCGATCCGTACAGGCTGCGCTCGGGCTGAATCTGATCGAAAAACGGTTCCACGTATTCGCGATCGGTCAGGTTGCGGATGCCGGCAACCAGGCGCAGGCGTCGTTGTTCCGCCAGCGGAATGTCCATGCGCGCGCGCAGCTCGAAGGCCGTAAAGCTCGGATAGTCGACCCGATCGGTGCCGGTGTCCTCTCGACCGAGCTCGGTCAGATCGCGGCTGGCCAGGGTGGTCCGACCCAGCAGCTCGACCCGCCCGTCCGCGCCCCGCGGTCCGGAAAACCGGTACGCCGCGCCATAATTCAGGCGCCCGCCATCGACCCGGATCAACTCGCGATCGGATGGCGCATACGTGCGAGAGGCATTGCCGAAGAGCTCATAATTGCCGCTGCGCCAGGCGCCGCTGAACTCCCAGCCGTACAGTTCGACGGTGTCGGTGTTGACCGCCTGCTCGACGATGGGGAACGGCTGGACAACCTGCTCGACGATGTAGTCGCTGACCCGGTTGTAAAACAGTGCGATTTCGCCGCTGAACGCCCGGCTCAACCACTTCGAGCCGAAATCAAGCGACAGCGAGCGCTCCGAATCCAGCTCGGGATTGCCGAGAATCTCAACCTGCTGAACGACCGAGACCACCGCACGCTGGTAGCGCTCGGCCAGGTCGGGCGCACGAAAACCCGAGCCGAGGTTGGCGTAGAGCATGTGTTGGGGCGTGCGCTCGAACACCACGGCCAGGTTGCCGCTGAGGCCGGTTTCGGAGTCCGACGTCTGGGAAATTTCGTCCTCGACCGAGAAATAATCCAGGCGCAAACCGCTGATCAACTCCCACCGTGAAGCGAACGACCAGTTGTCCTGAACGTACAGTCCGGCTCGATACTGTTCGGCATCGACGCGCTGGATCGGCGTCGGACCCGGCACCAGACCGGGCGACGGCGGACCCGGCGGGAACAGCTGCTCACGGGTCTCGATTTCCGGCCCAACCGAGGAGTCGTAGCCGAAATCGGCGCCCAGGGTCAGCATCCGATCTCCCAGCTCGAAACGGAGCCGCGGATTGACTTCAAAGGTGTCGATGCGATCGTTGGTCTGCACGCGCACCGCTTCGACCCGAGGAGGAGGCGGCGGCGGGAAGAACACTTCCGGCGTGGTTCGATCGAACTGGCGGCGAATCTGCTGCCAATAGACACCGAGGTAGAACTCGGCCACGCTCGGACTCGGATCCAGTGATTGCCACTGCGCGCCCAGCAGCGAGCGCTGGTAGAGCGGAAACTGAAAACGCAGAGGGCCGACCCCGACCGGACCGAAAGGAATCCCGGAGTCTTCGATCTCGACATCGGTGTCCCGGCTGATGTTGCCCAGCAGGCTCAGACTGTGGCCGGGATTGACTTCGATGTTGACCCTGGCGAAGCCAGACGCCTTGTCGGTGGCGCCGCTGGTCGCGCGCGTGCCATCGGCCAGCCGGGGATTGTCGTTGGTCGAGTAGCTGCCGCCAAAGACCGCGCCAACCCGTTCATTGCCAGTATCGACGAAAGCCGAAGTCCGGTTCAGGTTGTAGGCCGCGTCATGGGCGTACGCCACCCCGCCGTTGACTCCGGACTCGCTACGCCGGCGGGGCTGGCGGGTGATCACATTGATCACGCCGCCAAAGGCATCGGTCCCGTACAGGACCGAATTCGGGCCGCGCAGGATCTCGATCCGCTCGACCGAAAACGTATCGTAGATGCTCAAGGATCCGCCGCCGTAGCCGGTGCCCTGTCCGGACAGCCGGACGCCGTCGGTCAGGGTCAGGACCCGCTGCGAACCCAGGCCGCGCAGCGTGAAGCCCTGCTGCCAGAAACTCAAGACTTCGCCCGACGGACCGAGACCCACCGAGGGCTGGCGCTGGATCGACTGGGTGAGGTCGATCGGGAGCTGCTCGTCGAGGTCCAGACGAGTGATGGTATCGACCGCCTGGGGCACTTCCATGGTTTCGCGCGCTCAGCCGCGCTCGGCGGTGACGCTGATGCGGTCCAGCGCCTCGTCTGTCTCGATGGCCTCCTCGGCCCAGGCGGGAACGTGCAGGAACATCACGGCGACGGCGGCCAATGGGGCCAGCCGGCGGGGGGAAATCGGGAATCTCAGGGTAATGGGAAACGAAATGGAGCCGCTACTATCAAGAATGATTATCAGTTTATTTGGAGAAGGCGTCAATCGTTTCCGACGAAAATCCCGCGCGCGGACGAAGCTGCTCCGGGAGGGCATTTCTCGGCCCGTGCGATCTCGCGTCTACGGCCGATCAAGGCATTGCGATTGGAATCGGCGATACTGGAATCATGATCATTCAGTCTCTGCTCGATACCGACATCTACAAATTTTCGATGATGCAGGCGGTGCTGCATCAGTTCCCCGGCGCGGAAGTCGAATATCGTTTTCGCTGCCGCAGCACGGGCGTGGATCTGCGCCCGCTCAAAAGCGAGCTGGAACGCGAAATAGCCCACCTGTGCAGTCTGAAGCTCGATCCCCAGGACCTGAATTTCTTAAGCAGCCTGCGCTATCTCAAGCGCGATTTCATCGAGTTTCTGCGCCTGTTTCATCTGCAGGCCCGCTTCGTTGATATCGGCGAGACGGACGGCCAGCTCGACATCGTCATCCGCGGCCCGTGGCTGCACACCATCCTGTTCGAGGTTCCGCTGCTGGCCATCGTCAGCGAGCTGTACGCGCGCCACGCCCATCCGGCCCACACGCTCGATGAAGGTCGCCGCCGGCTGACCGAAAAGATCGAGCAGGTGCGCGCGCTGGACCTGCCCGACGAGTTCATCTTTGCCGACTTCGGCACCCGTCGACGCTATTCGCGCGCCTGGCACGATGAAGTCGTGACCACGCTGGCCCGGGAAATCCCCACCAGCCTGCGCGGCACCAGCAACGTGCGCCTGGCCAGGGATCTGGGCCTGATCCCGATCGGCACCATGGCCCACGAGTTCATCCAGGCCTGCCAGGCCCTGGGCCCGCGGCTGGCCGAAACCCAGCGTTTCGCGTTCGAAGTCTGGGCGCGCGAGTATCGCGGCGATCTGGGAATCGCGCTGTCGGACACCTACAGCCTGAACGCCTTCCTGCGCGATTTCGACCTGTACTTCTGCAAGCTGTTCGACGGCGCGCGCCAGGACTCGGGCGACCCCTACCGCTGGGCCGAGGCCATGATCGAGCACTACCGGCGTAACCGCATCGACCCCAAGACCCGCAACCTGATCTTCTCCGATTCGCTGAACATCCCGGCCGCCGCCGAGATCTGGCAGCGCTTCCGCGATCAGACCAACGTCACCTTCGGCATCGGCACCAACCTGACCCACGACACGGGAATCGACCCGATCAACATCGTCATCAAGATGACCGAGTGCAACGGCCAGCCGGTGGTCAAGCTGTCGGATTCACCCGGCAAGGTCGTCTCGACCAACCAGCAGTACCTGGCCTGGGTGCGGCAGGCGTTCGACGTGCCAGAGGACGGCAACGCGACCCAGGCAGAGCCCCGGCACTGAAACACGACGCCAATCCGGCGAGCCAGGGTTTCACTCCGCGTTCGGGAAAAACAGCGGCTCGCCGTTGATCTCGTAGCCGGCGATCGCGGCCTGGCCTTGCGCTGAAACCAGCCAGTCGTGCCACTGCATGGCCAGGTCGTGTTTCAGGTACGGATGCCGTTCCGGGTTGATCAGCACGCTGCCGTAGGGGTTGAACAGCGCCGGATCGCCCTCGAAGAGGACGGCCAGGTGCTGGCGGTTGTGGAAGTTCAGCCAGGTCCCGCGATCGGCCAGCACGTAGGCGCCCATGCCGGCGGCCGTGTTCAGGGTCGGGCCCATACCGCTGCCCAGCGAGCGATACCAGCGCCCGGCCGGATCGATGCCGGCCTCTTCCCACAGGCGCAGTTCGGCACGATGCGTGCCGCTGTCGTCACCGCGCGAGGCAAAGGGCGCTTCGAGCGCCGCGATTCGCCGGACAGTCTCCACCGCGCTGGCGGCATCGGCTATACCGGCCGGATCGTCGGCCGGGCCGATGATGACGAAATCGTTGAACATCACGTCTCTGCGCTCCACGCCGAAACCCTGCGCGACGAACTGCTCTTCGCCGGCGGTGTCGTGCACGAACAGGACATCGGCGTCGCCGGCACGGGCAATGGCAAAGGCCTGCCCGGTACCCACGGCCACCACGCGCACCTCGATGCCGGTGGCCTCGGTGAATTTCGGAGTGATGTGGCCAAACAGACCGGACTGCTCGGTCGAGGTGGTCGAGGCCACGAGGATGAACGGCGGGTCGGCCGATGCGACCGAGCCCCAGAACAGCGCAAGCGTAAACAGCAGCCCGGCCAGCATCGGACGATTGCCCTGTTTCGATGGGGTGTGCAACATGGAAACGCTCCTTGATCGGCAATCCGTCATGCGGCGCTTACCAGACCAGATCGCCGCGCAGAAACGCCGCTGCCTCCGGGCTTTGCGGCTGGCGGAAAAACTGCTCGGCCGGCGTGTGCTCAAGCAAACGGCCGTTGCACAGGAACACGACATCGTCGGCCAGGCGGCGCGCCTGGCCCAGGTCGTGGGTGGTCATGACAATGCGCGTACCGGCCTCGTGAAAGGTCAGCACCGCATCTTCCACCGCCTTCACCGCCGACGGATCCAGGGCCGAAGTCGGCTCATCCAAAAACAGGATTTCCGGCCTCAGCGCCCAGGCTCGGGCCAGGGCGAGGCGCTGCTGTTCGCCGCCGGACATGACGCGCGCCGAGCGCGATGCCAGCGACAGCAGGCCGAATCGATCCAGCGCTTCGGCGGCCCGTTCGGCGCGCTGTCGGCGCGCCACCCCCTGCAGGGCGAGAGCGTGGGCGACGTTGGCCAGCGCGCTGCGACGCAGCAGGACCGGGCGCTGAAAGACCATGGCCTGGCGGTGCCGGATGGTCGCTGCCGCTCCACGCTCGTCCAACGCCCAGCGCACGGTTCCGCTGCTGGCTTCGACCAGGCCGTGGCACAGGCGCATCAACAGGCTTTTGCCGGCCCCGTTCGGGCCGAGCACGATGGTTTTGCCGCGCCGACTGATGTTCAGGTCGATATCCGACAGCAGACGCTGATCCGCATGCTGGAAGCCGACCCCGCTCAGGACCAGCGGCAGCAGGCTGGCTTGTGCGCCGGCCAACGTCGAGGTTGAGCTCATCCGACCCTCCGCCTGGCCTGTTCGCCGATCACGTAGATGGCCACGTTCACCAGCAGGCCCAGCATCATCAACACGATCCCCAGGCCCAGCGCCAGGGCCAGGTTGCCGCGGCTGGTCTCCAGCGCGATGGCAGTGGTCATGACCCGGGTCACCCCTTCGATGTTGCCGCCGACGATCAGCACGGCCCCGACCTCGGCACTGGCCCGGCCGAATCCGGCCAGGACCGCGGTGATCAGCGAGAAGCGCGCATCCCAGAGCAAGGTCGGAATGGCGCGCAGGCGGCTCGAACCCAGGGACTGCAGTTGTTCGCGATACTCTTCCCACAGGTCTTCGATGATCTGGCGCGACAGGGCCGCGATGATCGGAAACACCAGCAGGGTCTGGACGATGACCATGGCGGTGGGGGTGAACAGCAGGCCCCAGGACCCCAGCGGACCGGCGCGCGACAACAACAGGTAAATCATCAATCCGGCGACCACCGGCGGCAGACCCATCAGCGCATTCAAAGACGCTACCGCGCCACCGCGGCCGCGAAATGGGTAGAGCGCAAGCGCCGCCCCGAGCGGCAAACCCAGGATGGCGGCAATGGCCGCAGCAGAAAAACTGACCTTGAGCGACAGACTGACGATGCCGGCCAGGGCCGGGTCCATCTGCACGATCAGCTGGAA
>PWJA01000102.1 GCA_003560975.1 Gammaproteobacteria bacterium
CGGCGCCCTGCTCCAATCGAAGCCGGCGCAAGCCGTTGCCACGTCAGCCCGGATCGTGATCGTCGGCGGCGGCGCGGCCGGCCTGTCGGCAGCGAATCGGCTGGCCAGCGGCCTGTCGGGTGCCCGCATCACCATCATCGAGCGACGCGAGCAGCACATCTACCAGCCCGGCCTGACCCTGGTCGCGACCGGCATCTGGAACCAGGGCAAGGTCCTCGACAGCAATGCCCGCTACATGCCTTCCGGCATTGAATGGATCAAGGGTATGGTCACGGAGTTCGATCCGGACGCCAACCGCGTGGTCACCGACTCCGGCCAGGTCGTCGACTACGACTATCTCATGGTCACCACCGGCCTGCACGTGGACTTCGACGCCATCGAAGGCATGAGCACCGACCTGATCGGACGTGAGGGCATTGGCTGCGTGTACGACAACCACGAGCACGCGGCTCGCACCTGGCAAATGATCGATCGTTTTGCCGAACAGGGGGGCGTCGGCCTGTTTACCCGGCCGGCCGGCGGCATCAAGTGCGCCGGGGCCCCGCTCAAGGTCACCATGCTGACCGAAGACCTGATGCAGCGCCGCGGCACGCGCGAGCGCGGCCAGTTCTACTACCCCACCGTGGGGACCGGGCTGTTCTCGCAGCCCGACATGGATGAATTCCTGAAGCAGGAGTTTCCCAGCCGCAACATCAACGTGCGCTGGAATCATCGGATGGTCGGCATCGAACCCGAACGCAAGCGAGCCACCTTCGCCACGCCTCAAGGCGAGCTGCGGCTCGACTACGATTTCATCCACGTCGTCCCGCCGATGCGCGCGCCCGACGCGCTGGGCAACAGCGCGCTGGCCTGGCAGGACGGTCCGTTTGCCGACGACGGCAACTGGATGGAGGTCGACCGCCACAGCATGCAACACCCGCGCTATCCGAACGTGTTCGGTGCCGGCGACTGCGTGGGCACGCCCATCGGCAAGACCGCGGCCAGCGTCAAGGCCCAGGTTCCGGTTGCGGTGGAAAACATGATCCAGGCGATCCAGCAGCGCGACATGACGGCCCGCTACGACGGCTACACCTCCTGCCCGCTGATCACCGCACGCGGACGCGGCATTCTGGTGGAGTTCGACTACGCCCTGAACATGGTGCCGTCCTTCCCCTTCATCAGCCCGTATCGCGAGCACTGGGTGCCGTGGGTGATGAAAGACCGGATGCTGCACGCAGCCTACAACGCCATGATGCGTGGCCGCGTCTGAACGGACCGAACCTCTAAGGAGACAACACCATGGCATTTTCCATCGTCGGCATTCTCTCGGTCCTGCTGGAAGTCCTCCGGCCGCTGTTACCGATTCTGATCGCGGTGCTCGTCATCGACGCGGTCCTTCTGATCCTTGCGCTCAAGCGCGGCACGCTGGTGACCTCCGGCGCGATCCGCCTGGCCGTCGTGCTCGGCGGCGCGGCCGCCGTCATCACCTTCTTCATTGCACCCGCCTTCACGTCTTCCAGCTTCGCCAACCTGACCGGAGCACTTGATTACCTCTCCCTGGTTGGCGGCGCGCTCGGCGTGGGGGTGGTGGTTGCCTTACTGACCTGGCCACCGATGGCCTTACTTCAACGGAGTGAAATAAAATGAAACGTCGTATGCCCCGAATCCGTCCCCTGGTCGGCGCTCTGGCGCTGGCCGGCGCAGTCAGCCTGCCCATGAGCGCATCGGCCGACGAGCCGGACACCAGCTTCAGCGTGTTTCTGCGCCTGCAGGCCGAGGTCGTCAACGCCGGCGGTAGCGCGGCGGAAGCCCGCGACAACAAGGGCTGGCACATCACCGATGGCTGGGTCAACGGCCGCGCCAATTCCGGCAACTGGGGCGGTTTGTTTTTCGACCTGGGGCATCAGATCAGCGACGATCTGCGCGGCGTGGCCCGCTATGCGATGTCCTTGGACGTCGACGGCAAGAAAGACAGCGATCGGCATACCTACGTCGGGCTGGCCAGCCAGCGTTTCGGCCAGGTCACGGTCGGTCGGCTGGAAACGCCCTACAAAACCGATACGGTCGGCTGGGATCCGCTCAACGCAACCTTCCTGCAGGCGCGCGGCAACCAGGGACGCTCGGCAACGGCCTTCGGTCATAACAGCTTCCTGAACCGTTCCATCCGCTACGACCATGCCGTCAACGGTATCCAGGTCGCGGCGTTCGTTGGGATCGATGACAGCTCGGATCCGGGAACCGGGGATACCCGCGGCAACCACACGTATTCGGTTTCGATCAGCGCCCCGGTCGGCCCCGTCCGCCTGCTGCTTTCGCACATCGACGGCAGCGAATACCGCGGCGGTCCGGATGACCGCGACGGCACCAAGCTCGGCGTCCGCTACAGCGAGGGACCGTGGACGCTCGCCGGCACCTACGAGTTCCGCGGCGAAGGCGCCGAAGACGGAGATTTCCTGTTCCTGACCGGCAGCTATCGAATGGGCAAGTGGACCCATTCGATCAACTTCGGTCAGTTCAAGGACGATCGCGACGGTCGGGATAACGATGGAGACTATTTCGCCATCGGTACGCGCTACAGCTTCCGCCGCGGCGTTGCCCTGCACGGCGGCTTCCGCCGGACCGAACAGGACGTGACCGGCACCGAAAACATGTTCGGCATCGGCCTGCGCATTTTCCACAACACCGGAAACCTGCTGGCCCGCTGATCGTCCCGGCGTTCCACGGCTCCATCCAACAGCGCCGCGGGGTGTCCGCGGCGCTGTTTTTCGTTCCGCCGGCGCCTCGCGGGAAGCGGCCTTCGCTATCGGGTACCATGGAGCGGTTGGCCAACACCTCAGCGACCAGACCATGAATTCAGCCCGGTACGTCAGCCTGCTGACCCGGCAGACCCAGGCACTGATCCTTGCCGGTGGACGCGGGACGCGCCTGGAAATGCTCACCAACTGGCGAGCCAAGCCCGCCGTCCCGTTCGGGGGCCAGTTCCGCATCATCGACTTCGCCCTGTCGAACTGCCTGCACTCCGACATCCGCCGGATTGCCGTCCTCACCCAGTACAAATCGCACTCGCTGATCCGACACCTGATGGTGGGCTGGAAAAAGCTCAACACGGACCATGGGCGTGTTTTCGACATCATTCCGGCCCAGCAATGGCTGGAAGATGAAAGCTGGTACCAGGGCACCGCCGATGCCGTCTATCAGAGCCTAGACATCATCGAGGCCTATCAGCACAAGTACACCCTGATCCTCGCCGGGGATCACATCTACAAGATGGACTACGGCGAAATGCTGGCCGAGCACGTGCGCAGCGGCGCCGATCTCACCGTTGCCTGTCATGTGGTTCCCCTGCACGAGGCGACCGGATTCGGCGTCATGCGCGTGGATGAAAGCGAGTGGGTGACCGGCTTTCAGGAAAAGCCCGAACAACCCGAGCCCATGCCCGGAGATCCAGACCAGGCGCTGGTCAGCATGGGCATCTACATCTTCAATTCCGACTTCCTCCACCGGATCCTGCAGGAGGATGCCGATTGTCCGGAATCCAGCCATGATTTCGGCAAGGACATCATTCCGCGCGCGATACGCGAACAGCAACGCGTCCTGGCCTTCCCGCTGACCCGCGCGGTCTCCGGCCAACCCTACTGGCGCGACGTCGGCACCCTGGACGCGCTCTACCAGGCCAACATGGAACTGTTGTGCGACGAACCGGCGCTGAACATGCACGACTCCGAATGGGCCATCTTTACCTACCCCGTGCAGGGTCCACCGGCCAAGTTCGCCGACCACGGACCGCGCGGCCAGAGCACCCTGATTCAGTCCATGGTCGGCAACGGCTGCGTGATCTCCGACTCCAGTATCCGCAAGAGCCTGATCTTCAACGACTGCATCATCGAAGCGGACTGCGACCTCGATGGCGTGCTGGTTCATCCGAACTGCCACGTCGGCGGCGGCTCGAAGCTGCGCAACGCGCTCCTGGACAACGGTTGCATCGTCCCGTCCGACACCATCATCGGCCACGACCGCGCTGCCGATGAGCGGCGCTTCCACGTGACCGAAGAAGGCATCGTCGTGGTCAACCGGGAAATGCTGGGCCAGGGCCGACACTATCAGCCGGCCGATTATCCGCACGTCCGCCGCCAGCCGGATTGAGGGCGTCGCGGCGCCTGCTTTCAGCCGCCTCGCAGGTAGTCCCGAATCCGCTCCGAGGCGTCCAGCTCGGAAATCCCGGCTGCGCCCGCCGGGGCGCGTCCCATGGCATCGCGAATCGTCTCCAGGTAGGCGGCGGCGGTCTTGTCCCAGGTATAGGTGGACAAAACCCGCCGAACACCACGGGCAGCCAGTTCCGCCTGACGCTCCAGTCCCTCCCCGAACGCGCGCGCCATGTCGGCCGGATCCTCGGGATCCATCAACACGCCGGCGCCGTCGGCAAAAATTTCTGACGGTCCGCCGTTGCGGGTAGCGACCACCGCCAGACCGCAGGCCGCGGCTTCGATCGGGGCCAGACCGAACGGCTCGAACAGCGACGGCAGGGCGAACACCGAACCGCTGCCGGCAAACAGCCGATAGGCCGCGGCCAGCTCGCGCTGGGAGC
>PWJA01000004.1 GCA_003560975.1 Gammaproteobacteria bacterium
ACAATCAATCCCAGGACGATCCATTCCATGATCCGAGACTCCAGGCAGGTCAATAGAATCCCAGAGTTTACCTTCTCGCCGCGTGTCCGGATAGTGGGCGCATGGCCAGATCGAGCAAGGCGCCGACCAGGCGACTTTCGACCAGCGGCCAGCGCAGGAAACGATACTGCGAGGCAAGATCGATCGAAGATGGATTCCCGGCACTGTAGGGAGATTCCAGGCGAAGGCCGTTCGGGCTGCTCTCCAGCCAGCCTCGCAGATGGGGATGATCGGGATCCGCGCGACTGTCCACCAGCACCAGCGCGTCTGCGGCCGGAGGCATTTTCCAACCGTTTGCGACGCGGAACCCCCAGCGTCGGGACAGGCGCAGCAAAACCCGGTAGGTGGGCGGATGAACCAGGGCGACCAGCCTGGTCCGGTCCAGCAGCCTGGTCATTTTCGGGCATGCCTGCAGCGGACCCGCCGGCAACCGCACCGAAAAACGGCTGCCCGGGAAGAGCGCATCGTCCAGTTCGATTTGACCGCCCATCGCCGCTGTCAGGCGGCGGCAGATGGCCAGGCCCAGCCCCGAACCTCCGTGGACGCGGCTGATGGAAGCATCAAGCTGACTGAACGGCTGAAACAGGTACGCTCGCGCCGCCGGCGGGATGCCCGGGCCCGAATCGGCCACCTGGAACACAAGCTCACCCTCGTCGGTGCTGACCGCGCTGAGCTCCACACCACCGCGGTCGGTAAACTTCAAGGCGTTGCTCAGCAGATTTCCCAGCACCTGGGCCAGGCGGTCCGGATCCCCCTGGGCCATCAGCGGCAGGCGGCTGTGCACCCGCAAGCGCAAATCCAGCTGCTTGCGCGCGGCAGTGGACGCGTGCAGGTCAACGATATGTTCGAGCAGGGAGACCAGTTCGAAGGGTTCGCGCTGCAGGCTCAGGCGCCCGGCCTCGATTCGAGAAATATCGAGCACGTCGTCGATGACGCGCTGCAGTTGCCGACTGGATGCGCGCAGCGTCTGGACCAGTTCCTGCTGGGCGTCGGCGACACTTCCCGACTCCTGCAGAAGATCGGCCATGCCCATGACGCCGTGCAAGGGGGTGCGAATTTCGTGGCTCATGGTGGCCAGAAACTCCGACTTGGCCTGACTGGCCTGCTCGGCGCGCGCGGCCAGATGCTTGACACGCTGCAGGAGAATGCTGTTGTGCAGCGACTGTGCGGCAAGGTCGACCAGCAGGGCCAGTCGCTGTTCCTGGTCGGGTGAGAAACCGCTCGCCGGCAGGGACAGCAGGACGCGCGCAATTCGCTGCCGATCGGCCACGAAATCGACCGTCCGCTCAAGCCCGTCGTCGATCCGATCCAGGCGCGCAAGCCATTCCTGGCGTTCCGGCCGTTCCTCGATGCCCGAACAAACCAGCTCGGCCGGCATGAGTTCATGAACGTATCCGAAGCAGGCCCGGCGGGCATCGGTCAAGCGGAAGATCTCGGCAACGATGGTTTGGGCCAGGGGCAATGGCTCGAGATCTGCGTTCAGCCGCTGAATCAGCTGGCGTTGCTGCTCGGCCAGCTCGCGCTTGTTGCGGATATCGCGCAACTCGGTCTGCCTGCGACGAGCGCGGCGCCAGCCCTGCCAGCCGGCACCGGTTCCGGCCAGCAGCAGCACGGCGTATGCCGACAAGGCCCAGCTGCCGGCCCAGGGAGGACGGGCGATGTCAATGATCAGCTCATCGCCCGGCTCGCCCCAGATTTCACCGTCGGCGGCGGCCTGGGCCCGGAAGCGATAGCGGCCCGGACGAAGGTTGCTGTAATACATCTGGGACTGTCGCCGCAGGACGAACCAGTCCTCGTCCCAGCCCTCCAGCCGAACCCGATAGCGGACCCGTTCCGGAGCCACAAAGGTCGGGGCGGAGAATTCAAAGCGAACCGAATTCTGCCGCCAGGAAAGACCCACCGGTTCCTTGCGGCCCGGCATCAAGGTGCGTTCATGGTCGGCCGCGGCCAGCCGGGTCAAGTGCACGGGAGGGGCGGGCGGTGGTTCTTCCAGGAGGCTTGGGTCAACGATGACCAGGCCGCGGTCTCCGCCAATCAGCAGGCGCCCATCGGCGAGCCGCGCACTGCCACGTGCGGCAAAGTGAGCAACCGCGAGACCGTCCGATCCGGTAAAAGAGTGCGTCTGCCCGGTCGTCAGATCCAGCGTGGCGATGCCGGCACTCAGAACCAGCCATAGCCGATCCCTGGCGGCGGGAAAGATCCGACGGATGGCTGCCGTTTCGCTCAATCCGCTGACATCGAACCGCTCGGCGAGGTTCAGGTGTGACTCATCCCAGTGCCAGCTGGACAAGCCGGTGTCGGTTGCAACCCATAGAAGACCGTCCGCGCCCCAGGCCAGATCGGAAATGCGCCCGGTGACCTCGGCGGCCGCCACGAAACCATATTCTTCGGAATAGCGATAGATGATGTTGGCGGCGGCCAGCCAGAATCGGCCGCGCTCGTCCTCGATCATGGTCTCGACAGAAGGCTGCGGCAGATGATGGGGCGGTTCCCGGTCCGGCCCGAAAATCCGGAAGGTCTCGTTGGCCAGGTCATAGCGGAGCACTCCGTGGGAACGGGTTCCGATCCACAGCTCGTCTTCTGCCGCCGGCAGGAAGAAAAGAAAGAAGACCGACGGCAGGGTCTCACGGTCAAGAAGGCGGCGGGATCGACCGGGCCGCGGGCTCAGATACTTCAGGGAGCGGCCTTGCAGCATCAGCATGGCCTCACCCCAGGGCAAAAACCCCTGGACCGCAAGCCGCCGCGCCGGGATGCGGCGCCACTCGGGATACAGATCGTGCAGGTGATCGACCTGACCGCTTCCGATATTGATCCGCACCGCGCCTTCGTCTGCGCCGATCCAGACCACATCCGGATCCGGAGTGGTCGCAACCACGCGGATTCGCTGCAGGTCAAAACCCTGGTCGGATCCCGACGCCGGTTCCAGTCGACCGAACGCGGCGTGTCGCGGTGGCAGGTAGACCAGGCCGTCCCTGGACACCGCCATCCAGATCCCCTCCTCGCGGTCGACCAGCACAGCGCCACTCAGACGTCCCCCGGGCAAGGAACCGGGCATCTGCTCCCTGGGCTCGACGCGCTCCATGCGGCCGGTGACCGGATCGTAAAACCGCAGCCCGGACTGAACCAGGGCCAGGATGCGCCCGTCGGGCAACACGGTCAGCCCGCCGATCAGACCCTCCATCTCGGCGGCCACACGAATCTCCGAATGGGCGTTCAGATCGGCCGAACCCAGCGCGAGCAATTCATTGCCGCGGGCGGCAAACAGACCGTGCGTTTCGTGTTCGGTGACGCTGACGAGAAACTCCCCAGCGCCCGGTCCTCGTCGGAGGACTTCGTTGAAATACGGCTCGGCATCGCCCGGATCGTAGACGGACAGTTGATCGGTCTGGACCAGCCAGATGCGGCAGCGCGAATCCACCATCAGCTCAAGCAGATAGCCGTTGGCCGAGAGACCGAACTCGTGCCCCGGCGAATAAGCCGAAAAATCGTTCGTGATCGGATCGAACCGGGCCACACCTTCGCGCATGAACGCCATCCACAGCCGCCCGTCGCAGTCCTCGGCCATCGACCAGACGTTCTCACCGGGCAGGACTCCACCGGCCGATCGGGGCGCGAGATGACGGCGCGGCAGCAAGTCGGAAGCGATCTCGACGATGCCCGCTCCCAGAATGCCGGCCCAGACCCTGCCATCGGAATGCGCGTGCAGTGAGGCAATGTTGTTGCCGGGCAGGGAGCCGGGGTGGGCGGGGTCGCGCGGCACTAGCCGAAGCTGCTCGCCCTCGTGGCGAACCAGGCCGCCGCGGGTTCCGATCCAGACGTAGCCGTGGGCATCCTGAACGATGCTTTCGACGTGCTGATCCGGCAGTCCGGCCGCCACATCGATGTGACGGAAAACCGGATGGGAGTCCAGAGCCGCCGCGGCTCCATCCGCCATCCACGCCAGCAGATACGCCAGATACGCAGCCCGTCCCAACCGGGATTGACGCTTTCCCATAGCAGCCCCATGTCGATCCCCGAAACCACTATACCTTTTTCGGCGCGCAGGAAAAAAGCCCCGGATGTCGCCATCCGGGGCTTTTTTTAGCTGTTTCAGGGACTAAGTATGCCCAAACGGAGAGTCAGAATGCGCCTTCATCGGCTTCGCGTGCCGCCTCCAGCACGCGCCGGCATTCCTCGGTCAGCGTGGTTCCAGCCAGCTGCTGGGCCCGACACGCGGTCAGGAATCGCTCCTGGGCCGCGGCTTCGAGACGCTCCGACTGCTCCTGCTCGAGCATCGCCTGGCGCGACTCGGTGTCGTCGATGGCCTTGATGTAGCCGCGCCAGTCACGGGCCTGGGCGCGCGTGACCGGGAAACGTTCCGCCTGGGCGAAGGCCTGATCGGCCAGCCGGCGCTGCTGGCGATCGCCCGGCCCGGCCTGGTTGAATCGGGCATTGCCCAGGAGAATCCAGGCCTCGGCGAGGATGTTGTCGTCCATATCGCCCTTGTCAATCGCGTCTTCGAACGCCGCCTCGGCCCGCGCGTTGTCTTCCGTCGCGAGCAGAGCCTGGCCCAGGCGGAACGAAAGCTGACCGGTGTCGGACAGGCGCGCGGCCTCGCGCAGGACCGGAATGGCCTCGCGATGCTCCCTGGCCTGGCTCCAGAGCTGGGACAGCAGCTCCAGGTTTTCCACGTTGCGCTCGACGCGGCCTTCGTCCATTTCCCGTTCGATCAGGCGGGCGCCGCGGTAGGGGTTATTGAACGTGGAATAGAACTGGGACAGGACCAGAATGTCGCTCTCTTCGTCAATCAGCCCGGCGAGGTAGGCCGACTCCAGGGCTCCGAAGGCCTTGAGCTGATCATCCTGCTCGAGGTAGAGCGACGATAGCTGGCGCCAGAAACTGAGCCGGTCCGGCCAGATGGTGACCATGCGCTTGAGCAGATCGATCCGTTCCACGGGTCGATTGAGTTCATTGAGCAGCACGTTTTTCAACTCGTACTGACGAAGATCCGGCTCTTCGGTCAGCTCCATGGCGCTCTTGATCGAGTCGAGAGAACGCTCGAAGTTTCCGACCTGGTAGTGCGCACCGGCCAGCATGAACCAGGTGTTGGCGGTCGGCTCAGGGTCCTCGGCCAGCCAGCGCTCGAAAAACTCGATCGACTTTTCGTACTGCTCGGTTACGAAATAGAGCTGGGCCATATTGAAGCGCAGGCGGCTGGTCTGCTCAGCCGGCAAGGCACCCTGGGCGATGGCGTTTTCAAAGTCGGCCAGGCCGGACTCATAGTCGTCCAGATTGACGTGGGCCGAGCCCCGGATTTGCAGGACCGACGCGCGGTCAAACTCGGTCATGGCCTCGCCGCGCCGGCTCATCAGCCGGTTGAGCCTTGCCAGCGCTTCTTCGGTCTCATCGTTTTCCAGAAGCTCGTAGGCCTCGAGGAGATCGGTCGCCACGGCTGGAGACAAGGTGCCGGCGAAAACCGGTGGAACCAGGAAACACAGGCCAAGCAGAACCAGAAGCAATGCACAGGGGTTGAACAAGCGAGTCTGAGTCACATCATTCCTCCATGCCGAAATCAATCGCGGTTCGGACACCGAAGCGCGGCTGGGCCACGTTGTCGATGACGCGCGGCTGGTAACGCCAGCGCTCGACCGCTCGCATCGCCGCGCGGTTGAAACAGGGGTTGGTGCTGTCCACCACTCGGGGATTGATCACGGAACCCTCCGGAGTGACGTCGAACTCGACGACCACCGTTTCGAGGTTCCGCGCTGCACGCATGCACTGGGTCGGATACTGGGGCGGGATCCGGACCAGCGGCTGGGCGTCGCGATCGGGGTTGAAACCGGTTCCGATGTCGATGTCGGCACCCGTGAAATCCGGCAAGGCGCCCATCTGGACCGCCATCGTGGGACGGAACGAAGGATCGGAGACCGTCGGCGGCGGCGGCGGTGGCTGATCGAGGACGGGGCGCTGGAAATCCTCCATCCGCTGCGTCGTGCGGTCTTCAAGCTGGCGCAGGACGTTGATCTCGACCGAGCGATCCTCGTCCAGCCGGACATCCTGCTGCTGCTGGATCACGGTGGCCAGCAGAAGAAAGATGATCGACGTGACAATCACGGCCCCTGGCAAACCAGTCAACAAACGGACAATGCTGTTCATGATCTTCTTGTGGAAACGGCTACGGTATCTTGGACCCCTGCGTCGCGAATCTGTTGCAGGACTTCAACGAGGTATTCGCTTTCGGCAGCACCGTCGGCCTGAATCACTGCGCTGCCGCGAGGGTTTTCGCGCCGCAGTCGCTCGACCGCCAGGCGCACCCCTTCCAGCGGGGTTTCCTGCCGATTGATCCAGATTCGATTGCTCGAATCGATGGCGACCAGAATGGACACCAGCCGTTGCTGTTCGGCGGTATTGGCCGGCGGTCGCTGCACCGTCACTCCCGGCTCCTTGATGAACGTCGCGGTCACGATGAAAAAAATCAGCATGATGAAGACGATATCAAGCAGCGGAGTGACGTTGACGTCACCCTCTTCGGCTTCCCGTTTCTTGCGTCTTAGCATTCGATGTTGCTCCAGTCTTGCGTCAGCGACCGCGCTGGATGGCCAGAGCCGGGTCAACACCGGCCATGCGGGTCTGATCGAGAACCAGCACGGTCGACTCGATCGGTGCATCGGGGGCGGCATTGAGCAGCACAACGCCCTCGGGCTTTTCCGCCCGGAAGGCTTCCACGATCGGCGTGACCGAGCGCGGATCGACCATGCGCACGTCATCGACCATCACGAAGCCATCCGAGCGGACCGCCAGAACCAGCGTTGGCGGTGGCCGGGTCAGCTCTTCGGGCGGATCAGGTTGGGGCGAAAAGATGCCGATCCCGACCTCGTCGAGAAAGGTCGCGGTCACGATGAAAAAGATCAGGAGGATGAACACGATGTCGAGCAGCGGCGTGATGTTGACGTCGGCTGCCTCCTGCTCGGAATCCGTGAGCCTCTTCTTGGCCCCGTAGCCCAGTCCGGCCTCGACCGTCAACTGATCGGACAAGTCCGCAACCGAGCGCGTGTTCTTCCGTTCCAGGTAATTGATCGAAAACACGCCGGTCAGGGAAACGGCCAGACCGGTCATGGTCGGGATGGTGGCCCGGGAAATCCCCGACGCCATCAGGCGCGCATTCGAAGACCCGGTATCGACGATCACCTGAAAGACTTCGATCATCCCGGTGACCGTTCCGAGCAGGCCCAGCAGCGGCGTGATGACGATCAAAGCCTTGATTGGACCGAGGAAGCGTTCATTTTCGACCCGCACCTCGGAAATCAGGCGCTCCCGGAAGGCATGCGCCTCCCAGGTGCCGTGGTCGTTGCGCTCGTCCCAGCGCTGGGTCTGGGTCCTGAGCATGCGGCGTGCCGGAAAGAGAAAGTAGAGGATGCGTTCGCTGATCAGCAGCCACATGAGGAACGTACTGGCCAGGAGCGCAACCACCACCGGACCGCCGGCACCGAGGTAACCCCCAATGACGTCGATCACGTTGGCCGGAATCAGGAACTCCAACACGGTATCAGCCCTTCTCGGCCGTTTCGGCGACCAGGCTCACCGACTGCTCTTCCAGTACCTGACCCAGGCGGCGCGCCGTGCTCGAGGCGAACGCGTGCAGGAGAAGCAGCGGAATGGCCGCAATCAGGCCCATCACCGTGGTCACCAGCGCCTGCGAGATACCGCCGGCCATGAGCTTCGGATCGCCGGTTCCGAACAGGGTAATGGCCTGGAAGGTGACGATCATCCCGATCACCGTACCGAGCAGACCCATCAGGGGCGCGACGGCGGCCAGGACCTTGACCACGTTCAGGCCGGCTTCGAGCTTGGGCAACTCCTTGAGCACGGCGTCGTCCAGGCGCAGCTGCAGGGTTTCCAGATCCGCCTTGCGGTGTTCTTCGAACGCCAGCATGACGCGACCCAGCGGGTTGCCCTTGGACGGGGTCGAGGAGCGCATCTGCGACTTGACTTTCATCGCGGTGATGGCCAGAAGCAGCCAGCGGAAAATGGCCAGCAGGATACCGAAGACGGCGACCACGATGATGGCGTAGCCGATCCCGCCACCCTGATCGATGCGCTCGCGCAGGTTGGGCACTTCGACCACCAGGCCGAGGAGCGTACCCAGGGACGGGTCGACCAGGCCGCGAACCACGCCGTCACCGGTGTGGTTGAAAACGCGCTGGGCGGCGTTGACCTGGCTGCGGCCGGGCTGGCGGGCCAGGTAACGCAGCGTGCCGTCGCGGGAGACGAGAAAACCACGGTCGGTAAAGGCGGTGAACGGGCCTACGCGGACCACCGTTTCCGTGGCGGTCTGGTTGTCGGCCAGGATCACCTCGGCTTCGTAGCGGGCGACTTCGGCCTGTTCGCTGGCTTCCTGGAGCATCGTGAACCACAGATTCTCAAGCTCTTCGATGGTTGGCAACGACGCCGCCTGGGCCATGCGAACCAGACCTTCGCCGCGGTTCTGGAACTGGGTGGAAATCAGCGACTCGCTGAGCTGCTCGTTGAGATCGGCGGCGGCAGCGCGGGCGACCCCGAACAATTCGCCGAATTCGCCCTGGCGCTCGGCCAGCTGAGTGCGCAGCTCTTCAAGTTCGCGATCGAGCTGGTTGCGAAGATTCTCCAGCCGAGCGGCTTCGTCTTCGGCAGCGCTCACTTCACCGCGCAACCTGCGCAGCTCGGCTTCCTGGGTGGCCTGCTCGCGGCGGAAGCGGGCCTCCCGCTCCTGATTGATTTCGGAGACGGTGCGACGTTCGGTCTGCATGGCGCGCAGGACTTCGTCGATGGTCTGGGGCTGGGTATCGGCAACCGCCACCGGGGCGAAACCGATCACCGCGAAGGCTGCGGCGACCAGGCCGAGCATGAGTCCGCTGGAATGCTTTGGCATTGTGGAAATCCTGCCGTTGGAATTGAAAATACGGGAAACGGTGCGGGTCGATGGATTCACGAAACTCATCCTCCTTCACCGGCGCGCGGCGCCCGAACCGGGATGAACATCAGATCGGGCGGAATCTGCTCACGCGCAATTCGGGAAGCCATCTTCACGTCCGGCAGGAAACTCAGGTCGAGATTGACCCACTGGCGTGCTTCCGGATCGAAGCGCATCAGGGTTTCGTCATCGTCGGTGCGAAAGACCAGGGAAGCCCGACCGATGCGAACGAACTCGACGTTCTCGAACTGGCGCCCACCGACCTCGATGCTGCCCCGGTAGGCTTCGATGGTCCGCCCGTATTCGTTTTCGATCTGGTAGGCCTCGACCACCAGCCGGTAGCGCTGAGCGGGCGAGCGCGATGGATCGTCCATCAGGTTGCGCAGCCGCTGAACGCGCCCCCGCCGCTCGTCGAGCAGGAACGGGAGATCCGCCTCGACCAGCTGGTCGAGCGCTTCGACCATGTCCTCCATGAGCGGCTGGATGGCCCGCTGCAGGCTGGCAATGTTGTTGATGTCGTTGGTCAGGGATTCAATCTCGCGCCGCTGGGCGTCGACCTGGCGCTGCTGGGAGGCGTTGTAGCGATTGAGCTGCTCAAGCTGCTTGAGGTTGGCGCGGAAATCGCTCAGCAGGTTCTGGATTCGGGAATCGAGCTGATCCACGCGCTCCTGCGACTGGTCGGTGTCCTGGACCGCCTGGCGGCTGGAGTCAAGAATCGGGTCGACGTCCTGGGCAAGAGCGCTGGTCTGGAACGCGAGCGCGATGGAGACCAGGGCAAGAAAGACGAGTGGACCGCGGCTGATCATTTTCAGGTTCATTGGAATTTTCATACCCAGTAAATTTGGATGGAGCGGGTGGAAAGGCCGATGATACTTCATGCGAGTTCGGCGCAACAAGCGCAGTATTCTACGAACCGATACCGCGAAAACGCAAGCGTGAGTGGATTTTCGGGCGGATCAGGGGCCGGAATCCGAGGCGCTGCACAACAACGTGAAGGTGACGTGAGGAAGCCGACGGCTCGATGCGGTCAGCTCGCGAGCGCCGTCGCCACGGGCTCGGAAGCCTCTCCGGCGATGGACTGCGGCCGGCAGATCGGCGAGTGGAGCTCCCAGAAGTACTGGTGGCTGTCGTACTGCTGATGCTCGATGTCGATGTGGCGGATGTTGTTCGGGTCGCTGATCGTCAGGCTCGCGGGTCCGTATTCGATCAGCGGCCGAACGGTCTCCACGCCGAGCCGGTTGTGATCGATGAAATACCTTTCGAAATCGTGGGCCAGGTCCAGGGTCAGCGGATACTCGCGCACCTCGTCGGGCATGACCGCCTCGTTGACGGCCAGAACCACCGCAAGGGCCGAATCCGCCCGGACGGCGTAGCGCTCGACCAGAAACTTGCCAACCTGGTCGTAGAAGCTCCGCCAGCCACCCGGCAGGATCTTCTCGCGGTTGAAAAAGCGCAGCACCCAGGTCACCGCGGGCAAGCGATCCGGCTCCGCCTGGACCATCTCGAGCAGATCGTGCAGAACGCGCACGGCGCCGTGGCCGGATTCCCACTGCACGAACCGCAGGACGTAGCGCAGGGCGGAATACCCGTCGGCAGCGGTAAACGCCTGATAAATGGCCTTCATCCGGGCCAGCTCGGCCTCGCTGTAGCTGCTGCAGGAAAGCAGGTAGCCGTCGGCGTCGGTTTGAATGCGGTATTTCTCGAGATAGGCCGGATGGGCCATCGGGCTGTTCGGCAGCAGCTGGGTGGGGTAGGCCTTGACCGCCACGTCGGCGTCGAAGTAGCGCTGCAGATCGCGGTCGAACGCCGCCGGGGTAATGCCCGGCAAACCGATCATCAGGTCGGTCGACAAGGGCAGCCCGAGATCGGAAAAGATCTCGATCAGCTCGTCGTATTTTTCGGTCTTGATGTTCTGCCGGTCGATGACCTTGAGCGTTTCCTCGTCGCTGGTCTGGATCGAGATGATGCCCTGGCTGATGATGCCGCCGTCGCTGAACACCTTGATGATCCGGGCCAGACGCTCGTTGGCGTTTTTGGTGTAGTTGACCACCACCTCGCGCGGATACCCGTGGCGGCGGCGCACCTCGACGATCCATTCGGCGATCTCCAGGTCCCGCTTGAGCATGCCGAAATTGGCGTCGGCGATCCACAGCACGCCGACCCGGTTGCGTCCGATCCACTCGATCTCCCCGCGCACCCGGTCCATCTCGAATCGGCTGACTTTCTGGTTCGTCGCCGAACCCCAGTCGCAGAAGGTGCACTTGAACGGGCAACCGCGGTTGGTCTCGACAATGGCCGCCTCGACCCGACCCTCGTAGGCGTCGAACACGCCCTCGGCATAGGGCGAGGGGATGATGTCGGGCTCGCGCATGCGCAGCCGAGGCTCGGTCCGGATCAGCTCGCCGTCGCTGCGCCGAAAGGTAATGCCCTGAAGCGCGCCAAGCCCGTCGTCCACGATCAGAACGCCGGCCTCGTTACGCTGGATTCGCTCCAGGACCTCGGCGGTGGTCAGCTCGCCCTCGCCGTGGACCGCCACATCGACCGAGGGGTGCCGCTGCATGAAATCACGGCAGGCCTGCTCGTAGTTCGGGGTGCTGGGCCCGCCGTGAATGCACACGTTGCCGGCGTCGTGGCGCTTGACCGCGCGCGAGACGTCCAGGTTCAACCCGTCGGACCACATGTAGTTGGAAAACATCCACACGCCGCGCCCGAATTTGCGGTACGGCCCCTCGAAAAACTCCTTGGGCGGAAGATAGGTGATGGGGATGGGCTGGTACCGTTCCAGAAGCCGGCCGCCGTTCCAGGTCTGCAGCGAACTGAAAATCATCCCCAGGGCGAGCGGATAGTGATTTTCCATGTGCGGCATGAAATAGATCGGAATGCGGCCGTCCGGCGCAAGATCGCGCCAGGTCGGCGCCCGGGCCACCTGCTTCGGGGCGCGCACCGTCGCCTCCTGATGCACGGCCGCACTCTGTCCGGCCGCCACCAGCAGACCGCGCTCGACCAGCCATCCCACCGCGGCGCGGCGCCAGGATGCACCGGCCAGCTCGGGTGGAAGCGGCAGGCGGTCCAACTCGTGCCCGTCCAGGAAGGAAACCAGCAGCGTGGCCAGCTGCGCATCAAGCCGGTACTCGCGCTGGTCGCGCGCGGACCAGACGGTGAATCCGCCGGCGACCGCATGCAGGGCGAAATTGCGCGGCAGCCGCCAGCAACGCTCGGGTGCAGGAGCCGAGGCCAGCGAAGCCGGATGCAGGGATTCGGCCGCGGCGGGGGCGTCTGCGGAGGCCGCGTCGACCAGGATTCCGCGCTGGTGGAGCAGACTCAGCCGCCGGGCCAGGGCCTCGCGCGAGGCGCCCCGTCGAACCAGCTCCTGGACCGCCTGGACGGCGTCGCGAGGGGCGAGGAACTCGGCCAGAACCGGCAACTCGTCCGGGCGGATGGCCAGCGAGGCCGTCGATCCACTCATCCGTCCGGCCAGCAACTGGCCGCGATGATGCAGAATCACGGTCCCTTCGAAAATCTTCAGTCTTCTCACCGATGCGCTCCGACGGCCTGAATCGGGCAAAACGGAAGGCTATCACGTACCGATCAACCGCAACAAATCTCAGCCGGGGCGGGTAAAGACATAATAATGTCCGACGTGATGGCGTTGACGATAGCGCAGCGCGCCGTCATCGACCAGCTCCAGCCCGGCCTCACGGTAGGGGTGGTACCAGTTCGGGTCCGACATCAGACGATTGGCCGCGAGCATGTCCTCGAGCCGGGCCCGACCGCTGTCGAGCTGGGCGCGCGCATCGTCCAGCGCGCCGCGCGAGGCCTTGAGTCCGGCCTCGTCGACCGCACCGACGTGGCGGATCATGGCCAGAACGTACCCATACAGGGCAGACGGCTTGCGCTGGTGCCGGGCGGTGAGTTCCCGGCCGGCCCGGCCCAGGCGGCGGCGAAAATCCGCCGAGGCCAGCTGGCCGGACAGCCAGGCAGCGAGCAGGCGCGAAACGCGCAGCTCGTCGAGCTGCCGATATTCCCCGGCCTCTGCGCGCATGGTCGCAAGCATGTCGGAGTCCAGCGCATGGCACAGCATGGCCAGGCGCCCACCGGGCCTGAGCATGGCCGCCAGGCGCGGCGCGACGACGGGCTGATCGCAATACTCCAGACCGTACTGACTGGCAATCAGGTCGAAGCGGGCCGGCTCGGCCTCGAAACGCTCCAGCGGCGTGCGGTCGACGAAACGGATGCGATCGACCAGGTGTGCCAGGTCGGCATGCTCGGCCGCCGCGCGACCGGGCTGGATGCGGGCGGCATCCACGGCGGTTATGCGGAAAGAGCGATCGTGATCGTGGGCGTAACCGGCCGCCAGCAGGGCCAGGGCGCCGTTGCCCGTGCAGGCATCCAGTATCTCGGCCGATTCGGGCAGGTCGGCCAGCAGAGAATGCCAGAAATCGGCAATCTCGCCGTCGTAGTTGCCGCGGAAGTCCTCGGGCAACGAGGTCAGCGCGCCGCGCGCCCAGTAGGTGGACCAGTGATCGGCTGCGGCTTGACCGGAGGGGCGCTCAGGCATCGGCGTCACTTTGTTGCGGCTTGCGGGGAAAACGGAAAAACAGTCTGGCACAAAAAAGGGCGGGCGTCTTGCGACGCCCGCCCGTTTGCTTGCAACTTCTTGCCTGTAGCGCTTAGAAGCTCTGGGTGTACCGCACGTAGGTGGTACGCCCATAGGCATCGTACAGGTTGAAGTCGTAGTCACGGCTTCCGGTATTACCCAGACCAATGGGAGGTGTACGGCCCCACAGGTTGCGGGCACCGACCGTGATACGACCGTTCCACGGGGTGAAGTAGTTCACCTGGGCATCGTGGGTCAGCCAGCTCGGGGTACGACCGTTACAGACGGCCTGGTTTTCGAACTCACCGGCAGTCATGTTGTCGCACTGACCGCTGATGTAGTTGAAGTTGTAGGCCACCGAGAAGTCACCCCAGTTGTAGCGATTGTCCAGGTTCGCCCGGTAGCGCGGCACGCCTGGATCGCGAACCAGCTGGCGACCACCGTCGACCGACTGCGTCTGCAGACGAACCACGTTCAGGTTGTGCCCGACTTGTCCTGCTCCCAGACCCCAATCGGCCTGCAGGTTGAGGTCGAAGAACGAGGTATTGACCTTCCCTTCGTTACCAAAGCCGCGATCGATGCGAATGATGGCGCCGCTCGGGGCCCGGGTCACACCCAGTCCGGGCGGAATCGGATCGCCGGCCAGTTCCCGATTGATCAGGTTCTGAGAACTGAACCCGGTGATTCGGTCCGTGATCTCGATGTTGGCGTAATCGAGCGTACCGCTGAACCAGTTGGTCGGCTGGAAGGCAAACCCGAGAGCGAACTGCTCGGACTGCTCGGAACTCAGCTCCGGGTTGGCCTGAACGAAAGCGTTGATCTGCAGCGTACAGTTTTCCGGCTGGCCCTGGTTGATGCAGGTCTGCGGGTCGGCGACCGTGTCAGCAGAGAATGCGGTTGCCTGAGTCAGAGCCGGGAAATCCGGCGCGCGGAAACCTTCGCCCCAGGAACCACGGAACACGTAGCCGTCGAATGCCTCGTAGCGGAACGAGACCTTGGGCGAGAAGTCCGAGCCGTAGTCGCTGTAGTCGTCGTAGCGCGCGGCGATGGACAGCTCGAAGCCGTCAAAGGCCGGGATCAGCACTTCGCCGAACAGCGAGGTCACGTCACGTTCGCCACTGGCCGAGTTCCCGGCCGAGCCGCCGATCTGGCCGGCTTCGGACAGCGAGTCGTACTGGTCGTCGTAGATTTCCTCGCGGTACTCGGTACCGATGAACCACTGGATCGGGGCGTTGTTGACCTCGCCCAGATCGAAGCCGGCCGACGCGTAGAACTCGTTCTGGTCGAACTTGCTGATCCGCGAGATCGTCGCCTTCATGGCGTTGAGGACGTTGTCGGGGTTTCCGAACGGATCGGACAGGTCGTAGATGCCGCGCTCGATGAAGTCGTAGGCGGTCGAGCGGACCAGGTAATTGTAGCCGATGTCGAACACCTTGTTGCGGGTGAAGCGGAAACCGGCATCGACGTCGACATCACCGACCACGCCCTGCACACCGGCGAGCAGGTCGTACAGCTCCGAATCGATGTAGCTGTCGCGGTTACCGAGCGCGTCGAAACGGTGCCAGACGTTGACCGGCTGCGGGTCCAGGCCCAGCGACGGGTCGAACATCGGGCTGTCCGGGTTGGTCGGGTTGTTCACGCTTCCCGGGGTGATCACGGCATTGAAGAAGCTCGAGTCCGGCACCGGCGCATAGCGGCCGAAGGAGCGGGTCTTGGCCACCCACATGTCGGAATACACGTTCCAGTCGTCGGCAAACTCGTGCTGGGCGCGCAGGAACAGCGACTGGTTGGTGACCGAGGCTTCGTCGGCAGAGACGCGGGTGAAGTCGTAAGCGCAGAAGTCGCCCGTGAGCGAACCGCCGCTGGGGCGGATGGAGAAGGCCGGCTGCTCGGGAAAGTCACACGCATTCGGCAGCGCGGTGAAGTTGAAGTTGTCGAACGGCCCGTCCAGGGTGGTGAAGTTGTTGCCGTAGATCGACGCACCCGGCTGGGTCCAGAAAAAGTCGCGGGCGAAGATGATGTCGCGGCTGTTGTAGGACACGCCACCGATCAGGCTGGAGCGGTCCGAGGACGCGCCAAAGGTGATGTAGCCTTCCTTGCGGTCGCCGCCGGAGGGCTCGACGTCGGCCACGCCGATCATGAATTCCGCGCCTTCGAAATCGGAGCGCAGGACCACGTTGACCACGCCGCCGATGGCGTCGGAACCGTACACGGCCGAGGCGCCGTCGGTCAGGACTTCGATGCGCTCGATGGCGCCCATCGGGATCATGTTGAGGTCAGCACCCGCACCGGTGAGCGGCGCTGCGGGCATGCGACGGCCGTTGACCAGGACCAGGGTACGACCCGAACCCAGACCACGCAGGCTGACGGTGGAAACGGACTGGGCCGAGGAACCGGACTGCGGACGGAACGAACCGCTGGTGTTGAACGGGATGTTGCGAATGAGGTCGGCTGCGTTGGACTCGCCGCTCAGTTCGATGGTTTCGCGATCGATGACGGTGACCGGCAGGGCCCCTTCGACGTCGATGCGCTTGATGCGCGAACCGGTGACCTGGATGCGGTCGGCGATTGCGGCTTCTTCTTCTTCGGCCTCCTGGGCCCAGACCGGTGCAGCGGTGGCGGCCAGGCTGGCGACCATGCCTGCCCCGAGGGCATACTTGATTGCCGTGGCAAGTGAATTCGGGTTGTGCTTCATCAGACTCTCCAAAATGTTGTCTTTTGCTTTCAATGGCACTCGATACATGTATCGACAGCGAATGTCTAAACCGGGGTCGACCGGCGGACCCGCAGTGACCAAATGGCACCCGGAAACCGACCGATCTTCCTCAGTCTGCGGCTGATACTAGCACCTTCCGTCGACAAAAAAAAGAGCTTTGTTAAAGCTTTGTAAACCCTGGTTGAACTTTTGCTGAACAGCTAACCTATTGAAGTTGTTTATAGTTATGGGCCGCAAGCCAAGCATCTCTCCTTGATTCGGCAGCGGGAAGGAACCCGGCCTATACGAAAATTTACCCCATGGCGGCATGGATCCGGGCCGGAACGCGACACCGGACTTCGGGCGCGCGCGGCTCGATTCTCCGGTCCGGATCGATCGCCGAGGGCGTCACTTCGCCCGGACGGTCGTGGCGTCGGTTCACAAAAAAGGCCCCGACGATGTCGGGGCCAAAAACGTCGATACATGGAGTAGTCCGACGTCGATACATGCAGTCGCCCGGGTGAAGGATCAGCGACCCGGGTTGCTCCGGCTCAGAAGGTATAGCCCAGGTCGAAGCTGTAGAATCGACCCACGTTGTCGAACAGCCCGG
>PWJA01000059.1 GCA_003560975.1 Gammaproteobacteria bacterium
CGCCATTCCGGCCGACAATCCCTTTCACGCGCAAACGGGGCGCTGCGGCGAAGTCTGGTCCTATGGCCTGCGCAACCCGTTTCGGTTCAGTTTCGATCGCGCGACCGGCGATCTCTGGATCGGCGACGTGGGCCAGAACACCTGGGAGGAAATCAACCTTGAAACGGCGGGTGACGAGGGCGGACGCAGCTACGGCTGGAAGGTTTGCGAAGGCAACTGGCAGCGCGGCAGCACCTCGACTGCCTGCAGCCTGGCCGGGCATACCGGCCCGGTCATCGAATACCGCACCGGCGAGGAAACCAACTGCTCGGTCACCGGCGGTTTCCGCTACCGGGGGCCGGTTCTGGCCCTGCAGGGACGCTACGTATACGGCGACTACTGCAGCGGGAGGATCTGGCTGGCGCGCGCGACGACCTCCGGGCAGTGGAGCAGCGAGGAGTTCACCCGGCTCGACGGGTTTGGCAATCTGGTCGGCTTCGGCGAAGACGAAGAAGGCCATGTGTATCTGACCCGGGGTTCGGGTCAGGTTCTGATCTTCACCGGGCTCGAAGCCCCAATCTTCGCCGATCGTTTCGAGCCCTGACCGAAGCGCGGCCCACGCCGCCGGATGGGGTCTTCGATTCAGCCGCCTCGAAGCACCATCGCTTCGTGGCCGCTGTCGAGCAGGCGCCGGCGGGCCTCGTCGGCCGCACGGGCGGTATCGAACGGGCCGACCCGGACCCGGTGCCAGGTGTTGTTGTCGACCGTGACGGTCTGGATGCGGGCGCTCAAGCCCAGCAGGGTGATCTGGGCGCGCAGGCCCTCGGCGTCCTCGGCCGAGCGAAACGATCCGACCTGAAGCATGTACGGGCCCTGCGACGGATCACCGGGCTCCGGCGCCGGTTCGCGCGCTCGCTCCTCGATTTCCGGACCGGGCACGACAACCTCGATTTCCGGCAGCACGGTGAAGAATTCGTAGCTGCGCGATCGCGCCGGCGCTTCGCTTTCGGCGATCGGCGGTTCGTCGTGGCCCAGCGGCGCAGCGGCGTCCGTGCCGTCGCGCGCGCCGGGGATCACCCCCGTCAGCAGGGCCAGCGTGGCCAGACCCAGCCCGCACAACAGACCGCTGCCGAACCAGAGCAGGCCGCTGCCGCCTCCGCGTCGTGCCTGACGTCGGGCCATTTACATTTCCTCCGGCGCGCTGACGCCGAGCAGGCTCAGCCCGTTGCGCAACACCTGGCCGGTGGCCGTGGTCAGATTGAGGCGGGCATTGCGCACTTCTTCGTCATCGACCAGGAAGTGGCTGTGGTTGTACCAGGCGTGGAACTGTCCGGCGAGCTCGTAGAGGTAATGGGCGAGCAGGTGCGCGGCGCGGCGCTCGGCGGCGCTTTCGACCACCTCGGGGTAGCGGCCGAGCGAACGCAGCAGTTCCTGCTCGTGATCGCTGTCGAGGCGGTGGATGGACGATTCGCCGATGGCCAGGTTGTGGCGCTGGCCGGTTTCTTCGAGCTTGCGAAACACGCTCGCGATCCGGGCATGGGCGTACTGGATGTAGTAGACCGGATTTTCGCTGGCCCGCGATTTGGCCAGCTCGAGATCGAAATCCAGGTGCTGATCGTGCGAGCGCATGACGTAGAAGTAGCGCGCGGCGTCCTTGCCCACCTCCTCGCGCAGTTCGCGCAGGGTGACGAAGCTGCCCGAGCGGGTCGACATCTGAACCCGGGACTGACCGCGGTAGAGGACGGCGAACTGGACCAGCTGAAAATCCAGCCGGCTGGCATCCTCGCCCAGCCCCTTCGCCGCGGCCTTCAGGCGCGGCACGTAGCCGTGATGGTCGGCACCGAAGATGTACAGCGAGGTGCCCGGGCAGCGCTCGAGCTTGTCGAGCAGGTAGGCCACGTCGGAGGCGAAATAGGTGGTACGGCCGTTGTCGCGCACGACCACGCGGTCCTTGTCGTCGCCCAGTTCGGTGGCCTTGAACCAGGTGGCACCGTCTTTCCGGTACAACCAGCCGCCGTCCTCCAGCCGCTTCAGCGCCCGGTCCAGCGCGCCCGACTGCTGCAGTCCACGCTCGGAAAACCAGCGGTCGAACACCACGCCGAAGCCGTCCAGGTCTTCCCGGATGTCGGCCACCATGATCTCCAGGGCGGCGTTGAAACAGGCGTCATAGCCGTCTTCGCCGAGCAGTTCGCGGGCGCGTTCGATCAGGGCGTCAATGTGCGCTTCGGCATCACCGCCGCTTTCCGCGTCGGGCGGAAGACCTTCGGCGACGTCGCTGCCCGTGTGGCGCAGATGGTCGCCGTGGCGGCTGCGAACCTCACGGGCGATGTCGTAGATGTAATCGCCGCGGTAGCCGTTGGAGGGGAACTCGACGCGCTCGCCGGCCAGTTCCAGGTAGCGCAGCCAGACCGACACCGCCAGGATGTCCATCTGGCGACCGTAGTCGTTGACGTAATACTCGCGATGCACGCGGTGGCCGGCCGCGGTCAGGATCGCGGCCAGGCTGGCCCCGTAGGCCGCACCGCGACCGTGCCCCACGTGCAGCGGGCCGGTCGGGTTGGCGCTGACGTATTCCAGAAGCACGTCCTGGCGGCTTCCGGCCGGAGCGGTGCCGTAGTCGTCACCGGCGCGCAGAATGTCGCGCACGACCACCCTCAGGTAGTGCGGGCTGGCGAAAAAGTTGAGAAAGCCCGGGCCGGCGATGTCCACTTTTTCGACGCGGCGCGAATCCGGCAGGCGCGACCGGATGAGCTCGGCCAGGTCGCGCGGCTTCATGCCGGTGGCGCGGGCCAGACCCAGGGCGATGTTGCAGGCGTAGTCGCCGTGCTCACGCGAGCGGGTGCGCTCGACTTCCGGATCCGGCTCCTTCTCGATCGAGAGAACGCCGTCGCGCTTGAGATAGCCCAGGGCCTGGGAGACGAGTTCCTTGATGTGGGCGCGCATGGATTGGCAATCTGGCGAAACAGGCGCTATTGTAACGGCCGCGGCCGCTTCCGCGAGTCTGACGGCGTTATCCACAAAGGCTGTGGATAAGCATGTGGGCAATCGTTTGATGACGGGAAGATGAACGACAGGGGCGGCCCTGCCACCGAATTGGCCAGAAATTGGCCAATTCAGCAATAGTTATACAAATCATTTGGTTGCACCGTCTTCATCGATTCCTTGAGAAGACGTCCGATCTAAGCTGCTGTTTCAGCGCGCTCGCGGGACAATGTGCATAACCATTCATGGAGGCATCGGCCAATGAGCCAAAATCGCGCCTATCTGGAACACCGCCCGCGACTGGGCAAGCGGGTCTGGATCGACCCGGACGCCACGGTGATCGGCCAGGTCGAACTGGGCGACGACGCCTCGGTCTGGCCGCGCACGGTCTTGCGCGGCGACGTCAACCGCATCGCGGTCGGTGCGCGGACCAACGTCCAGGACGGTACGGTCTGCCACGTCACGCACGACGGCCGCTATACCCCGGGCGGGATCGCCCTGATCCTGGGCGCTGACATCACCGTCGGTCACGGCGCGATCCTGCACGCCTGCACCATCGGCGATCGCTGCCTGATCGGCATGGGCAGCATCGTCCTCGACGGCGCCGTCATTGAAGCCGACGTCATGCTCGGCGCCGGCAGCCTGGTCGCGCCCGGCAAGCGGCTGGAGTCCGGCTGGCTGTACCGGGGGCGGCCCGCCACCCAGGCCCGGCGGCTCAAGCCCGAGGAGCTGGAGATGCTGCGCTACTCGGCCGCTCACTACGTGAAGCTGAAGGATCAATACCTGGGGGCCGCGCGCTGACAACCGCCCGAGCGGTCAGATGCCGTCCTGAACCCACTCCGAAGAGTGGTGCTGCAGAATCTGCCAGCGCCCGTCTTGCTGGCCAAGAACCATGGTGAAACGGGCGCGCGCCGCCACCGGTGCCGTGCGCGGGCCGGTCTGCCAGACAAAACGATACTCGCCGGCGGCCAGGACCGGGCCGTCACCCTGCGGCCACAACTGCAGGTCCCCGAGCTCGACCTGCATCCGATCGCAGCTGAGAAAGCGACTGAAATAGTCTTTGAAATCGGCCGGTCGGGACCGCAAACGACCCGCCAGCGTGCCCCAGAACTGGGCCTCGGGATGGTACAGGGCAACGACTGCGGTCACGTCGCGGTGATTGACCGCCTCCACCCAGCGCTGCAGCAGCCGATCCGCGCCTGTATCCAGAATCGCCATTTTTGCTTACACTTGCGCTTTGCTGGTTTGTCGCAGTATACAGGGAGCCTCCACCATGACCCCGGATGTACCGGGCATTGCCGCCAACGGCTTGAACATGCCGGCCCTTGGGCTGGGCACCTGGGAGTTGTCGCCGGATACCGTCGAAGCCATCTTGCCGGTGGCCCTGGAAGCCGGCTACCGCCATATCGATACCGCCCAGATCTATCGCAACGAGCAGGCCATCGGCCAGGTCCTGGAAGACTCGAATCTGGCTCGCAAGGAAGCGTTCGTCACCACCAAGGTGTGGCCCGAC
>PWJA01000067.1 GCA_003560975.1 Gammaproteobacteria bacterium
CGCCTGGACCCGGCTTCTGGGCCAGGGCAAGCTCAGCGTGGTGGATGATCGCGGCGAATCCATCGTGGTGGCCGGCCTGAGAGGCCCGTCCCGGCTGGCTCAACGATTCAGCGCGTGAGAGTACGGACTCGACCGATCGCGACAGCCGTCAAGAGACTCGCATTACGAAGGCGGGGTGAGGCAAATTATCGCAATTTCCTCACTTTGTCTTAAATATCCATAGAATGCCGCCTAGGTATCTGTATTTATTGCATTCTGATACCTGGCTTTTGTTCGGTTTTCGTGGCAATTGCCTTGGCCGGCCGCCTTTTCCTGAGGACTGGCCGGGACAGCACACCAACATGTCTGAATTTTGACCGGTATGACACGACTGCAAATCTGCGCCAAAAAATTTCTCTTCAAGGCCAAAATCAACCTGGCGGCGCGTGATCGATAGTTCCTCAGCCAGCGCCCAGTGATCGGAGATAGAGAGCTTCGTGGCCCCAATCCGGTGAGGCCGCGCGACCTTAAGCCAGATTGCTAAGCCTGAAGAGACCGTCTGAGAAGGTCGCGTTGAGCGGCGTGCTTTTCCGGATTTTCCCGAAGCAGGCGCTGGAGGTTTTGCTGCTTCCAGCGAACGGCAGGCAACGCGGCGGCCTGCGGCAGATCCAGAAGGTCAAATGCCGGACTGGCATCGTGGATGGAAAGGAGAAACTGCGCGGCCGATTCGTCCATTTGGCCACGAATCTCTCTGATCAGCTGAGCACGCGCCCGTTGTAACTCTTCCAGTTCCACCGGCAATCGCGTCATGCCGACGAATTCGCGAGCGTAAACCTGCTCTATGTCTTTCAGGTTTGGAGTCAGCAGTTCGTGTAATGGACGGCTCGACGAAGCCGCGTAAACCAGGAATGTCCGAAACAGCGCTTCGCTGATTCCCTCTTCCTCGAATAACAGCTTGATGTCGTACAAATCGCGCGGATGCTGCCGGTCGAGGGCAGCCACCATCTTGCCGGCGAACAGATCCTCGAAAGAGACGGCTTGAACTTCAACAAAGCCAAACTGGGCCTGGACCGCTTCGGACGCTTCCAAGTTGATTGGCTTGTGGACAACGCCGCGGGCCACTGGAGAAGTTTCGACCTTGACCACAGAACCGGCCTGCTGAATCAGCAACCGCGTATCGGCTCCGGTTTGCGCGGAAGGCCTCTGCACGGCCACACCCGGAATCTGACGCCGTACCGCAGCAGCAATCCGCTCAAACACCTCGTCAATCTCCCCAAGGCTCGCGGCTCGATCCTTGACCGGTAGATAGGTCAGATCAATATCCACGGACAACCTGGGGAGGTCGCGCAGAAAGAGATTGATCGCGGTTCCGCCTTTCAGAGCAAAAACCGGCTCCCGCGCGATGATCGGAAGAACCCGAACCAGCAGGGCCACCTGCCGCAGATAGGCCTCACCCGTCATGTCCAGTCTCCGGACTGGGTTTGGCGAAAGCCTCCGGGACCATGATCCGATAGCGCGGGTGGATCCGGCCACCCTTGACGAAGACACGGTCACCGCGGCCCAGATCAAATGCATCGGAACTGAGCTGGCGCCGCCAGGCATGTCCATGGCGATCCGCAAAGACAAAAAACAGGCGCCTGACCTTGATCTTCGTGCAGTCATGAAGCAGCTGAGCCAGCAGCTTTGGCCGCAGGGTGCCAAGCGACTCGAAGACCTGGTCGAGATGCTCGAAGCTTTCCTGCTCCGGCAGTTCATCCAGCGCTTCAAGGATGGCCCGTTCCGGCCCGGAAATCCGCAGCCGCCAGCCCCAGGCGGGACGAGGAGAAAACGCATCCTCCACCAGACCCAGCTGCGAATCCGAGAACAAGGAAGTCTTTCGGGTTTCGATGGCGGCATCAACCGGGATCCTGGATAACCAGCCCGGCATTTTTTCCCCATAGAGCAAGACGGCCTCCGGCCCTCCCGTTGCGACGAAATGACCGAATCCCTGCAGACGCAGCGACGTCATGCCTCCGACATGGAGCTGGTAAGCCATGATGTGTTGCATCGATAGAACGCAGGTCTGCCAGTCCAGTCGGTCCGAGTCACTGCCAGTCGGGACCGGCCGGCGGTAAAGGCCATGAGCAAGGTGCTCTAGCCAGCCGCCCTGGGCATAAGCATGAGCGGACCGCCGCCCAATACCCTGAGCCTTCAGCCACACCGAGTCCACGAGGTAACCCGGGGGCACTGACTCGAGGAGATGCTGTATTTTTTGCCGCCCGTGTCTACTCATGGTGGACATAATAGACATTTTTCACAGCAAATGTCGATTACTCTGTCGCCCTGCGGCTGATTATCCACCCTGAATGGACAATATCGAGATTACCCACAGAAACGGTGTGTAAGTCGCTTACGCACCACAATCTGCTGGCCTAACGAGACCGAACGAGTATGGTCTAATCAAATTTGCCGCAGGCTCTCAAGCCACGGCTTGGCAGAAAACTTTGCAGGCTTGCGTTCTATCAGGCAGCGATGACTCCGGCGATAGATCTCCTCTCCATTGGTGGGGACGCACGTGCGACCTGCGAAGAGACCATTCTTGAACCCCCGGTGCGGACCCGCATGCCGGGTGGCGTGCGTGGGGATCGGTCGGATATGCTGACCGAGCCCTATCCCAACTTTTCCCGGCTGCCTAGCGAGAGCGGGCGCGGCTGAGGGTCTGGACTAGGCTGGCTACGAAAAACACCGCGAGCGCGATCATTGCCAACAACAGAACCAAGGTGATCGGGTCCGGCTCGGCGAGTTGCCGTGAAAGACCGATGGAAACACCGATAACGACCGACGCAGCCCCACTCACCTGCCATACAAAGTTGCGTGGGGTCGGAGCCGTCGCGGCCCGCATGGCCTTACCGTCGCGGTCAAGCAGAGCCTTGCCGACCAAAAAACTAGCCATCGCCAGGATGAAGAATGGAATCCACGTCATCATGATCTTAACCTCCGGTCTCCTAACTCCTATCTACCATGCATTAACTTGTCATTCTTGGACTGAACGGTCCTAATGGCTGAGCACTACGCTGCCGTGAGGAGCGTAGTGCTCAGCAACTACACCGTTCTTCCTATCCCCCCAGGCTGTGCTAACCAACTCCTTTTGAAAAAACTCTCATGTTGATCAATGAATATCGCAGGACTCCCAATAGTTCATCGACGCTGCCACATACGCTGTCAGCGCCGCCGCACAAGGCAGGGCAAGACCAGCTTGAGGCCCGCCACAGGCAGTGGCGACGGTCAAAGCAGCGGCGGCCAAGCCAACTATAGCTGTAGCGCAGCTTTGGAGAGTCTCGTCATACGCAGACCAAGGCTGTCCGTCGATGAAGAGTGTAAAAGCGCCAAAGTCAGGTTTTGGAAGCCTAGCAGACTCAGCAGCAGACTCAGCAGCGTCAACGCTATGGAGACTGAAAAACACTGGAGAGCTATGATCGACACCTCTCCAAGAAAATATCTCAACGGAGTTGTCCGCAGTGTTGTGCGTGATGAGAATACTGTGGTCGCGTGCTTGAAGCGTTACGCCACTCCTGCTCACATCCACTTCGTACTTGTGTCCGCCGAACACTGCTGTCATGTCGGGCCCAGCAGGTTCAGCATATGCCGTCCCCACCAGCACGAAGTAAGTCAAAATTGTAAGGATCCTAGCGTTCATGATGCCACCTCATTGTTTTGGTTTCAATATTTGCCAAAAGGATGAGTTATAAACGGCTTGGCGAGGTAAAGATTAGCACCAGCCTTCTATGCTGTCATCGCTCATCGCTCTTTTCGACCCCTTATGAAAGGTCATTGATCGAGAAAAACAGTACATCTAGATTCTCAGCGTGGTCAATGGAAAAATGGCGCGTTCTGATGTAGGAGAAAATCCTACACCTGTAGGAAAAATTCGCGAAAAGTAGCGGAAGAAAACTAGAAGAAAAACTAGGGAAGGTCTGAAGAATCAAGCTTTACGTCGATAACCGGCGTGCTCAAATCCGAAGCGACAGTTTCAGTCGATTGTGGTTCTTGGCCAAGCCGCGGTAGCGGACCTTGGTATAGCCGAACATTCTTTTGATGTAGAAGAACGGATGCTCCACCTTCGCACGCGTCGACGCCTTCAGTTTCTCCGCCCGCGCCTCTGGGCTGTCCGGATCCATGGTCTTACGTTTACGCGTCCATCCGCTCGAGAAACTTCTCGCGTCGGGTCTTGCGCTTCTTGTTCTCGTATTCCAGGTCGGCAAAGCTCAGCTGGTCCATCGAATTCAGTCCGGTAAGAAACGATGCCGATATTGTCGCAGAATGGCGATTAATTCAGAGCTTCCCTAGTCTCCAAGCGAGGCTTGGTGAGATCTTTTAGTGGAACTGAAGCACAAAGCGAGCATTGGTCTCGCAGCAGGTCGAATTGGCGCACTGGGGCACTCGAACCCGCCGGATGGCTTCGTCCCCGGAGAGCAAAGGAGGCTTCGATGATCCCGGCTCTTTGCC
>PWJA01000123.1 GCA_003560975.1 Gammaproteobacteria bacterium
ATCACCATCCAGGACGTGTTCGAAGCCGTCGGCGCGCGCTCGGCCGGCCGGATCGACGAGGCCGAACTGCGCGCGGTCGAGAACGCCGCCTGCCCGGGCGCGGGCGCCTGCGGCGGCCAGTTCACCGCCAACACCATGGCCCAGGTCCTGAGCCTGCTGGGCCTGTCGCCGATGGGCGTCAACGACATCCCGGCCGTGCATCCCGACAAACCGGAAGCCTTCGCCCGCTGCGGCCGGATTCTCATGGACATGGTTGAGCGCGGACAGAGCGCGAAAGACCTGATCAGCGTGGACAGCCTGCGCAACGCCGCCACCGTGGTCACGGCCACGGCCGGCTCGACCAACGCCGTGCTCCACCTGCTGGCCATCGCCCGCGAAGCCGGGTGCGAGTTCCATATCGACGAGTTCGACGCCATCGCCCGGACCACGCCGGTGATCACGGACTTGAAGCCCGGCGGCCGCTTCATGGCCCCGGACCTGTTCGCCGCCGGCGGCACCGCGCTGGTCGTGGCCGAACTGGCCCGGGCCGGCAAGCTGGTCGACGCGCCGACCTGCACCGGCAAGACCCTGTTCGCCGAGGTCGAGAACGTCCAGGCCGCGCCGGGCCAGGAGGTCGTCCGCCCGGTGTCCGACCCGTTCAAGCCGCGCGGCGGCTTCGGCATCCTGTACGGCAAGCTCGCCCCCGAGGGCTGCGTGATCAAGCTGGCCGGCCACGGCCGTCTCCGGCACGCCGGCCCGGCGCGCGTGTTCGACGGCGAGGAAGCCGCCTTCGAAGCCGTCCAGGCGGGCGTCATCCAGGCCGGGGATGTGGTCGTGATCCGCTACGAAGGACCGCGCGGCGGGCCCGGCATGCGCGAAATGCTGGCCGTCACCGCCGCCCTGGTCGGCCAGGGCCTGAGCGACTCGGTCGCCCTGGTCACCGACGGACGCTTCAGCGGCGCCACCTACGGTTTCATGATCGGCCACGTCAGCCCCGAGGCCGCCGACGGCGGCCCCCTGGCCTTCCTGGCCGACGGCGACGAGATCACCATCGACGTCGACGCCCAGACCTTGTCCACCGACGCCGACCTGGACGCGCGCGCGCAGCGCTGGCAGGCACCGGCGCCGGCCGCCACCCAGGGCGTGTACGCCCGCTACATCGACCAGGTCTCCAGCGCCTCGAAAGGCGCGGTGACCGGATTCCCGTTTGACCGCTGAACCACTTTGAACCCTTTGAGGAGCTAGCCCATCATCATGAAAATCCGGACCGAAGCCGACCACCAACGCAACGCCCTGGCCGGGCAGACCATCGCCGTCATCGGCTATGGCAGCCAGGGTCGGGCGCACGCGCTGAACCTGAAAGATTCCGGCCACGACGTGGTCATCGGCGCACGCAAAAGCGGCGCGAGCTGGAAAAAGGCCGAAAGCGAAGGCTTTCGCGTCGCCGAGCCGGCCGAGGCCGCGGCCGGCGCCGGCCTCATTGCCCTGCTGACCCCCGACATGGCCCAGCCGCAGGTCTACGGCCAGATCGAGTCCTCGATCCAGGCCGGCGCGGCCCTGCTGTTCGCCCACGGTTTCAACATCCACTTCGGCAGCATCCAGCCCCGCTCGGACATCGACGTGATCATGGTCGCGCCGAAAGGCCCGGGCGACCTGGTCCGGCGCCAGTACGCCGAAGGCCGCGGCGTGCCCTGCCTGCGCGCCATCGCCCAGGACGCGTCCGGCCAGGCCGCCGACAAGGCCTTTTCCTACGCGCACGGCATCGGCGGCACGCGCGGCGGCGTCCTCGACACCACGTTCCAGGAAGAAACCGAAACCGACCTGTTCGGCGAGCAGGTGGTCCTGTGCGGCGGCACCGCCGAGCTGGTCATCCGCGGCTTCGAGACCCTGGTCGAGGCCGGCTACCAGCCCGAGGTCGCCTACTTCGAGTGCCTGCACGAGCTCAAGCTCATCGTCGACCTGCTCCACGAAGGCGGCATGGCCAAGATGTACGAGTTCATCTCCGATACGGCCGCCTACGGCGACCTGACCCGCGGGCCGCGCATCATCGACGAAGGCGCCAAGGAGCGCATGCGCGAGGTCCTGAGCGAAATCCAGAACGGTCAGTTCGCGCGCGACTGGATCCTGGAAAACCAGGCCGGCCTGCCGCAGCACCGCGCCCTGATGCGCCAGCGTACCGAGCACGAGATCGAGCGCGTCGGCAAGGCCCTGCGCGGCCGCATGAGCTGGCTGCAGCCCAAGACCAAGACGACCAGGGCGGCTTGACGGAGGCCACATCGATGAGCATCGCACCGACCCAGGCCCGACCCGCCACCGCCACCATCTCCGGCGCCCACCTGTTCGTGCGCTGCCTGCGCGAGCTGGGCGTGGACACGGTGTTCGGCTACCCCGGCGGCGCCATCATGCCGATCTACGATGCCCTGCCCAATTCCGGCATCAGCCACATCCTGACCCGCCACGAGCAGGGCGCGGCCCTGGCCGCCGACGGCTACGCCCGGGTCAGCAGCCGGGTCGGCGTGTGCATGGCCACCTCCGGCCCCGGCGCGACCAACCTGGTGACCGGTCTGGCCAACAGCTTCCTGGACTCGGTGCCGGTGGTCGCGATCACCGGCCAGGTGGCCACGCCGCTGATGGGCACCGACGCCTTCCAGGAGGTCGACGTGTTCGGCATCACCCTGCCGATCGTCAAGCACAGCTACATCATCCGCTCCACCGAAGACATCCCGCGGGTGCTGGCCGAGGCCTTCCGCATCGCCAGTGAAGGTCGGCCGGGCCCGGTCCTGGTCGACATCCCCAAAGACATCACCGTCCGCCAGATTCCCGACACCATCGAACTGCCGCGCTATGCGGCCGAGCCGACCCGGCCGGCCCCGGGCGTGGACCTGGCCGCGGCGGCCATGGCCGGCGCCCTGCGCCCGCTGTTCTACATCGGCGGCGGGGTCGAAATCGCCCGGGCCGAGCATGCCGTGCGCAGCCTGGTCGACAAGACCGGGTTTCCCTTCGTCAGCACGCTCAAGGCGCTGGGCTCGGTGCCCACCGACCACCCGAAGTTCATGGGCATGCTCGGCATGCACGGCAAGAAAGCGGCCAACCTGGCAATCCAGGAATCCGACCTGCTGATCGTCTGCGGGGCGCGCTTCGACGACCGCGCCACCGGCAAGCTCGAAGAGTTCGCCCCGCACGCACGGGTCATCCACATGGACGGCGACCTGGCCGAAATCGGCAAGCTGCGGCGCGCCGACATCGCCCTGCCGGGTGACCTGAAGGCCAACGTGGACGCCCTGGCCGGGCATTTCGGCTCGGCCGAGCCGACCTCGATCCGGCCCTGGCTGGAGCGCTGCCGCGAGCTGTGCCGCAAGCACGCCTGGGACTACAACGCCCCCGGCGAGAAGATCTACGCGCCCAGGCTGCTCAAGGACATGTCGGAACGGGCCGGCGACCGCCTGATCGTGTCCTGCGACGTCGGCCAGCACCAGATGTGGGTGGCCCAGCACTGCCGCTTCCGCCATCCGCGCACCCATCTGACTTCCGGCGGGCTGGGCACGATGGGCTACGGCCTGCCGGCCGGCATCGGCGCCAAGCTGGCCAGCCCCGACGACCTGGTCGTGGTGGTGTCCGGCGACGGCTCGATCATGATGAACATCCAGGAGCTGGCCACGCTCAAGCGCTACGACATCGACGTGCGCATCGTCCTGCTGGACAACTCCGCACTGGGCATGGTCCGCCAGTGGCAGGAGCTGTTCTTTGCCGGCAATTACTCCGAAATCGACTTGTCCGACAACCCCGACTTCGCCGCCCTGGCCCGCGTGTTCGGCCTCAACGCCCGCACCATCGAGCGTCGCGACGAGGTCGATGACGCCCTGGACTGGCTGATCCACACCCGCGGCCCGTCCCTGCTGCACGTCCGTATCGACCCCCAGGCCAATGTCTGGCCCCTGGTGCCGCCCGGCGCCAACAACGCCGCCATGATGCAAGGAGAAACACGATGACCACCCACTTCGAAATCCGCTTCGACCACAGCGAGGGCGCCCTGCTGCGCTGCCTGGGGCTGATCCAGCGGCGCGGCTGCACGATCACCGAAATGGCCATGCGTCCCCACGCCGACGGCCAGGTCCTGAGCGCCGTGATCGACACCCACGGCCGGTCCGTCGAGACCCTGCTGCGCCAGATCCAGCGCCTCCACGACGTCACCTCCGTGCGCAACCACGAGCAGGCCCTGCCGCACCACAGCCTGGCCGACTACATGCGCGCCTTCAGCCGCTTCCTGCCCACCCCGGCGCGCACGCCGCAGCCGGCGACGGAGATGGGACGGTGAAATCCGGGATGAACGGGGCATCGGCTGACAAGGTAATCATTTTCGACACCACCTTGCGCGACGGCGAGCAGTCGCCGGGCTGCAGCATGACCGTACCGCAGAAGCTGCGCATGGCGCGGACCCTGGCGGGCATGGGGGTGGACGTGATCGAGGCCGGCTTCGCGGCTGCCTCGCCGCAGGATTTCGACGCCGTGCAGCAGGTGGCCCGCGCGGTCACCGGCGCGACGATCTGCTCGCTGGCCCGCTGCAACCCCGGCGACATCGACGCCGCGGCCCGCGCCCTGGAACCGGCCGAGAAAAAGCGCCTGCACGTGTTCATCGCGACCAGCCCCATCCACATGCAGCACAAGCTCAACATGAGCAAGGCCGAGGTCCTGGCCCGGGCGGTCGAGGGCGTGCGCCTGGCCCGCAGCCACGTCGACGAGGTCGAGTTCTCGGCCGAAGACGCGATCCGCTCCGAGCCGGAGTTCCTGGCCGAGGTCATGGCCGCGGTGATCGAGGCGGGGGCGACGATCTTCAACGTGCCCGACACCGTCGGCTACACCACGCCGGAAGAAATGGGCCGCCTGATCGCGTACCTCAAAGAACGCCTGCCGGCCGACTCGCCGGTGGTCCTGTCCGCCCACTGCCACGATGACTTAGGCATGGCCGTGGCCAATTCCCTGGCCGCGGTCAAGGCCGGGGCGCGCCAGGTCGAGTGCACCATCAACGGCATCGGCGAGCGCGCCGGCAACTGCGCCCTGGAAGAAGTGGTCATGGCGCTCAAGACCCGGTCGGACTACTTCGGCGCCGAGACCGGCATCGACACGCGCAAGCTGTATCCGGCGTCCCGGCAGCTGGCCGCCATCATCGGCAGTTTCGTGCCGGCCAACAAGGCCATCGTCGGCGACAACGCCTTCGCCCACGAGGCCGGCATCCACCAGCACGGCATGCTGGCCAACCGCGAGACCTACGAAATCATGCGCCCCGAGGACGTCGGCATCAGCCGCTCGACCCTGGTCCTGGGCAAGCACTCCGGCCGCCACGCCCTGGCCGACCGGGTGGCCGAGCTGGGCTTTGCCCTGACCGAGCCGGAACTCGAGCAGCTGTTCGGCCGCTTCAAGGCGCTGGCCGACCGCAAGCGCCAGGTCTTCGATGCCGACATCGAGGCCCTGATCGCCGGCGAGCAGCGCGACCAGGCCGGACCCTGGCGCCTGGACCGGCTGCACATCGCCTCCGGCATGGGCGAGGGCCACCTGCCCACCGCCAGCGTGTCGATGACCGGCCCGTCGGGGGAGACCGTGCAGGAAGCGGCCATCGGCGACGGACCGGTCGACGCCGCGCTCAAGGCCATGGCCCGAGCCACCGGAACCGACTTCGAGCTGGTCGGCATGCGCGTGCGCTCGATCTCCGAAGGCGAAGACGCCCAGGGCGAGGCCGAGCTGAGCGCGCGCGTCGAAGGCGTGCCGCTGGCCGGGCGCGGGGTCGACACCGACATCGTCGCCGCCTGCGCCCAGGCCTTCGTCGAAATCCTCAACCGTGCTCACCGCCGCCAGACCACCCCGGCCGCCACCCTGCCGCGGCAGGTGTCGGCGGCCATTTAAAGAGAACCCCAAATGCCTATCAACGCCTCGAAATACATCTGGAAGAACGGCCAGCTCATCGACTGGGAAAAGGCCACGGTGCACGTGCTCTCGCACGCGCTGCACTACGGCTCGTCCGTGTTCGAAGGAATCCGGGTCTACGCCACCCCGGACGGCCCGGCCGGGTTCCGGCTGGACGACCACATCGACCGGCTGTTCGATTCGGCCCGGATTCATCGCATCCCCATGCCGTTCGATCGCGCCACCCTGCTGGCGGCCTGCCGCGAGGCGGTCCTGGCCAACGGGCTGGAGTCGGCCTACCTGCGCCCGATCGTGTTTCGCGGGTACGGCGGCCTGGGGCTGGTGCCGGGACCGGACGTGGAAACCGACGTGGTCGTGGCCGCCGTGGCCTGGGGCAAGTACCTGGGCGAAGAGGCCATGGAGCGCGGCGTGGACGTGGCCGTGACCTCGTGGAACCGACCCGCGCCCAACACCATCCCGACCCTGGCCAAGGCCGGCGGCAACTACATCTCGGGCACCCTGATCAGCTCCGAGGCCAAGCGCCACGGCTACGGCGAGGGCATTGCCCTGTCGGCCGACGGCCTGGTCAGCGAGGGGGCAGGGGAGAACCTGTTCGTGATTCGCAAGGGGGTCTTGCTGACCCCGCCGGTGGCCTCGTCCATCCTCAGCGGCATCACCCGCGACTCGGTGGTGCGCATGGCCCACGACGTCGGCCTGGAGGTGCGTGAGCAGGCCATGCCGCGCGAGATGCTCTACCTGGCCGACGAGATGTTCTTTACCGGCACCGCGGCCGAAATCACCCCGATCCGCTCGGTCGACGGCATCAGCGTGCGCTGCGGCGGGCGCGGACCGATCACCGCCGCGCTGCAGGAGCGCTTCTTCGGCCTGTTCGATCACTCCACCCCCGACAGCCACGGCTGGCTGGACCACTTCCGGTCGCAGCCGGCCGAGCAGACCCAAACCCAGTCTTTCGAGGAAATGCCCCATGTCGCGAACGCTGTTTGACAAGCTGTGGGATGCCCACGTCGTCCGCCCTGAAACCGAGGACGCGCCCGCGCTGCTCTACGTCGATCTGCACCTGATCCACGAGGTCACCAGCCCGCAGGCCTTCGCCGAGCTCGACGCGCGCGGGCTCAAGGTGCGCCGCCCCGAGCGCACCGTGGCGACCATGGACCATTCCACCCCGACCGGCCCGGCCGATTTCCAGGGCCAGCGCCGCTACGCCACCGAGCAGGCCTGGCTGCAGGTCGAACAGCTCGAGCTCAACTGCGCCCGCCACGGCATCGAGCTGCACGGCTGGGACAGCCCCAACCGCGGCATCGTCCACGTCATCGGCCCGGAACTGGGCCTGACCCGGCCCGGCATGACCATCGTCTGCGGCGACTCGCACACCGCCACCCACGGCGCCTTCGGCGCGCTGGCCTTCGGGATCGGCACCAGCGAGGTCGGCCACGTCCTGGCCACCCAGTGCCTTCTGCAGCGCAAGCCAAAAACCCTGCGGATCAACGTCGACGGCGTGCTCGACGACGGCGTCACGGCCAAGGATCTGATCCTGCACATCATCGGCAAGATCGGCGTCGATGCCGGCACCGGTCACGTGATCGAATTTGCCGGATCGGCCATCCGCGCGCTCGACATGGACGGGCGCATGACCCTGTGCAACATGGCCATCGAGGCCGGCGCCCGGGCCGGCATGGTCGCTCCCGACCAGACCACCGTCGACTGGCTCAGGGGCCGCCCGCGCTGCCCGCAGGGCGAGGATTTCGAGCGCGCCGCGGAACAATGGCTGGCCCTGGCCAGCGATCCGGGGGCGCGCTACGACCGCGAAGTGCGCCTGGCCGCGGCCGACGTCGCCCCCAGCATCACCTACGGCACCCACCCCGGCATGGTCGTGGCCCTGGACGAGCCGGTGCCGCCGGCCGACGACGCGGCCCGCCAGCGGGCCATGGACTACATGGGCGTCACCCCGGGCAAACCCCTGCTGGGCCATCCGGTCGACGTGGTGTTCATTGGCTCGTGCACCAACTCGCGCCTGTCCGACCTGCGCGCCGCGGCGGCCGTGCTGCACGGACGCTCGGTCGCCGACGGCGTGCGCATGCTGGTGGTCCCGGGCTCCGAGCAGGTCCGGCGCCAGGCCGAGGCCGAGGGCCTGGACCGGATTTTCGTGCTCGCCGGGGCCGAGTGGCGCGAGGCGGGGTGTTCGATGTGCATCGCCATGAACGGCGACCAGGTCGGGCCCGGCCAGACCGCGGTCAGCACCTCCAACCGCAATTTCGAAGGCCGGCAGGGCCCGGGCAGCCGCACCTTCCTGGCCAGCCCGGCCACGGCCGCGGCGTGCGCGGTGGCCGGTGAAATCACCTCGCCGGGACGCCTCGATCGGCCGGTCGAACCGGTCATCTGCGTGCCCTCGCCGCGGTCCATGGGAGCACGCGCATGAATCCCATGCAGCAGCTGGAATCGACCACGCTGGTCCTGGCCGAGCGCAACATCGACACCGACCAGATCATCCCGGCCCGCTTTCTGACCACGACCAGCCGCGACGGCCTGGGCCAGGCCGCCTTCGCCGACTGGCGCTTCCACGCCGACGGCAGCGAAAAGCCCGACTGCGTGCTCAACCAGCCCGAAAACCAGGGCCGGGAGATTCTCGTGGCCGGCGACAACTTCGGCTGCGGCTCGTCGCGCGAGCACGCCGTCTGGGCCCTGACCCAGTTCGGAATCCGCGTCGTGATCAGCTCGCGCGTGGCCGATATCTTCCGCGCCAACGCGCTCAAGAACGGCCTGCTCGCCATCGAGGTCGATGGCGACACCCACGCCTGGCTGCTGGCCAACCCGGGGGCGGAGGTGGCGGTCGATGTGGCGTCCTGCACCCTGGCCTTGCCGGACGGCCGCCGGATCGGCTTCGAGCTGGACCCGTTCGCGCGCACCTGCCTGCTGGAAGGCGTGGACGCGCTGGGCTACCTGCTGGGCCAGGATGACGCCATCGCGGCCTTCGAGCACGCGCGGGAGGTTGCCTGATGCAGGCCAACATCGTTCTGCTGCCGGGTGACGGTATCGGCCCGGAGATCATGGCCCAGGCCGAATCCGCGCTGGACGCCATCGCGGCCGTCGGCGGGCACCAGTTCCGCCTGGTCAGGCGCCCCATCGGCGGGGCGGCGATCGACGCCCTGGGCCAGCCCCTGCCGTCGGAAACCGTCAACGCCTGTCACCAGGCCGACGCGGTGCTGCTCGGCGCGGTCGGCGGACCGCGCTGGGATCGGCCGGACAGCCGGATCCGGCCCGAGCAGGGTCTGCTGGGCCTGCGCTCGGCGCTGAACCTGTTCGCCAACCTGCGTCCCGTGACCCCACACCCGGCGCTGTTCGCGGCCAGCCCGATCAAGCCGGAAAAACTCCAGGGCGTGGATCTGATGGTGGTGCGCGAACTGACCGGCGGGCTGTACTTCGGCCGCAAGCTGGAGCTGCCCGACCAGGCCGAAGACGTGTGCAGCTACAGCCGGGGCGAGATCGAGCGGGTCGTGCGCAAGGCCGCCGAGCTGGCCCGGACCCGTCGCGGCAAGCTGACCCTGGTCGACAAGGCCAACGTTCTGGCCACCTCGCGCCTGTGGCGGCGGGTCACCGAGGATCTGGTCCGGCGCGAGTATGCCGATCTCGAGTTCGAGGTCGTCCTGGTCGACGCCATGGCCATGCACCTGCTCTCGCGTCCGGCCGATTTCGACGTCATCGTCACCGAAAACCTGTTCGGCGACATCCTCACCGACGAGGCCGCCATGCTCGCCGGCTCGATGGGCCTGCTGCCCTCGGCCTCGCTGGGCGAAACCCGGCGCGGCCTGTACGAGCCCATCCACGGCTCGGCCCCCGACATCGCCGGAAAAGGCCTGGCCAACCCCTTCGCCATGCTGCTGTCGGCGGCCATGATGCTGCGCCTGTCGCTGGGCCTGGAAGACGAAGCCGCGCTGCTGGAGCGCTCGGTCTGGGACTGCGTCAGCGCCGGCCAGGTCACGCGCGATCTGGGCGGGACCTTGAGCACGTCCGATGCGGGCGCCGCGGTGCGCCGGCGGCTGAGCCGGGTGGCGGCGTGAAACCGGGGTTGCGTACCGTCGTGGAGATCGGGAATTGGGTGTTGGGCGTGGCCGATGTTCGATCTCCGGTGGCGTCGCCGTGACGCCGGGTGAGAGAGGGGATGATTTTGGCTCTGACCGTCGGGGGTGTAACCCCGGCCGTCGGGGGTGTAACCCCGACCTACGGGACATGCTGCGTCGGATTGTTTCGGCGCCGGTGCACGAGGTTGCGCGCGAGACGCCGGTGGACGCGGCGCCGCTGCTGAGCGAGCAGCTCGGCCGCTCGGTGTGGCTCAAGCGCGAGGATCTGCAGCCGGTTTACTCGTTCAAGCTCCGCGGCGCGTACGCGCGCATGGCCTGCCTGAGCGCGGCTGAGCGCGCCCGCGGCGTGGTCGCGGCCAGCGCCGGCAACCACGCCCAGGGCATTGCCGTGGCCGGCGCGCGCATGGGCGTCAAGGCGACCGTGGTCATGCCCCGAACCACCCCGGCGATCAAGGTCGACGCGGTGCGCCGGCTGGGTGCCGAGGTCGTCGTCCACGGCGACAGCTACGACGCCGCCCAGGCCCGGGCCATCGCCCTGTGCAACGAGGCCGGGGCGGTGTTCATCCCGCCGTTCGACGATCCGGACGTGATCGCCGGTCAGGGCACGGTCGCCACCGAGATCCTGCGCCAGTGCAAGCACACCCCGGACGCGGTGTTCGTGCCGGTCGGCGGCGGCGGCCTGCTGGCCGGCGTGGCCGCGGCGATCAAGGCGCTGTCGCCGGAAACCAGGGTCATCGGCGTCGAGCCTGAGGGCGCGGCCAGCTTCGCCGCGGCCCTGAAAGCCGGCAAGCCGGTCGACATCGGCCCGGTCAACCTGTTCGCCGACGGCGCGGCTGTGCGCAAGGCCGGCGCGTGGACGTATCGCATCGCGGCACCGCTGGTCGACGAGATGATCGCGGTGTCCATCGACGAGATCTGCGCGGCCGTGCACGATGTGTTCCTCGACACCCGCTCGGTGATCGAGCCGGCCGGGGCCCTGGCCGTGGCCGGGATCAAGCGCTGGGTCGCGGCCGGGGGTGTCGGTGAACACCTGGTCGCGATCAACTCCGGCGCCAACATCAGCTTCGAGCGCATGGCCCACGTGGTCGAGCGCGCCGAGATCGGCGCCGGGCGCGAAATCCTGTTCTCCGCCACCATCCCCGAGCGCCCCGGCAGCTTCCTGAACTTCTGCCGTGCCCTGGACCGTCCCGAACTCACCGAGTTCAACTACCGCTTTTCCTCCCCCGAGGAAGCCCACGTGTTCGTCGGCCTGCGCATGGGCGGCGGCCGCGGCCGGCGCGACGAGCTGTTCCAGCGCCTGCGGTACGCCGGATTCCCGGTCACCGACCTGACCGACAACGAGCTGGCCCGGGATCACCTGCGCCACATGGTTGGCGGGCGCTGCGCCAGCCCCGAGCGCGAGGTGTTGTACCGATTCCAGTTCCCCGAACGTCCCGGCGCGCTCGAACAGTTCCTCGACGTCCTGGCCGGGCGCTGGTCGATCAGCCTGTTCCACTACCGCAACCACGGCGCGGCCTACGGCCGGGTGCTGGCCGGGTTCCTGGTGCCGGAAGCCGACCAGGCCCCGTTCGAGCAGTTCCTGGCCCGCACCGGCTACCCGCATTCGGCGGTGACCGACGAAGCCTGCCGCCTGTTCGTGGGCGAAGCGCAACCGGGGTTGCTCAAGCAGGCCGTTGGCTGAGTTGGGTCAATTGCGCTAAAATTGATCATTCTCTGATCAGCAATTCAACAAAAAGGGGCCAATGAAGCATTCGAACGCGGCGGCGGACAGCCGTCGAACTTCTGTGCGCAGGCAAAAAACCAGCCGCATCCGCCGCCGTCTGAGCGCAGATCTGTATCTGTCGCTGATGGCCTTGTTCACCCTGCTGGCCTGTGTGGCCCTGCTGCCGTTTTTCTTCTACCGGCTGGCCAACGGCGAGATGGCGGCCGCCTTCGGCAACGGCGCGGTGGTGCTGTTTCTGATCGGCGCGTTCGCCTATGCCTGGATCCGGGGCGAAACGCTGGGGGCACGTCGAGCCATTGCCGTATTCATGGCCCTGGGCTGCGTGTACATGATTGCCTACGTCGGCAACCCGCCGTACTGGGTGTTCCCGATCCTGGTGGCCAATTTCCTGATCGTCGGCTGGCGCCTGGCCCTGACCGTCAACGTCTCGATGGTGCTCGTGACGGTGCTGACCGCGCCGGTTTTCGAGCGAACCGTGGAGATCATGAGCTTTCTTACCTCGATCACGCTGGTGGCGCTGTTCGCGATGTCGTTCGTGCTCTACACCAACTTCCACCGCGACCGTCTGAGCGCCATGGTCGAGCGCGATCCGCTGACCGGCGCGCTGAACCGACGGGCCCTGTCCGGCCACCTGGAAGAAGCGCTGGCCAGCGCCGGCAAGATCGGATACGACCACGCCCTGGCGGTCATGGACCTGGACGACTTCAAGCAGATCAACGATCTGTACGGACACCATGCCGGCGATCGGGTGCTGGTCGATTTTTCGAAGCGGGTGATGCAGGTCATCCGGCGCGGAGACATGTTCTACCGGCTCGGCGGCGAGGAATTCGTGCTGCTGCTGGGCAACACGGACCGCGAAGGCGCCGAGGTGGCCCTGAACAAGCTCCACAGCGAGATTCGAGAAGCGCTGACCATGGACGACGGTCCGGTCACGGTATCAATCGGCGTTGCCCTTGGACGCGCCCAGGAGAACTGGTCCGAATGGCTGGCCCGCGCCGACCACGCCATGTACCAGGCCAAGCGCGACGGCAAGGACCGGGTCGTGTTTGCCGATTGAGGACGTGCACCCCCGACGGCCCCCGTCAAAACCGCCACCGCTTCAGACTGTTGCCCCCACCCTCCGAGCGCGGACGGTTGACGCAGGCGATCAGTTCCTCGTCGCCGCGCCAGGCAAACGCGTACATCCGACCGTCGAGCAGCTGCGGCTGGCCGGGAGGGTCGATCACGAAGCTGCGGGTCGGCCGGGCGAAGCGCCAGCTCGTTTCCTCGTGCACGGTATAGGCCAGCCGGGTTCGGGACTCCGACCAGGCGTACATTCCAACGGACACGTAATCCGACTGCGCGCTGCGGGCCTCGTGGCGAACCAGCACGCGACCGTCGGCCGCTTGCAATTCGACCGCGCAGCAGCCGTCGCGAACGACTTCCAGCCCGCCATGGACCTCGGCGGGGATGACCGCCTCGCGGTGCGACTGCCATTCCACCTGGGCCGGTTGGCGGCACGACTGCGGTGGCGCGGCGACGCGAACCAGCTCCGCGTCGGGCCCGATGTCGGCCCGATACCAGGGATGCTCGGCATCCCGTTGCTGGCTGCCGGCCCGGACGAATACGCCCTGTCCAGCGTCGTCCCAGCACACGCTGGACGGAGAAAACGACGGACCCTCAACGCGCTCGATCGGACCGGCCGGCAACACCAGCTGCCGGGATTCCATCTCGAGCAGGGCGGGCGCGACCAGCGGAAAGCGCATGCCGGCGTCGGGCTGAAAATGCTCGATCCAGAACAGCATCCAGTCCCGGTTGGCCGAAAAACTGACCACGGGAAGCGGGCTGCAATCGACCGACCCGACATCGACCAGCCATTCACCGAGCCGGTCGGGCGGATCCTCCGTCGCCGTGCAGGCGCCGACCAGAACGGTCAGCGCCACGAGCAGCCAGCGGACGGACCCCGTGATCACCTCAGGAATCGGTCCGTTTCCGAGTCGCCGGGCCTGGCTGAGAAATTCCGGTACCTGTGCCGCATGGCGAAAAGCTCCCTCGGATGTCTCGATCGACCGTAGCGGGTTTCCGGGGCAGGGTCAATTCGGGCTGCAGGTCGGCCTTCCATGGGCGATGTCCGATCTCTTATCATGAAGCCATGAGCACATCGGATATCCGCTGGATTCAGCGACTGGACAACTATCGGCGGGCCCTGTCGCACCTGCAGGAGGCGGCTGAATTGATGGACCGGCGCGAACTCAGCCGGCTGGAAAAGCAGGGCGTGATTCAGGCCTTCGAGTTTTCCTGGGAACTGGCCTGGAAACTCATGAAGGATTACCTGGAGTGGCAGGGGATTACAGGTCTGGCCGGCGCCCGGGATGCCACCCGCGAGGCTTTTCGCCAGGGTTTGATCAGCGACGGAGAGGTCTGGATGGCCATGTTGCAGGACCGCAATCGCACCGCGCACACCTACAACGAATCGACCATGTTGGCTTTGCTCGAGGGAATTCAGTCGAGATACGTGTCGGAGCTTGCTGGCTTCGCCGACCGAATGCAGCAGCTCGCCGCGGCCCATGAGCGCTGATCCGTCGTTTGGCCTGACGGCGCGGGAGATCGGGCGCATCCAGGAAGTGCTGGCGGGTTTTCCATCTGTGCGGCGGGCGATTGTTTACGGATCCAGGGCCAAAGGCACCCACCGACCAGGCTCCGATATCGACTTGACGCTGGATGGCCAATTGGGGCCCGACGAGCTCAACCGCATCGAAACCGCCCTGGATGACCTCTTGTTGCCCTATCCCCTGGACCTTTCCGCGCTGTCTTTGATCGACAAGCCCGAACTGCTCGAACATATTCGGCGGGTTGGCAAGCCCATCTACCAACGCCCTGCCAATTGATCCCGCCAGAGACCGTCGGGGGTGTAACCCCGTGGCAGGGTGTTGGTGCCGGCGGACGATGGTGCCCCAATCAGAGCCAGTTCTCGAGCCTCAGGCCCGAAACCATCTGGAATTGCCGGACGTTGTTGGTCACGACGATCAGGCCCAGCGATCGGGCGTGTCCGGCGATCATTTCATCATACGGACCGATGGGTCGGCCGATTTTCCTGAGCTCTGCTCTGAGCTGCCCGGTATGAGCCGCGGCGGCAGCATCGAAGGGCAAGACCTCCAGTCGCGCGGCAAAGCCCTCGATGGCCGCCAGGTTGCGCTCAACTGCCTGGGACGCCTCAGCGCCGTAGATCAATTCCATCAGCGTGACCGAAGAGATGCCCATCTGTCCATCGTGGGCCTTGAAGGTCTCCCGCACCCCGGCAGGGCGGTTCTTGATCGTGTAGATCGCGATGTTGGTATCGAGCAGATACTTGAGCATCAAAGCTCCTCGCGCGTTTGGTGCTCCGGCTGGTCGCGGCTTTCCATGAAGTCATCGCTGACCCCCTCGCTCTCGAACCAGCTGTCCCAGGATTCTCCGGCCGGCGTGATGACCCGGGTTCGCCCCTGAACGATGATGTCCACCTGGCGAACCGTATCCGGGTAAGCAACCGCCCTGGGCAAACGAACCGCCTGGCTGGTGTTGTTCTTGAAAATCTTGACGCGTTCCATGCGGGCTGGACGCTCCTGGCCACATATGAAAAAGACTTATGTGAGCGTACTCGATGGGCGGGGATATGTCAAAAGTATATGCAATCCCAGCCCCGGCCCGGGCGCGATTTACGGGTACAGCCAGAAAGCCAGCAGGGCATCGCCGTACATCAGGGCGATGAAGCCGGCGGCGGCCAGGTAGGGGCCGAAGGCGATGGGGATGTCCTTGCCGCGGCGGGCGACGATCATCAACACGATGCCGACCACCGCGCCCACCGCCGAGGCCAGCAGGATGATCACCAGCAGCAGCTGCCAGCCCAGCCAGGCGCCGAGCGCGGCGAGCAGCTTGAAATCGCCGTAGCCCATGCCCTCCTTGCCGGTCAGCAGGCGGAACAGGTGAAACACCCCCCACAGCAGCAGGTAGCCGGCCACCGCGCCGATCACCGCGTCTTCCAGGCTGGCGAACAGGCCCCAATTCAGGTTGATGATCAGCCCGGCCCAGAGCAGGGGCAGGGTGATCTGGTCCGGCAGCAGCTGGTGGTCGAAGTCGATGCCGGTGGCCGCGATCAGCGCCCAGGTCAACAGCAGCGCGCTCAGGCCCTCCGGCCCCGGCCCGAAATGGGCGATCACCCACACCGACAACAGCCCCGTGGTCAGCTCCACCAGCGGGTAGCGCAGGCCAATGCGCGCCCCGCACACCCGGCAGCGCGCGCGCAGAATCAGCCACGAAAGCACCGGGATGTTGTCGTACCAGGCAATCGTCGTGCCGCATTGCGGGCAGCGCGAACGCGGCTTGATCAGCCCCGGCGCCGCCTCGACTTCCGTCACCGAGTCCTTCAGCTCCAGCAACTCCCGGCACTGCTGACGCCAGTCCTGCATCAGCTTCAGCGGCATGCGCAAAATCACCACGTTCAAAAAACTGCCCACCAGCAGCCCGATGACGAAGACAAAGACGAGCACGACGGCAAGGGGCAAAGCCTGGAGAGATTCGAACATGTGATCCTGTCAGATGGTTGTTTTTGGAATGATTTTTGATGGGGCAGATTTTGACTCTGCCCGGTGCCCGTCGGGGGTATGGGGCAGATTTTGACTCTGCCCCGTGCCCGTCGGGAGTATGGGGCAGATTTCGACTCTGCCCGTCGGGGGTGTAACCCCGACCTACGGTTTCTCCCCGATGCCGATTCCCGGAACCCCGCAACCGGACCCCGTAACCCGTAACCCGTAACCCGTAATCCTGACCCCTATCCCCCCATCACATCACCGCCGCCATCTGGAAGATCGGCAGATACATCGCCACCACCATGCCGCCG
>PWJA01000036.1 GCA_003560975.1 Gammaproteobacteria bacterium
GGTAGGCGGCGGCGGTCTTGTCCCAGGTATAGGTGGACAAAACCCGCCGAACACCACGGGCGGCCAGTTCCGCCTGACGCTCCAGTCCCTCCCCGAACGCGCGCGCCATGTCCGCCGGATCCTCGGGATCCATCAGCACGCCGGCGCCGTCGGCAAAAATTTCTGACGGCCCGCCGTTGCGGGTAGCGACCACCGCCAGACCGCAGGCCGCGGCTTCGATCGGCGCCAGACCGAACGGCTCGAACAGCGACGGCAGGGCGAACACCGAACCGCTGCCGGCAAACAGCCGATAGGCCGCGGCCAGCTCGCGCTGGGAGCGGGCGTTGATGAAGCTGACCCGGTCTTTCAACCCGGCGCTCTGGATGCGCGACAGCATCGGCTTGAGTACTGCCTGCTCGTCGTCACGCAGCGTCTCGATGCCCTGCCAGGGATCATCGACCCCGCGCACGAACAAGGCCAGATGGGCCGCGCCAGCCAGTTCCGGGCTGCGGCAGAACGCCTCCACGACTCCGGCCACGTTCTTTTTCGGATCCAGACGACTTGCGACAACCACGTGCGCTCTCCCGGGATCCCGGACCATGCCGCGCAGCCGTGCCTGCAGTGCCGGATCGTCCGTTCGGTCGTCGGTGTGGAAGATGGCGGTGTTGATCCCCGGCGGAATGACCTGGAAGCGCGCATCGTCTGCCGGATCCACGGCTCCGCGATACAAGGGATGAGCGTACTGACCGTGGCGCTCCTCGTTGGTCGAGGTAATCACCCGGCTCGCCCGGGCCATGGCCAGGCGCTCGGCGGCAATGCGCTGGGCAAATCGATAGCGCTGCTCCAGCGGCTCGAACGCCTGTCCGCCCGCAACGAGCTTGTCGAGTTTCTGCGCGCCGAGCGAGTGTCCGGTAAAGGTGAAACCCAGGCCCATCCGGGCCTGCAGGCGCGCCGCAAGGTAGCCACCGTCGGCATAGTGGGCGGTCAGGAAATCCGGCGGCTGATCGCCGTAGAAGTCCGTGATGGCATCCGCCATCTCCGCCAGGTGCGGCCACAATCGCTCCTTGGCCAGGAAACGCTCTCCGCCGCAGGCCAGACGCACGATCCGGACCCGCTCGGCCAATTCGCCGAAATCATCGATCTCGTCTTCGAAACCCTGCCAGTCCGGATCACGGATTCGGCGAGTGAGCACATCCACATCGACCCCCATGCGCCCCAAGGCCAGGGCGACTTCCTTGACGTAGACCAGCTGCCCGCCGAAATCCGGATGTTCGGTCAGGTAGGAATCGTCGCGATCGAAATTTCCCTGCGGATTGAGAAAGGCAATCTTCATGAGCGTTTCTCCTCGACCGCATGCAGCAGATCGCAAACCGGGCGGGCATAACTGACGCTGTAGTCGTCGTGAACCACGATATCGGCCAGTTCCCGGTGTCCGGAAATGACGCTGTGCTCGATGGCCAGGACCTGATCGATGAAGGGGTCGAGTTCGCTCTCGTGGCGGCGCCGTTTTTCCCGGTGGGCGCGCGTGGCGTGATAATCGCGGGTAATGAAGACGCGCACATCCACGTGCTTGAGCAGGCTGACGTAGGTCCCCTCGACAACGGCGATCCGGAACGGCGCCAGGTCGACCTCGACGTCGTCAATCCGGTCTTCCAGGTAGCGCACCATGGGCTTGGTCAGGCGCGACCCCGCCCGAAACAGGGCCAGATGCTCTTCCATGAGATCGAGCCGCACTTCCCCGGGGCCGACCCAGTCGATGCTCGCGCGTCGTGCGCGGTCGTTGCTCCTCGGCGGATGCACGAAATAATCGTCCTGCTGCAGGACCAGGGAAGGGTGGCCTTCGGCGTCGAAGCAGCGCGCCAGCGCTTCACCGATCTCCGACTTGCCCGCGCCGGACTCGCCGGCGACGGTGATCACCATGCGGCCATTGGGATTTCGGGGCCGGTTCAGGATGAGTTCGTGGATGCCGGCAGCGGCCCGCTCGTGATGCGGTTCCACGACAATGCTGTCGCCTCTCATTGGGAATGCCAACGGATGTGAAGTTGGAGGGGATTATACTTGGGCGCTTATTCAAGCGCGTCGCAGCAACGCCAGCCCGATCCTGCATGGACCAACTCAACAGTCGCGCCTATCTCGACCTCTGGGAAGCCCTCGATGCGCAGCTCGATGCCGTTCATGCAAGAAACGGCCTCGGTGGCGCGCTCTGGAGCCTGCACGAGCACCAGGTTCAGAGTGGCTTCATCCAGGATGATCTGAGCAGCCTCCGGCGCTTTCTCCTGCCCTGCCCGACCGATCCGGAGCGGGGGTTCAGCGCCCAGTTCAATCCCGCCCGCGGGCGGCGTTTTCGCGGCGCGGGCCCGATCCAGGCGGCCGACTCCGACCTCTCGATCAACGGCGGCTGCTTTCTATGCGCGGAGAATATCTGGTGGCAGCAGCAGGGCGCGGAAATCGGCTATCGCCTGCGCCCGGCCCAGGGGCGCTATACCGCCTGGATGAACCCCTTTCCCATCCTGCCCGGTCATGCCGTGATCGCCAGCCGCGAGCACTGGCCACAACACTGGCAGGCCCCGGGCGGCTTGAGCCTGCACGAGCTGACCGCGGATCTGAGCACCTTTTCAGCCCTGCTGCCGGGCTGGCTGACCTTCTACAACGGCGTCGGCGCCGGTGCCTCGATTCCCCATCATCTCCATTTCCACGTGGTCCCCCGGGCTCCGGGCTACGAAATCATGCCCCTGGAAGCAGCCGCTCGACGCTGTCCGCAGTCGGACCGGGTGCTGTGGGATTATCCGCTGAGCTTCATGCACTGGGGCGGGCCCCACCAACAGGTCTTGCCCGAGGCGCAGGCCTGGATGGCTCAATGGCAGGCGGAAAGCGGCTCCGAAGCCGACGCCACCGCCAACATCATCGCCAGCACGAGCGCCTCGGCAGATCGTCTCGATCTGTATTTCATTCCCCGCCATCAGCGCCGCTTTCGCGGCGAGGGGCTGGCCGGCATCATCGGCGGCTTCGAGGCGCTCGGCGAGATCGTCTGCTCCAGCGCAGAAGATCTGCGGCGCCTGGAGTCGGGCGAAGTGGATTACGCAACCGTCACCAGCCTCCTGCGCCATGTTTCGGTTGCGTTCTGACCCAGGCGATCGCTGATATGGCCATGACCCGATGGATGCTGATGATCCTGGTGGCCGCGCTGTCCGCCGGCCCGGCGCTGGGCCAGATCCTTCTGGCCGGCGGCGCCCTGCCGCTGTGTTCGTCCATGGCCACCGATCAGTGCACGGGCGATAGCGCCTTCTCCGACGACGCCCTGCCCGGCCATCGCTTTCGGCTCGATGTCGCCGCGATCAAGGCCTGGCAAGCCAGCCTCCCCGACGGCGACCCCGCCCACGCCTGGCGAGCGGTACTGGAAGAGCTGCTGGCATCCGCCGGCGCCGGACCCTACAGCCGAGCCGAGCTGACCTCCATCATTCGCTCGCACCGATCGACTGCGGATCCGGGCGTTCCGGAGGCGTCTCGAAGGCTCTCCGGGGAAGAGCTATTCCAGCGTACCGACGATCGCGACTGGTGGCGGCTGCTGGATCATTTGCAGGAACCGATCAAAAACGGCGAGCAGGTCCTGCTCCATCACAGCCGCAGCGAGGCCGCCGTCGAGGTCTTTGAACACTTCGTCGCGATGGCGGCAAAGGCAAGCGGAAACGAGCGACCCCGGATCGCATTTTCCACCGCCTCGTCGCGCGATCCCTACGACGCCGTTGATTTCTATGCCCAGGTGTTCGAACAGGCCGGCGCCGACGCGGTCTGGCTGCCGCTGGATCGGGCCGTGACCGCCGCCCGTGCCGCCGGAAGCTGTGCGCGGCTGAGCGAATTCCAGGCCGACTTGCTGGGCAGCTGGGACCGGGCGCGCGTCCACCCGACCGCCTACGCGCAGCAATCCGCCCTGTGCGCCAAGCCGGCCGCGTCGCTGCAGCTGGTCGAAGACATCGACGCTTTGTTCCTCAACGGCGGCGACCAGTGGCTGACGCTGCATGCCTTCCGCGACGGCCAGGGCCGGGCAACGCCGGAATGGCGGCGCGTCATGGAACGTCTCGGCGCCGGAGAAATGGTGCTGGGCGGCACCAGCGCCGGTGCCGCCGTGCAGTCCGGGAACATCATGGTCAGCAACGGCAGCAGCGCTCGGGCCCTGCTCCGAGGCGCCAGGGAGCATCCCCCGCCGGCGCCGGGCTGCGATCGATCCGATCGCTGTCCGGACGGGCTGCAGGTCGACGACCTGACCTTCCACCGGGGCGGGCTGGGCAGCTTCCCGCCGGGCATCGTCGACACCCATTTTTCCGAGCGCTGGCGCCAGTTCCGGCTCCTGCAGCTGATGAGCGACACCGAAACCAGGCTGGGCCTGGGCGTGGACGAAACCAGCGCCATCGCGGTCAGCGGCTTGTTCGA
>PWJA01000249.1 GCA_003560975.1 Gammaproteobacteria bacterium
ACCCGCCAGCGTGCCCCAGAACTGGGCCTCGGGGTGGTACAGGGCAACGACTGCGGTCACGTCGCGGTGATTGACCGCCTCCACCCAGCGCTGCAGCAGCCGATCCGCGCCTGTATCCAGAGTCGCCATTTTTGCTTACACTTGCGCTTTGCTGGTTTGTCGCAGTATACAGGGAGCCTCCACCATGACCCCGGATGTACCGGGCATTGCCTCCAACGGCTTGAACATGCCGGCCCTTGGGCTGGGCACCTGGGAGTTGTCGCCGGATACCGTCGAAGCCATCTTGCCGGTGGCTCTGGAAGCCGGCTACCGCCATATCGATACCGCCCAGATCTATCGCAACGAACAGGCCATCGGCCAGGTCCTGGAAGACTCGAATCTGGCTCGCAAGGAAGCGTTCGTCACCACCAAGGTGTGGCCCGACCACTATCGCCCGGACGAGCTGCTGACCTCGGTGGAAAAAAGCCTGGAGCGGCTGCGTACCGACTACGTGGACCTGCTGCTGCTGCACTGGCCGGCCTTTTCCGGCAATGGCATGAACCCGACCCTGGAAGCGCTGATGCGGGCCCGCTCCGACGGCCTGGCGCGGCACATCGGGATCAGCAATTTCAACATCGAACAAACCGAGCGGGCGGTCGCCTACTGCGGGCCGGACGTGCTGGCGGCGAGCCAGGTCGAGTACCACGTCTACCTGGGCCAGGAGCGGCTTCGGCGGGTTCTGGCACGCAACAACCTCATCCTCACCGCCTACATGCCGCTGGCCAAGGCGCGCGCCGTGAACGACCCCGTGCTCTGGGAGATCGGCGCCCAGTACGGCAAGACCGCGCCCCAGGTCGCGCTGCGCTGGCTGGTCGAACAGGACCGCGTCGCCGCGATCCCGGCCACGTCCAACCCGCATCACGCGCGGGCGAACATCGAGATCTTCAACTTCAGCCTGAGCCTGGACGATCAGGAACGCATCGCCGCCCTGGACAAGAACCTGCGGCTTTGCCAGCCCGAAGGGCTGGCGCCGGAGTGGGACGACTAGCGGGCGACTAGTCCTTGCCGGTCGCTTTCATGAACGGCGTGATGACGTCCAGCGGAAGCGGGAAGACGATGGTCGAGTTCTGCTCGCCGCCGATCTCGCTCAAGGTCTGCAGGTAGCGCAGCTGCATCGCCCCCGGCGCCTCGGCCAGTTCCACGGCTGCTTCGACCAGCTTCTTGGCCGCCTGCTGTTCCCCGTCGGCCAGGATGACCTTGGAGCGCCGGGTCCGCTCGGCCTCGGCCTGGCGGGCGATGGCGCGGATCATGGACTCATCGAGGTCGACGTGCTTGATCTCGACGTTGCTGACCTTGACCCCCCAGCCGTCGGTCTGGCGGTCGAGGATGACCTGGATGTCTTCGTTGAGCTTGTCGCGTTCGGACAGCATTTCGTCGAGTTCGTGCTTGCCGAGCACTGATCTGAGGGTGGTCTGGGCCAGCTGGCTGGTCGCGTCCATGAAGCGCTCGACGTTGATGATGGCTTTTTGCGGATCGACCACCTTGTAGTAGATCACCGCATTGACCTTGACCGAGACGTTGTCGCGCGAGATCACGTCCTGGGTCGGCACGTCGAGCACGATGGTGCGCAGATCCACCCGCACCATCTGCTGGATGAACGGGATCACGATGATGATGCCCGGCCCCTTGACCTTGTAGAACCGGCCCAGCGTGAAGATCACGCCGCGTTCGTACTCGCGCAGGATCTTGATCGTGTTGGCGATCAACAGTACGAGGATCACCACGATCGTGGTCAGAAAATAGAGGAAATCAATGTTCATGGATAACTCCTTGGCCTAGCTTTTGGGGGCGGCCGGACGAACCTTCAGGACCAGTCCGTCCACCGCCTCGATGGTAACGCGCTCACCGCGGCGGATCGACTCATCGCCCTCGGCACTCCAGTCCTCGCCTTCGATGTGGACCCGGCCGCGGCCGTTGGCGAAATCCGAGATGGACTCGGCGTCATGGCCAACCAGCGCCTCTGTGCCGCTCACCCGCGGCTTGCGATGCGACCGGGTGACCAGGTAAATGATGGCGAAAAACACCAGCGCCGAGAACAGCCCCATGGCCGCGATCAGGCCGGTGTTGATGGCGAATCCCGGCACGTCGGTATCGAGCAGAATGATGGAGCCGAACACCACCGCGATGACACCGCCGATTCCGAGTATTCCGAATGAGGGCACGAACAACTCCACCGCAATCAGGGCAAAGCCCAGAACCATCAGGGCCAGGCCGGCGTAGTTCACCGGCAGGATCTGGAAAGCATACAGCGCCAGCAGCAGGCTGATGCCGCCGATGACGCCGGGCACCAGGGCGCCGGGATTGTAGCCCTCCAGAATCAGCCCGTAGATGCCGACCAGCAGCAGCATGTAGGCCAGGGTGGGGTTGGTGATCACGCCCAGGAAGCGACTGCGCCAGTCCTGCTCGAGCATCTGGATGCGCGCGCCCTCGACGTCCAGGGTCACCATGGCGTCCCCGACCTTGACCTCGCGACCGTGGGCCTGGGCCAGCAGCTCCTCGAGATTTTCCGCGACCAGGTCGATGACGTTCTTTTCCAGGGCATCGGTCGCGGTCAGGCTGACCGCTTCGCGCACGGCGCGCTCGGCCCAGTCGGCGTTGCGCCCGTGACGCTCGGCCAGGCCGCGGATGTAGGCCACGGCGTCTTCGATCACCTTGCGCTCGGTGGCTGTGCCGGTCGGCGCGGATTCGGGCTCGGCTTCTGCCGGCTCGTCCGGCGCCGATTCCCCATCTGCCTCTTCGTCGGTTTCGGCATCCCCGGATCCATCGCGCAGGGCATCGCGGGCGCGCTCGACCGGCGTGCGCGGCCGCTGCGCGCGGTCTTCACCGTCGTCGCCCCCACCGCCCCCGCCGACCTGAACCGGCGTGGCCGCGCCGAGGTTGGTCGAAGGCGCCATGGCGGCCACGTGCGAGGCATAGAGGATGTAGGTGCCGGCACTGGCCGCGCGCGCGCCCGGCGGGCCGACCCAGGTTGCCACCGGAACCTCCGCGTTGAGGATCTTGCGGATCATGTCGCGCATGGAGGCGTCCAGGCCGCCGGGCGTGTCCATGCGCAGGACCACCATCTGCGCGCCTTCCTCCTCGGCCTGCTCGATGCCGCGGACCATGTAGTCCTTGATCGCCGGACCGATCGGGCCGTAGATGTCGAGGACGAACACGCTGCGATCCCCGGCGCGCGGCTGCGCCACGGCCAGCATGAGCGCGGCAAGCAGCACCAGCAAGGCGCTGGCCAGCTGCAGGCGCGAAAACGGCGAACCAGACTGTAGCAAACCTTTTTTCATTGCCCCATTAGACCGGAGAGACACTGAGTGGCGTGTCAAGAATACAACGTCGTCTTTCTGGGACCACGGCCACCGACGCGCGTTCGAACCGGGCACGTTGAATCGGCCGGCCGGAGCCCTAATGTTTCGGGCTGAATTCGAAAAACCGGTCGCGAGGATCCAATCATGAACCAGCCCAGCGCAGAACAGTTTCGCATGAACCGCAACTCCCTGGTGCGGGAAGACAGCTACACGGACGGTCGAGTCGGCTCGATTCGCGTCCTGACCCCGGTCACGCCCGAGGGTGAGACCGATCCGGCCCGCGAAGTCAGCTTTGTCGGTCAGACCCAGGTCATGACCCAGGCCGGGCCGTTACCGCTGAGCTTCGAGCTCCCCGGGCCGACCCTGTCCGACGCCATCGACGGCTTCGGCAGCGCGGCTGAAAAAGCCATCGAGGAGGCGGTCGAGGAAATCAAGCGCCTGCAGCGCGAGCAGGCCTCGTCGATCATGGTGCCCGGCCAGGGCGGCGCCGGCAGCGGTGGCCTGGGCGACCTCAAGGGCGGCGGCAACAGCGGCGGGATGCCGGGGGGCGGGATCAAGCTGCGGTAGCAGTCGTCGAAAACCCGGCTGCGTCGTGCGGATCGACACTCGAGAGCCTGAAGCCCAGCGGCGATCCAGCCAGCGAGTCAGCGAAACCGATCCTGGAAGATCGGATCAGGCAAGGTGCTTCGATCCATCACCACAACATCGATCAAAAGCTCGATCCGTTCGTTGTCGGGATCGTTGCTGGACAGGCAGAGCGGCGCCGCGCGATGTGATGGCCGAAGAAGTGCGCCGGCGGCTGGGCTGAATGGGGAACGACCGGTCCGGGGCGTCCATCCTGTCCATCCCGTCCCCACGAGAAGACAAAATCGTTCTTTATTGAATTGCCCGGATTTTTCAAATACCCATGCCACATAACCAATGGCGTATGTATTTACTGAACCACCTGTCTGCAACAGGCAGGTGGTTGACTGGGGACTTACCCAATGGCAAGGCGATACACGTCGGATTTTTGTGTCCTAAAACCAATTTAACTGA
>PWJA01000150.1 GCA_003560975.1 Gammaproteobacteria bacterium
ACGGCCTGGGCGGTGTCGTCGTGCAGATCAGTGGCCCGGTGACGGTCAGCGAGAGCACCGGGGCCAGCGGTCGGCTCTATCTTCATGATCTGCCCGACGGCGCGTATACCGTCACGGTCACGGCACCGCCGGGCTACGCCCAGCCACAGCCGCAGAGTGTGCAGATCAACAACGGCGCTTCCCTGGCCGTGCCGCTGCGCCCGAGCGGCCGATTGACGGGGGTGATTTACGCCGACCACGACGGTGACGGCCGCCGCAGCCCGGACGAGCCCTTGCTGATCAGCGAGATGGTCGTCAGCCTGGATGAGGGGGAAGAAACCGACCTGATCAGCGGCCGTTTCGCATTCTTCAATCCGGACCCGGGCGAGCGTCAGATCAGTGCCATCTGGACGGGCGTGCAGCCGGTTTCGCTGCTGGTCGAAGCCGGCGCGGCCAGCGCCGTCGCCCTGCCGCAGGTCAGCGAACGGACCGTGCGCGGCAGCCTGTGGCTGGACCAGGATGGCGATGGCATCCGCCGACCCTGGGACACCCCGCTGGCCGGTATCGAGGTCACGCTGGAAGGTGTCGGCAGCGTGATAACGGATAGCCACGGCCACTACCAGTTCCTCGACGTCAGCCCGGGCAGCTACCTTCTCGAAGCCGCCCTGCCGCCCGACCTGCCCGGCGGTGAACGCATCGTCGTGGTGAGCGAGCAGCGCGGTGCCACCGCCGGCTTGGCCATACGCCTTGTCGATCAGATCTTTGGCGATCGCTTCAGCGACGAATAGGCAAGCCCGAAATGCTCGAGTACAAGAGTACGGAGCCTTCTTCGGCCTGCAATGGACCGCAAACGAAAGGCTGGCGCTCGCGCGCTGCCGGGACATCCGAACCAACTCTTCCTGATCGAAACGCCGGGTGTTCCGGCCTCCAGGGCCAGCCCGCCTCTTCTCTTCGCTCCGATCTGCTACATTCCTGAAATCGGTTCGCACGCGGAACGGGGTCCGCGGCGGCGGAATCCATGATTACGGGAACTTGATTCATGCGGAAAATCCTGCGGCCGCCTGGCCCCTTTGTATTCGTTGTCCTGGCCCTGACGGTTGCCGTGGCGTCGGCCCAGCCGCCCATCATCCAGCCCGGCGCGCCGGGCCAGCCCAGCCACCAGATCAGTGCCGAGCAGGCGATCGCACTGGCCGGTTTGCGCCATTCGGCGGCCGACGTGCGCTTCATGGCCGACATGATCCCGCACCACCAGCAGGCCCTGGACATGTCGGAGCTGGCGCCCGAGCGCAGTCAGAGCCACGAGCTGCTCGAACTGGCCCGGCGGATCGACACCACCCAGCGCGATGAGATCGAGTTCATGGAGCAGTGGCTGCGCGATCGCGGCGAGCCAGTCCCGGAACGCGACTGGCTGCCGCACGTGATGCCGGCCGAGCCGGGGCATCACGATCATCACGGCCACCATCATCATGGTGAACACGGGATGGAAGGGATGGCCACGCCGGAGCAGATGGCCGAGCTGGGAGCCGCCGTCGGCGAGCGTTTCGATCGCCTCTACCTGGAGCTGATGATCGAGCACCATCGCGGGGCGCTGGTGATGGTCGACGATCTCCTGGGGCAGCGCGGTTCGGCCCAGGATCCGGCCCTGTACGAGTTCGCCACCGACGTCAAGAACGATCAGGCCGCCGAAATCGATCGCATGACGGTGATGCTGGCCGGCTACAGCGCCGATCCCCGCGTCGGCCTGGCGGCCGGATTCCGCGATGCCGGCCAGGCGATCTGGAACCTGGAGCTGATGGCTTCGCTGCCCAAGCCGGACGGGTTTTTCGACCCGGACAACCCGGCCGCTCTGCCGGCCGACCGACTGCAGGCGCTGGCCGGCGAGGACGCGGCCGAGAACGGGGCCTCCGAGCGCTCCCGTCCGGCCCTGCTCGATTTCGCCAACACCGACCTGGCCTTTGCCGGCGACCTGATGGTGGTCGGCAACTACCACGGCTTCAAGCTCTACGACATTGCGGATCCGGACGATCCGCAATTGTTCTCGGCCGTGGTCTGTCCCGGCGGGCAGGGCGATGTTTCGGTCGTCGACGATCTGCTGATCCTTTCTGTGGAGCAGAATCGTGGCCGGGTCGACTGCGGCCTGAAGGGCGTGGCCGATCCGGTCAGCGAAGAGCGCTTCCGTGGCCTGCGCATTTTCGACATCAGCGACCGTTCCAGACCGACCCAGGTCGGCCAGGTCCAGACCTGCCGTGGCTCGCACACCCATACCGTGGCCGCCGGTCCGGATGAAGACGGGCGCCTGATCGTCTACAACTCCGGCATTGCGCCGGTCCGCGAGGAAGACGAACTGCCCGGATGCATCGACGAGTCGCCCTGGCGTGACGCGGGCACGGCCCTGTTTCGGATCGACGTGATCGAGATTCCGGTCGACCGCCCGCAGGATGCGCGCATCATCCACAGCCCGGCGGTGTTCGCCGACCCCGAGACCGGCATCCTGGCCGGCCTGTGGGAGCGCGGTGACCACGGCCCCGGCACCCAGACCTCGGCCGAGACCAACCATTGCCACGACATCACCGTCTTCCCCGAGCTGAACCTGGCCGCCGGCGCCTGCTCGGGCAACGGCATCCTCTTCGACATCTCAGACCCGATCAACCCGGCACGGATCGACGCCGTGGTCGATCCCGGCTTCGCCTACTGGCATTCGGCAACGTTCAACAACGACGGCAGCAAGGTGATCTTCACCGACGAGTGGGGCGGGGGTACACGGCCGCGCTGCCGCGCCTCCGATCCGCTCAACTGGGGCGCCAACGCGATCTACGAGATCGTCGACCACCGCCTGGTCTTTCGCAGCTACTACAAGATGCCCGCGCCGCAGACCGAGCAGGAAAACTGCGTGGCCCACAACGGCTCGCTGATTCCCGTCCCAGGTCGGGACATCCTGGTCCAGGCCTGGTACCAGGGCGGCATTTCCGTGTTCGACTTCACCGATACCGCCAACCCGTTCGAGATTGCTTTTTTCGATCGTGGGCCGATCGATGAACAGGCGCTGGTGACGGGCGGCTTCTGGTCGGCCTACTGGTATCGAGACCGCGTTTTCGGTACCGAGATCGTGCGCGGGCTGGACGTGCTTGCCCTGATTCCCAGCGACGTTCTGAGCGTCAATGAGATCGCGGCGGCCAGCCGGCTTGAAAACGGGGTCGCTTTCAATCCGCAGCAGCAGTTCCAGATCCGCTGGCCGGCCGAGCCGGTTGTGGCTCGGGCATACCTGGACCAGCTGGCGAGGGGGTCGCACCTGGATGACGCGCAGCAGGTCCGGATCCACGATCTGCTCGACCGGGCCGAAGCGGTCGATGGGGAAGTCGATCCAGTTCTGGTTGCCGCCCTCGCTGACCAGGCTGGTACCCTGTCGGATCTCGCTCGCGCCCGAACGGGCGTTACCGCCGCGCGGCTGCGGGCGCTCGGCGACGTGCTCGACGGGCTGGCTGAAGCGAGCCGGTCACCGGACTGAACGACCGAGAGGTTTGCCCACCGGGTGCCGGAATCGGGAGAGCGTCCCTTCAACAAGGATCGACCATGCAGGAACTGTCTGAAAACCGACGCTTCGAGCCGAAGCACTACAGTCGCAAGGGCCAGCTGAAGAAGCGCGTCTACAACCGGGAGCTGCGGAGATTGCAGCTTGAGCTGGTCAAACTGCAGCACAGCGTGGTCGAGACGGGCCGGCGCGTGGTGATCGTGTTCGAAGGCCGCGATGCGGCCGGCAAGGGTGGCGTCATCAAGCGCATCACCGACATGACCAATCCGCGCATCGTCCGCACCGTGGCCCTGGGCGTGCCGTCGGACCGGGAAAAAACCCAGTGGTACTTCCAGCGCTACGTCGAACACCTGCCGGCCGCCGGCGAGATCGTGCTGTTCGACCGCTCCTGGTACAACCGGGCCGGAGTCGAGAAGGTGATGGGTTTTGCCACGGAAGAGCAGGTGCAGTGCTTCCTGCAGACCTGCCCGGAGTTCGAACACATGCTGGTTCGCGAAGGCATCCAGCTGCTGAAATACTGGTTTTCGGTCAGCGAGCGGGAGCAGGAGCGGCGTCTCAAGGCTCGGGTCGAGGATCCGGTCAAGCGCTGGAAACTGTCACCCATGGACATCAAGTCGCGCTCGCGCTGGGCTGAGTACTCGCAGGCCAAGGACGAGATGGTCGAGCACACCGATACCGAGATCGCGCCCTGGCGCTTCGTTGACGCCGACATCAAGCGTCACGCCCGGCTCAACTGCATCGCCAACATCCTGCAGCAGATCCCGTACACCGATGAACCGCCTCCGGCCCCCAGCCTGCCGCCAAGAAAGTGGGCCAACGATGAAAAGGATCGGGTTCGCAAGCCGGTGGAATCCTACGTCGAGCG
>PWJA01000110.1 GCA_003560975.1 Gammaproteobacteria bacterium
CGTCATCCGGATTCATTCGGCTTCAGAGCGGTTCCGTGCGCCATTAGCATCCGGCAGGCCGGTGTCCCGAACCCACACATCCCGCTGCGGAAACGGGATCTCGATGCCCGCCTCGTTGAGGGCCTTGTAGATTTTCATGTACAGCTGGTGGGTCACGATACCCCGTTCAACCGGATGGTTGACCCAGCACAGCAGCTCGAAGTCGAGGCTGGAATCGCCGAAGCCGCGCATGCGTACGCGCGGGCTGGGGTCCTGGCACACCGTGTCGTGCGCCGCCGCGATCCGCTCCAGCAGCTCGACCACCTGGTCGACATCCGATCCGTAGGCCACCCCGACCTTGATGCGGATACGGAACTTGACCCAGCGCCCGCCCGACTCGTTGTAGACCTTGGAGGTGGCCATCTCGGAGTTGGGCACGGTGATTTCGACGTCGTCGCGAGTCAGCAGCCGGGTCGAGCGCAGGCCAACCCTGGTCACCTCACCGCGCTCACCGCCGTCGAGGACGATGTAGTCGCCCAGCTTGTAGGGCGCATCGGCGATGATGAAGAATCCGGCGAACAGGTTGGCCAGGGTGTCGCGCGCGGCAAAACCCACCGCGATGCCGACCACCCCGGCCGAGGCCAGCCAGGCGGTCGGGTTGATGTCCCAGACCATCAACAGGGCGTAGGCCGCCGCGCCGATGATGACCAGGGTCAGGACCAGCTCGAACAGCGGAATGGTGCGCTCCTCGACGATCTCGAATCGGTCGCGGATGCGCGAGAGAATTTCCAGCCCGATGTGGCTGGCGCGCATGGCCGATTGGATCAGGCGGAGGATCAGCAGACTGAGCAACACGTTGATCAGGATGCGCTCGACGCTCTCGCCGAAACCGATGACCTGGATGGCCAGAACCGCGGCGATGTAGGACACGATCAGTGCGGCGACGTTGGCGACAATCCGCAGCAGCCGGGTATCCAGGCCGCTGTCGACCCCGGAGGTGAGCTTGCCGCCCCATTGCAGCACCAGCATTCGCCCGATGATGGCCAGGCCGAGCCCGACCACCAGCACGATCAGGGCCAGCACCGGCGGATAGGTCGCGAGGAAACTCCATGGACCGACCAGCGCCTCCGGCAGCCAGTCCGGAGCCGCTGTTGGCGCGACCGCCGGGCTAGTCATGCCGAAGTTTCATCACGGACGGACTCCGCCTGGGGTCCCAGGTGGCTCGTGCCGCGACGGCGGGCCAGGGCGATCTGGCGAACCCGCTCGCGAATCCCGGCCAGCCGCGACGGCTCGAAGTGTTGCCCGCAGAGGCGGCAGGACCCGGACCGGTCGACCGGCGGCATGCCGTCCTCGGGCAGATCCTGATGCGGGCGCCGGCAGCCTGCGCAGACCGCACGGCCGCTCGGCTTCATCCGGCAATCCACGCTGACCCGGTCGTCGAACACGAAGCACTCGCCATCCCAGAACGACTCCTTGCCCGCGTAGTGCTGCATGTAGGAGAGAATGCCGCCGCGCAGGTGATAGACCCGGTCATAGCCATGGGCGAGCAGCCAGGCGCTGGCTTTTTCGCAGCGAACGCCGCCGGTGCAGAACATGGCCACGGGCCGGGCCGGATCCAGATGGTCCAGCGCCCAGGAGCCAAACTCGGTGAAACTGTCGATCCCGGGATTGACCGCACCCTGAAAACTCCCGATGGCCACCTCGTAGTCGTTGCGCGTGTCGACCAGCTGCACCTCCTGCTCGTCGAGCAGGCGATGCCAGTGCTCCGGCGCCAGGGCCTGTCCGGTGCGCGTCACGCCTGGATCAAGGGCCGGATCGAAGGTAATGATTTCCGGACGAATCCGGACCTTGAGCCGCAAAAAAGGCACCACGGCCACCGACTGCCGGTTGAGGACCGGATCGGTAATGCCGTGCTCGCGGGCCAGCCAGTTAAGCCAGTCGGCGAGGGCCGCCGGGGCTCCGCCCAGAGAGAAGTTGATCCCCTCGCTTGCCAGCAGAACCGTGCCCTTGAGCTCGAGGCGACGGGCCTGGGCCAACAGACGCTCGCGCAGCAGGTGCAGCTGGTCCAGGGAGATGAACTGGTATGCGCTGATCAATTCTTTCATCGCGCCTATTTTACGCCGGAGACGGGTCGGCCCGCCGCGGCCGAACCGCCTGAACGGGGAAAAACCCTCGCCGTCCTTGCTGTGGACAGAAATAGCAGGCTATAATTGCAGGGATTTGTGCGCGTCAACGACGCGAACGAATGAGAAAAAACACACGCTGATCGTCACATGCTGCGGGGTTGCCCGCGTTTTTCCGCCGCCGGATGTCCGGCAGGAAAAACGTCATGGTTCGCGGTCATGGGATCGGCGGAGGCTCAAACCCCGGACAATGTGCGCTTCACCGTTGCTGCGACCTCACCGCAAACAGGATCGCTGCCACCGCGCCTTGTCCAACCGACAATGAAGGATACCGCAATGCCCAACGTCACCATGCGCCAGATGCTCGAAGCCGGCGTGCACTTTGGTCACCAGACCCGCTACTGGAACCCCAAGATGGAACCCTTCATCTTCGGCGCCCGGGGCAAGATTCACATCATCAACCTCGAAGAATCCCTGCCGCTGCTGAAGGAATCCCTGGATTTCATCAGCCGCCTGGCCAGCCGGCGCGGCACGATCCTGTTCGTCGGCACCAAGCGTGCCGCCAGCCAGGCCGTTGCCGAAGAAGCCGAGCGCTGCAAAAGCCCCTTCGTCTCGCACCGCTGGCTGGGCGGGATGCTGACCAATTTCCGCACCGTGCGCCAGTCCATCAACCGGCTCAAGGAGCTCGAGCAGATGGAAACCGACGGCAGCTTCGAGCGCCTGGTGAAAAAGGAAGTCCTTCAGCTGACCCGCGAGCGCGACAAGCTCGAGCGCAGCCTCGGCGGCATCAAGGACATGAACGGCCTGCCCGATGCCCTGTTCGTCATCGACGTGGGTCACGAGTCGATCGCCATCGCCGAAGCCCGCAAGCTCAAGATTCCGGTGGTGGCCGTGGTCGACACCAACCATTCGCCGACCGACATTGATTACGTGATCCCGGGCAACGACGATGCGATCCGCGCCATCCGTCTCTATACCCAGCTGGCCGCAGACGCCATCCTGGAGGGCCGCGCCTCCGCGCCGACGCCCGCCGGCGATGCCGACGAGTTCGTGGAACTGGACGCCGAAGGCAATCCGGTCGAGTCGGCTTCCTCGGACAAGCCGGCCCGCAAGGCGCCGTCCAAGGTAGCCAAGAAGACGGCGCGCAAGAAGACGACGGCCCAGCCGGCCGAAGCGGAGCCAGCAGATCCTGCGCCGGCAGCCGCGGAAGCGGCCGCTGAAGTCGCGCCCGAACAAGCGTCCGAGGCGGCACCGGCGGCAGAGGAAGCGGCCGAGGAAGCGGTCGCCGAAGCCGTGGCCGAGCAGGCTCCTGAGCCCGAGGCGAAAGAAGATTCACCTGCTGCCGCAGACGCAGCGCCGAAGACCGCCAAGAAAAAGACCTCCAAGAAAAAGGCCGTCAAGAAGGCAGCAACCCGCAAGGACGAAGAGGCCTGAGCGCAAATCATGCGCCACGGCCCGGACCGACAAGTCGTAAGGAATTGAAACAATGAGCATTACTGCAGCACAAGTCAAGGAACTCCGCGAGCGCACCGGCGCCGGCATGATGGAGTGCAAGAAAGCCCTGGTCGAGACCGCGGGCGATATGGAAGCGGCCATCGAACACCTGCGCAAGGCCGGTCTGGCCAAGGCCGACAAGAAATCCGGCCGCGTGGCTGCCGAAGGCGCGGTCATTCAGGCCGGGGACCACCGCCATTCCGTTCTCGTGGAAATCAACTGCGAAACGGACTTCGTGGCCAAGGACGAAAACTTCCGCGGTTTTGCCGAAGAAGTCGCCACGCTGGCCCTGGGTACCGAGGACATCGAGGCCCTCGGCGCGGCTGCCATGAGCAGCGGTCACAGCGTCGAGGATGCTCGTCAGCAGCTCGTGGCCAAGCTCGGCGAAAACATCCAGGTTCGTCGCCTGGCCCACCTGAAAGTCGATGCGGGCGTGGTCGCCAGCTATATCCATGGCGGACGTATCGGCGTGCTCGTGGCCATTAGCGGGAACGATGAAGAGCTGGCCCGGGACATCGCCATGCACGTGGCCGCCCTCAACCCGGCCTATCGCGATGTGGCCGACGTTCCCCCCGAAGCCGTGGCAAAAGAAAAGGACATTCTCGTTGCCCAGGCCGCCGACAGCGGCAAGCCGCCGGAAATCATCGAGAAAATGGTCACCGGTCGCCTGAAAAAGCACCTCGCCGAAATCACCTTGACCGGCCAGCCCTTCGTCAAGGATGGGGACATCACCGTCGGCAAGCTGGTCCAGGACAAGGGCATCGAAATCCTGGAGTTCGTCCGCCTTGAAGTCGGTGAAGGCATCGAGAAGGAAGAAGGCGATTTTGCCGCCGAGGTGATGCAGCAGGCGCGCGGAGCTTGAAGCACAGCCGCAGCGCCGAAATCCCGGCGTTGCCGGGTGGGGACAACAGGCCATGAGTACATCCGCACCGATCAAGCGAATCCTGCTCAAGCTCAGCGGCGAAGCGCTGCTGGGTGAACTGGACTACGGGATCGACCCCAAGATCAGTTCCCGCATTGCCAGCGAAGTGGCGGGGGTCGTCGATGCCGGGGTGGAAATCGGCATCGTGATCGGAGGCGGCAACATTTTCCGCGGCAAGGGCCTGGCCGCCTCGGGCATCGATCGGGTGACCGGGGACCACATGGGCATGCTCGCCACGGTGATGAACGCGCTGGCTCTGCAGGACGCCCTGGAACGCGCCGGCGTGACCACCCGGGTGATGTCGGCCGTGTCCGTGCGCGAGGTCTGCGAAGACTACATCCGGCGGCGCGCCATACGCCACCTGCAAAAAAGCCGGGCGGTGATTTTCGCCGCCGGCACCGGCAATCCCTTTTTTACCACCGATACCGCGGCCAGCCTGCGCGCCATCGAGATCGGCGCCGACCTGATGATCAAGGCCACCAAGGTCGACGGCATCTACACCGCCGACCCGGTCGCCAACCCGGACGCGCGCCGCTACGACCATGTCAGCTACGACGAGGTCATCGAGCGCAAGCTGCAGGTCATGGATACCAACGCCATCGTGCTGTGCCGGGATCAGTCCATGCCGATCCGGATCTTCAATCTGTATCGAGCCGGGGAACTGCAGCGCCTGATCGCCGGAGAAAACGTCGGTACGCTGGTCAGCTGAACGCTTGACGTCCGGGCTCTGCACCAGCTCCCGGGCCGCATTACAATTCCGTTCTGGCGTCAGTCGTTTCGCCTCCCGAGAATCATCGAGGAAGATCATGCTCAACGAGATCAAGCAAGAAGCCGAATCGCGCATGGCCAAGAGCGTCTCCGTGCTCCAGGCCGAACTGGCCAAGATCCGCACCGGACGCGCCCATCCCAGCCTGCTCGAACACATCACCGTCGATTTCTACGGCTCGGAAGTGCCGCTCAATCAGGCGGCCAACATCAATGCCGAAGATGCGCGCACGCTCAGCGTGGTGCCGTTCGACAAGTCCATGGTCGGCAAGATCGAAAAGGCGATCATGACCTCGGATCTGGGACTGAACCCGAACACGGCCGGGGTCAACATCCGCGTGCCCCTGCCGGCGCTGACCGAGGAACGCCGCGCCGATCTGGCCAAGGTGGTCCACCATGAAGGCGAAAACGCGAAGGTCGCCATTCGCAATATCCGCCGCGATGCCAACCATCAGCTCAAGGAGTTCCAGAAAGAAAAGGAACTGACCGAAGACGATGTGCGCCGCGGCGAAACGCTCATCCAGCAGCTGACCGACAAGTTCACCGGGCGCGTGGATGAGCTGGTCGGAATCAAGGAAAAGGAGCTGATGGAGATCTGACCGATGGCGGATCCCTCCACCCTCCCGCAGCATATCGCGATCGTCATGGACGGTAACGGGCGCTGGGCGATGCAGCGCGGGAAGCCGCGTTCCTACGGCCATCAGGCCGGCAGCGACGCTCTCAAGCGGACAATCGAGGCGGCCATGCGTCGCCACATCCCGATTCTCACCGTGTTCGCCTTTTCCTGCGAAAACTGGCGCCGTCCGCGAAACGAGGTACGCAAACTGCTCGATCTGTTCCTGAAAGCACTGAACAAGGAAGTGCGGGAACTCGATGAACACGGCGTGCGGATCAACTTCATCGGCGATCGTTCGATGTTCAACCAGACCCTGCGGGAAGGCATGGCCCAGGCTGAACAGCGCACCTGCAACAACACCGCTTTACAGCTCAACGTGGCGGTCAACTACAGCGGACGGACGGACATCGTTGCTGCCGCCCGGCGGATCGCCGCAGCCGCGGCCACCGGCAACCTCGCCGCCGACGACCTGACCGAAGAGCGCCTCAACGAAGAACTGACCCTGGCTCATCTGCCGCCGCCCGATCTGTTCATCCGCACCGGCGGCGAGAAGCGGCTGTCCAATTTCCTGCTCTGGCAGATTGCCTACACCGAACTGCATTTTTCCGACGTGCTCTGGCCCGACTTCGGCGCCGATGCCCTCGCTGCCGCGCTGGCCGACTTTGCCGGTCGAGAGCGCCGCTTCGGCGGCCTGAGCCAAGTCCGTAGTGCTTAGAACGCGGGTTCTCACCGCGCTGGCCATGGCCGTCGTCGGCCTGGGTGCCCTGTTTCTGAGCCCACCACCGCTGTTCGCCGCACTGGCCGGCCTGGTCTTGCTGGGCCTGGGCGGGCGCGAGGCCGCACGCCTGGCCGGGCTGGATTCGGAACCGGCTGTCGGCACGGCCTTTCCCGCCGTCTTGCTGCTCATCGGCCTGGCCGTGTACGGGCTGCGCACGCCGGTCGCCACCACCACCCTGCTCGCCCTCGGAGCCATGCTGTGGCTCGGCCTGCTGTGCTGGCTGGCGCGGCCGCACTTCGGAACCCGGCTGCGGCTGGCCAAGCTGCTGGCGCTGGCCGGCGTCCTGATCTGTGCCTGGCTGGCCCTGGTTACGCTTCAAGCCGTCTCGCCCTGGCTGGTGCTGCTCGTCGTGCTGATCATTGCCGCGGCCGATATCGGGGCCTATTTCAGCGGGCGCGCCATCGGTGGTCCCAAGCTTGCGCCCTCGATCAGCCCCGGCAAGACCCGGGCCGGAGCCGTGGGCGGCCTGGTGGCGGCCACCGTGGTCACGATCCTGGCCGTCACCACTCTGCCCGATGCCCCCTTCAGCCCCCTGGTCGCGGGAGCGGTCGGATTCGTTCTGGCCCTGGTATCGATCGGCGGCGATCTGCTGATCAGCCTGCTCAAGCGCCAGCGCGGGATCAAGGACAGCTCCACGCTGCTGCCGGGGCACGGCGGCATCCTCGACCGTTTCGACAGCCTGGGAGCCGCGCTGCCCTTCTTCGCCCTGGCCTGGCTTTTCCTCGGCCAGTGACCGAACCAATCCCACACCCTGTTGCCCATACAATACGCCGATCGGATGTTTGAGAGATCCGACCCGTTCTTTCCCGACTGCTCAGAGATGATGTAAAACCTTCATGGAATTTCTCGGTCCCGTATTCTGGTTGCTGGTCGCCCTGGGCCTGCTGGTGACCTTCCACGAATTCGGCCACTTCTGGGTGGCCCGACGTTGCGGCGTGCGGGTTCTGACATTTTCGGTCGGTTTCGGTCGTGCGCTGTGGTCCCGAACCGCCCGGGACGGCGTCGAATACCGGATCGCGGCCATTCCGCTGGGCGGGTATGTCCGCATGCTCGACGAGCGCGAACGCACCGTGCCCACAGACCAGCACGAGCAGGCCTTCAACCGCAAGCCGGTCGGTCAGCGCATGGCCATCGTCGCGGCCGGACCCGTGTTCAACCTGATCTTCGCCGTCGCCGCGTTCTGGCTGATGTTCGTCGTCGGCGTGCCCGAAACGCGGCCCGTGCTCGGCCCGACCACGGGTCTGGCGGCCGAGGCCGGACTGAGCGAGGGCGACATGATCACCCGCATCAACGGCCAGCGAACCGAATCCTGGACCCATGCCCTGCTCGGCCTGATGAAGCCGGCGCTGGACCGACGCAACGTCATCGTCGAGGTCGAAGACCGGGACGGCCGGCGCCGTCAGGTCGAACTGGCGCTCGAGGATCTCGGGCGCGAATTCAACGAAGAACGAACCCTGGAGTTCGTCGGCATGGAACCCTGGCGCCCCGAACTGCCCCCGCTGATCGGCGAGGTGGCGGCCGGCTCGCCGGCCGCCGCGGCCGGCCTCCAGGCCGGCGATCGCCTGGTCCGCATTGGCGACGAGGCGATCAGTGGCTGGCGCGAAATCGCCCGCCTGATTCCCGAGCTGGCCTTCCATGAAGACGGCCAGCCGCGTGCCGTGACGCTGACCGTCGAGCGCGACGGGCGCCGGATCGAACACCAGATCGAACCCGAGATTCAGCAGGGACGGCCGGTCATCGGCATTCAGGCGCCGGCCGCCGATGCGGCTGCCCGCGCCGAAATGGAGCGCGCCTTCGTGATTCTGCGCTACGGGCCGCTGGAGGCACTTCCCCATGCGACCAGTGAAACCTGGCGACTGACGACCGCCACGCTGGGCATCCTCGGCCGCATGGTGACCGGATCAGCCTCGCTGAGCAACCTGTCCGGGCCGATCACCATCGCCCAGATGGCCGACACCTCGGCCAGCCTGGGCCTGTCTCGCTTTCTCTTTTTCCTGGGGCTGATCAGCCTTTCGCTGGCGATCATCAACCTGCTGCCGATTCCGATGCTCGACGGCGGCCACCTGATGTACTACCTCGCCGAGGTGGTCAAGGGCTCGCCTGTCTCGGAGCAGACCCAGATCGTGGGCCAGTACATTGGCCTGGTAATGGTGTTCGGTCTGATGAGCCTGGCGATATTTAACGATATCTTACGACTGATCACCTAAACTGCGGCGCCTTGTCAGGGGGTCGACGCAAGGGCCTGAACGGAACGTATTTCATGAAACAACTTTGTCTTCTGCTCATTCTGCTGCTCGCCGCCGGCCACGCCTTCGGTGAGACTTTCCGGGTCGCGGATATCCGCGTGGAGGGACTGCAGCGGATCTCCGAGGGCAACGTATTCAGCTTCATTCCGGTCGAGGTCGGCGACACGATGACGCCGTCGTTGACGCGAAGCACCATCCGCGATCTCTATCGGACCGGTTTTTTCGACGACATCGCGATCGGCCGCGAGCAGAATACCCTGGTCATCACGGTCGAGGAGCGCCCCGCCATCGCCTCGATCAGCATCAGCGGCAACCGCCAGCTCAAGACCGACGATCTGATGCCCGCGCTGGCCGCCATCGGCATTGCCGAGGGTGAAATCTTCGATCAGCTCAGCCTCGACCGGGTCCGCCAGGAACTGGTTCGACAGTACTTCGGGCGCGGCTATTACGGTGTCAGTGTCGACACCCGGGTTGGCAGCCTGGCCCGGAACCGGGTCAGCCTGGCGATCGTGATCGAGGAAGGTGATCAGGCACGCATTCGCCACATCAACATCGTCGGCAACGAAAGCTTCAGCGAAAAAGAACTGCGGTCGGAATTCGATTCGCACACCACCCGCGGCGTATTCTTCTGGCGCGGCCGCAACCAGTACACGCGCGAAAAACTCTCCGGCGACCTCGAGGCACTGCGCTCGTTCTACCTCGACCGGGGCTTCATCGATTTCGCCATCGAGTCGACCCAGGTGTCGATCAGCCCGGACAAGCAGGATATCTTCATTACCGCCAACATCCGCGAAGGCGAAGTCTTCACGGTCAGCGATGTCACCCTCACCGGCGAGCTGATCCTGGCCGAATCCACCCTTCGCCAGCTGATCGCAACCGAGGCCGGCGCGCGCTTTTCGCGGCGCGAGGTCGAGCAGAGCGTGGACAACATCTCGGCCATCCTGGCCAACATCGGCTATGCCTTCGCCAACGTCAATCCGGTTCCGCGCATCGATCGGGATACCCAGGAAGTCGAAATCAATTTCTTCATCGAGCCTGGCAAACGAGTCTACGTCCGGCGGATCGAATTCCAGGGCAACACCCAGACCAAGGACGAGGTGCTGCGGCGCGAGATGCGCCAGTTCGAAGGCGGCTGGTTCTCGCAGTCGGCGCTGGACCGGTCCCGACTGCGAATCCAGAGACTGGGCTTTTTCGAAAACGTCAACATCGAAACCAACCCGGTCGACGGGACCGAGGACCAGATCGACATCGTCGTCAGCGTCGAAGAACAGCCGTCGGGCAGCTTCCAGGTCGGCCTGGGCTACTCGCAGATCCAGGGTCTGATCGCCTCGATTTCGATTGACCAGGACAACTTCCTGGGCTCCGGCCGCCGCTTCGGTTTCTCGGTCAGCCGCAGCCGGATCCTGACCCAGGTCGGGGTCAGCTACACCAACCCGTTCTACACCGACGACGGCATCTCGCGCGGCTTCTTCCTGCGCTACACCGAATTCGACCAGGGTCGGGCCAACATTTCCTCGTTCTCGACCAGCCAGGCCGCCGCCGGCGTGAACTATGGCTTCCCGATCACCGAGTTGAGCTTCCTGCGGTTCGGCGGCTCGGCCCAGCGCGTCGACATCAATCTGCCCGGCGTGTTCGTGCCCCAAGATCCGGAAGACCCGGACAGCCCGATCGTCGTCCGCGTCCCCGCCGACCGCCCGCTGGCAATCTCGCTGGACGAGGACGGCGACGGTTTCCTGTCGCGCAGTGAACGACGCATAACCACCTTCCGGCTCGACGCGACCTGGTCGCGCGACAATCGCAATCACTTCCTCAACCCGACCCGCGGCTCGCTCAACCGTCTTGGTGCCGAGGTAGCGCTGCCGGGCAGCTCGCGCGAGTTCTACAAGCTGACCTATCGGGGGCGCAAGTACTGGCCGATCGGTCAGCGCATGGCCTTCAGCCTGCGCGGTGACGTAGCCTACGGCGACTCCTACGACAGCTACGACTCCGATCTGGGCCTGGAGCCGGTCGAGCCGGTTCGCGTGGCCGGCACCTGCCAGCTCGACGAAATCGTGACCCTCGACAAGGGCCTGCCCTTCTACGAGCATTTCTTCGGCGGCGGCGTTTCCGACATCCGCGGCTTCGACGACAACTCGCTTGGCCCGAAGGATCAGTTCTGCCGTTCGGTCGGCGGCGATTTCAAGGTCGTTCTGGGAACCGAACTGGCCTTCCCGATTCCCTTCGTGGAGGCGCGCGGTACCCGCCTGGCCTGGTTCGTCGATGTCGGCAACGTGTTCCAGGACCTCGACGCCTTCGACACCGATCTGCTGCGGGCCTCGACCGGCATCTCGCTGACCTGGCAAGCGCCGATCGGGCCGATCATCATCAACCTGGCCACCCCGCTGCGCAAGCGCGACGGGGACGACACCCAGGCCCTGCAGTTCACCTTCGGCCAGGTTTTCTAGGGTCCGATGGTGTAAATTGATGCGATGCCCGGCCCGAATCATGCCAAGCTGACCGCACCGTCCAGAAGGTCCAGGGCAGCCGCCGTGCTCCTGCTTGCCGGTATGGGCCTCGCCCTGCTTGCCAACTCCGTTGCGGCCGACCCGGTTCGTATCGGCTACGTGGACATGAAACGTCTGTTCGATTCGGCCCCCCAGGTGGTTGCCGCCAGGGAGGCGCTGGATCAGGAATTTCGCCCCCGCAATGAAACCCTGATTGCCGACGAGTTGCGCCTGGAACAAATGCAGGAGACGCTGGCCGGCAGCCCGGATCTGAGCGCGGAGGATCGTTTCGAGCTCGAGCGCGAGATTCGCAACCTGGGCCGATCCATCGACCGCCGCCGCGAGGATCTGCGCGAAGAGCTCCGGTTTCGCACCGGCACCGCGACCAAGGCGCTGGAAGAAACCATCGAAGTGGCCGTTCGCCAGGTAGCCGAACAACGCGGCTACGACCTGATCCTGACCAGCCCGGTCGCCTATGCCGCGCCCGGCATCGACATTACCGACCGCATTCTCGAATGGCTGGCCGACGACTTCGCCGCTCGCAGCGACGCCCGCTGACCCCGATGAGCGAAACGCCGCATCGAAGCTATCGTCTGCGCGAACTGGCCGCCGAACTGGGCCTGAATCACCGCGGCGACGACAGCGTCCAGGTCAGCGGCGTGGGTACGCTTTCCGGCGCCGGCCCGAGCGATGCCAGCTTTCTGGCCAATCCGGCGTACCGCGAGGCGCTCGAACACACCCGGGCGGCGGTGGTGGTGATGACGGCGGAAGCGGCCGAATCCTACGCCGGGAACGCCCTGATCAGCGCGAACCCGTACGCCGACTGGGCCCGTCTGATCGAGTGTCTGAACCCGCCACCGCCGCCACCGTCCGGCATCCACGCCAGCGCGGTGGTCGCCGACAGCGCCGAGATTGCCGCCAGCGCCTGGATCGGCCCCCAGACCTTCATCGGTGACGGCGCCAGGCTCGGCGAGCGGGTCCGCATCGGACCGGGCTGCGTGATCGACGAGGACGTCGTGATCGGCGATGACAGCCTGGTGCACGCCCGCGTCTGCATTGGAGGCCGGGCCCGTCTGGGCCAGCGGGTCATCGTTCATCCGGGCGTGGTCATCGGCGCGGATGGTTTCGGTCTGGCCATGGATCGCGGGCGCTGGCGAAAGGTGGCGCAGGTCGGCAGCGTCCGAATCGGCGATGACTGCGAAATCGGCGCCAACACCACCATCGATCGCGGCGCCATCGACGACACCGTGCTTGAAGACGATGTGCGCATCGACAACCAGGTCCAGATCGCCCACAACGTGCGCATCGGCGCCCACTCCGCGATCGCCGGCTGCGTCGGCATCGCCGGCTCGACCCGGATCGGCCGCTACTGCATGATTGCCGGGGCCAGCGGAATCGCGGGGCACCTGGAAATCTGCGATTCTGTCATCATTACCGCCATGAGCACCGTGCTCGACTCGATCGACCAGCCCGGCGAATACGGTTCCGGTATCCCGGCCCGGCCGCACGGACGCTGGAAGCGACTCCTCGTTCGCCTGGGACAGCTCGACGACTGGGCACGGCGTCTCAAACGCATCGAACAGTCCAACAAGAACAACGGATCCTCCAGATCATGACCGACCCCAGAACCGTCGACATCGAGCGAATTCTCGACCTGTTGCCGCATCGCTACCCGTTTCTCCTGGTCGACCGCGTGCTCGACTACCAGCTCGATGGCACGCCGCGCTTGCGCGCGCTGAAAAACGTGACTTTCAACGAACCGTTCTTCCAGGGCCACTTCCCCGGTCATCCGGTCATGCCGGGTGTGCTCCTCCTCGAGGCGATGGCCCAGGCGGCCGGATGCCTGGCCCACCTGGCTCGCGCGGCCAGCGTGTCGGCGGAATCCTCGCTGTACTACCTGGTCAAGATCGACAAGGCTCGCTTCAGCCGCATCGTCGTGCCGGGCGATCAACTGATCTTCGAGGTCGAGCAGAAGCGCCTGATGCGCAACATGGGCGTGTATTCGGCCCGCGCCCTGGTCGACGGTGAAAGCGTCTCCAGCGCGGAATTCCTGTGCGCGGCCAAACCGAACCCTGCGACATGATCCACCGCACCGCCATCGTCGAAGACGGCGCGCGCGTGGCGCCGGACGTCGAAATCGGCCCGTACAGCCTGATCGGCCCGGACGTGGAGATCGGCGCAGGTTGCCGGATCGGCCCCCACGTGGTCATTACCGGAACCACCCGTCTGGGCCGGAACAATCGCATCTTCCAGTTCGCTTCCATCGGCGAGGAGCCGCAGGACAAGAAGTTCGGCGGCGAATCCTCGGCCCTGGAGATCGGCGACAACAACACCATCCGCGAAGCCGTGACGATCAATCGCGGCACCGCCGACGGCGGCGGAATGACCCGCATCGGCCACGCCAACTGGATCATGGCCTACTGCCATATCGCCCACGACTGCCAGGTTGGCTCGCACATCGTCATGGCCAATGGCGCCACCCTGGCCGGTCACGTCATCGTGGGCGATCACGTGATCTTTGCCGGCTACTCCGGCGCCCACCAGTTCTGCCGGATCGGCGATCACGCGTTTCTCGGCATGTACGGCGGCGTCAGCCAGGACGTACCGGCCTACGTCATGGTCTCCGGCCAGCCGCCGCGGCCGCGCGGCGTCAACAGCGAGGGACTGAAGCGGCGCGGTTTCAGCAGCGAGCAGGTGCGCAACATCCGCGAGGCCTATCGGCTGATCTACCGCAGCGGCAAAAGCCGCGAGGAGGCGTTGGCCGAACTGGAGCAGCGCCGACCCGACCAGCCCGAACTGGCGCTGATGATCGACACCGCCAGAGCCAGTACCCGCGGACTGCTGCGCTAGTGGCACCCTGATGGTCATGCCAGGCCAGCCGCTGCGCCTGGCCCTGATCGCCGGGGAGGATTCCGGCGACCTGCTGGCCGCCGATCTGGCCCAGGCCCTTCAGCAGCTCGAGCCCGGCATCGAACTGGCCGGCGTCGTCGGCCCGAGAATGCGCCGAGCCGGGGTATCGTCCTGGTACGACATCGAGGAATTGAGCGTCATGGGTCTGGCCGAGGTGGTTCGCCACCTGCCGCGCCTGGTCCGGCTGCGGCGCGCGCTGAAGCATCGCATTCTGGCCTGGCCGGCCAGCGCCGTCATCACGGTCGATGCGCCCGATTTCAACCTTGGCCTGGCGCGCGCGTTGAAGGCAACCGGCCTGCCTGCGATCCATTACGTATCCCCCTCGGTCTGGGCCTGGCGGGCCGGGCGCATTCCGCGCATCGCGCGCTCGCTCGATCACCTGCTGACCCTGTTCCCGTTCGAGCCCGACCTGTACGCTCCACATGGACTCGGCGCCACCTTTGTCGGCCACCCGCTGGCCGACGAGCTGGCCGCAGGGCCGGACCGCGCAGGCGCGCGCCAGGAACTCGGGCTGGAGACCGACGGTCCGGTCATCGCCCTGCTCCCGGGCAGTCGCGACGGCGAACTCAAACGCCATGCCGCGCTGCTGCAGGACACCGCCCGGGCCATCCGGCAGTCGCAGCCGGACGCGATCCTGGTGATGCTGCTGACCGGACCACGCCAGCGCGACCGGGTCGCCGAGCTGTTGGGCGGAAAGGCCGAAGCCGACGGCATCCGATTGCTGGCCGGAACCACCCGCCGGGGCATCGAGGCGGCCGACGTGGCGCTGGCGGCATCGGGAACGGTGACCCTGGAAGCTTTTTTGCTCGAATGTCCGCTGGTCGTGTTTTACCGCCTTGCGCCGGCGACCTATCACCTGGCCCGAAGCCTGCATCTGGTCCGCTCACGCCACGTCGCCCTGCCCAACATACTGACCCGCCGCGACCTCGTTCCCGAGCTGCTGCAGCAAGCTGCCACACCCGATTCGCTGACCCGGGAAGCGCTGGCCTGGCTGGCCGACGACGAGCGCACCGCCGCCTATCGAGCGCAGGCGCGGCACTGGCGAGAGCGCCTGGCCCGCGGCGCCGGGACGCGCGCCGCCGAAACCATTCTTGGCGAGCTGGACCGTGCCTGAGCGGCCATCGGAGGCACGACCGGGGCCGCCCTTGATTGCCGGGGTCGACGAAGCCGGGCGCGGGCCCCTGGCCGGGCCGGTCGTGGCGGCGGCGGTGATTCTGGATCCGCGCAGACCGGTTCCGGGCCTGGCCGACTCCAAGACGCTCAGCGCGACCCGCCGAACGACCCTGGCCGGACAGATTCGCGAGCGCGCCATTGCCGTGACCGTTGCCGTGGTCGGACCGAGCGTGATCGACCGGATCAACATCCTCCAGGCCACCCTGCAGGCCATGCGCGAGGCCATCGAACAGCTCGCCCCCGAACCGCTGCTGGTGCGGGTCGACGGCAACCGTGCCCCGGTCGTCCGTATCCCGGTCCAGACGGTCATCGGAGGCGACCGCAGCGACCGGGCGATCGCCGCGGCCAGCATCATCGCCAAGACCCACCGCGACGGGCTCATGCTCGAGCTGCACGCGCAGTTCCCGGACTACGGCTTCGACCGCCACAAGGGCTATCCGACGGCCGCCCACCTCGAAGCGCTGCAGCGCTTCGGACCGACGCCCGCCCACCGGCAAAGCTTCCGCCCGGTGCTGCAGTGCCGGCTGTTCGACTGATTCAACCGGTCCGGAAACCCGATTCGGGAGCCTCGGCGGCATCGATCTCGATGCGTTCGACCGAGTCGACGCGGGCCGATGGCGGACCCTGATGCAGCCAGGCCTCGAGCCGTTCCAGCGCCTCGGCCGGGCCGCGCGCGACAACCTCGACGCGCCCATCGGCCAGATTGACCGCGCGGCCGGCCAGGCCCAGCGGCTCGGCCACCAGGCCGGCGAACAACTCTCCCAGCGACGCGCCGAGACCGCGCTCCAGGAGTACGCCGAGGGCCACAAACCCC
>PWJA01000005.1 GCA_003560975.1 Gammaproteobacteria bacterium
ATCACCGGGTAGCGCCACTCGCGCCCGACCGTGGCCCGGGTCACCGGGGTCGAGCTGAAATACGGGGGCTGGTTGGCCGGCACCAACCAGCGCGGCTCGAAGTCGATGGCCTCGCGGCCCGGGTTGGCGAAGGCCAGCTCGCGCACGGACGACTCTGCGCCCGCGGCCAGGGACTCGCCCTCGGGCACCAGGATGACGTAGGGCTCGCCGTTCGGCGTGACACCATCGGCATTGATAAGGTTGACGCCCGGGTGCAGATCGACACCCACCGCCATCAGGATGGGGCCGGCCAGCGCCGAGCCGGTATTGACCGCGGCCACGTCAACCAGCAGGCGCTCGCCGGAACGGTCGAACGTGGTGCTGCGGAAGCGACCTTGCAACACCTCGCTCACTTCGGCGTAGCCGGACCAGGGATCGCTGTCGTCGCCGGCGCCGACCAGCTCGATTTCCAGCACGGTCGGGCCGCAGGCCTCCAGGGCCGAGATCGTGACCGTGTTCGGGCCCGGCTGCAGCTCGATGGTGGCAAAGAAGCTGCCGGCACTGTCGAGCACCGAGGAGGCCTGGCCGTTGACCTCGACCTCCAGCACCGGCCGCAGCTGATTGACCGGCACGACCCGACCGCTCAAGGTCAGCGGCACGCCGGACGGCAGCAGCGATCCCGGCAGCGGGCTGACGTCGGTAAAGGTCGGCACGGCAACCGCCTGCTGGGTGCCGCAGGCGGCAAAAGCGATGGCGCGCGCGGTCGGCAGGACATCGAGATCGAAATCCGCCACCGTCGCAATCCCGCCGGTGCCGACGGTGATCAGCTCGGCCATGGCGCGCACCGGGTCGGGGGTGAAATCCGGCATCAGCGGCGAGACCACGACATCGCTGTTGATCGCAATATCGCGCGCGTAGAACACCGCGTCCACATCGAACTGGTTGACCGGATCGCCGCAGTACGGGCCCTCGTCAGCCACGGGCATGACCAGGCGCACGGCGCCGTCATCCCAGGGGTAACGGTCCGCCAGGATAGCGGTAGCCGGCGCCCAGTTTTCGGTGGGGCCGGCGGCGCCGTCGGCGCAGTCATCGAGTGTGGACATCCACGGTGGCGGTGATCCCGGCACCTCCGGCCCCAGTTCGGCCTTGACGTTGCTGCTGAGACAGCTACCGCCGGCGTTATCGGTAATGCCCCAGTACATCGGGTTCACCGGTATGCCGTCATCGGCGAGCACGGCGACCAGGTCTTCGGCCAGATCACACATGGCCTGGTTGACAGGGCCCATCGATCCCGAGGTGTCGAAGGCAAACACAATGTCCAGCGCACTGCACGCGGCGCAGCCTTCGGGCACTACAACGGTCGATGCGGCGGTGCGCACCCGAAAGATCCATTCCGGCATCTGGAACGAGGCGTTGGTAAAGACCAGGGTGTAGCTGCCGCTGGCCAACGCCAGCGGACCCTGATCGTGCGTATTGAAATTGTTGGCGTTGGCCGGACCGAAAACCGCGGTACCGACCGGATCGATCAAGGTCCACTGGTTGCCCGGCGCCGAGTCCATCAGGTCGAAAATCAGTGCCTGGCCATCGCTGTCGGGCTCGATGGTGTAGGTCAGCCGCGCCGCCCGGGTGGGATAGCTCACCCCGATCAGGACTTCGTTGATCGTGATCGGCACCGGATCCGGATCGATCACGCTGGTCAGCTGCCAGGCGGGACTGGCGCTGGCTTGACGGGCATTCAGATCCAGCCGATAGCTGCCCGCCGGCAGGGAATAGGCGCCGCGCCAGGACGAGCCGACGTTCTGAAGGTTGAGATTGGCGAAAGGCTGCCAGCCCGAGGGCTCATGGGTCAAGGTAGCAAACACATTGGCCGCGCCGGACACGGGCTGGAAAACCGCCCGGGTCGAAGCCTCGCTCAGACTGAAGGTATAGCTGCTTTGTTCACCAGGCCGAGGATCGGTCCAGGTTTCGGCCTGGTCCAGTGCCGTCGGCACGCTGCTGATGCCCGGACGGTGCAGCGTGAGCGCATAGGAAGAGACCGCCGGCCCGGTATCGGAAATGATCAGCCGGTAGTCTCCGGGCGGCAGCGGCAGCGGGCCAATGTCGTCATTGGTGACCCAGAGCCTGCGGTTGGATACCAGCGCCCGGCCGGCCGAATCAACCAGGCTGTAGCGCAGGGTGCTGGCGCCACCCAGGACCTGAAAATACAGGCGGTCCGTGCCCGGCAGAACCTCAAGGTCGTACATGTGCTGCTGCCCCGGCATGGCCAGGGTGCCGGCCAACGCCAACGGCTCATTCGCCAGGGCGACGGATTCGACCTGTTCGGTCACGCTGTGGACCGTGAAGCGATAGTCCGGTGCGGCACCGTTGTTGGCATCGAAGATCAACCGATAATCGCCGGCGCGCAGAGCGTAGGGACCACGACTGTTGCCGGCGCTGGAGGCAGAACTGCGGCCAAAGACCTCGCGTCCGGCCGCGTCCTCCAGCCGCCAGCGCAGGGGTATGCCGCCTTGCTCGAGCTCGAAGTAAAAACTGCCGTCCACCGGGACGCTGAACAGGTAGTCGTTGCGAAACCCCGGCACCGTGGGCTGGCTGTCGACCGGGGTATCGAGGTCGATCGAAGTCTCGAGCAGGCCGGCATCGACTGCGGTGAAAGCCAGACTGGACGGCCCGCCGCTGGCCAGATTGAACTCGACCAGATAGTCGCCCGGCAGCAGCGGGAATGGCCCCTGGTCGTGATTGCTCGGCGTTGTCGCCAGCGCATTGCTGAACAGGGCCTGCCCGGCTGCATCGAACAGCGACCAGCGCAGGTTGCTGGCCCCCTCGGTCAGGTCGAAAAAGACTCGCGTTGGATCGGTCAGCTCCAGCAGCCAGCGCTCGGGCACGCCGGCCTCAATGGTCCCGGTCGCCGGGGTGTTCAGCCCCACGGCGGTGCCGGTGGCAATCGGATCACTGGGCCCAGGATCGTTCAAGGCAAGGCTGTAGCTTCCGGTACCACCCGCCTGGCCAAGCACGGTCAGCACGTAGTCACCACCGACCAGGTCGACGGTCGTCGAGGCGGGCAGAAAAGTGGTCCGCGGAATGATCTCCCGCCCGATGGCGTCCTGCAGTCGCAGATTGAGACCGAAACTGTTCGAACTGGCCTGGCGCTCGATGTTCAGCCGACGACCAGCCGGAGCCGAGAAGCTGTACCGACGAATCTCTCCCGGCTGGCCGATGGCGTCATCGATGACCGAACCGAATGTAGCCGGAAGATCCAGCTCCGTGCCGGTCACCAGCGCGAATTCGACCGAGCCGGTGCCGGCGTTATTGCCGGTAACGATCAGCGTGTAGTCACCACCAACCAGTTCAATCGACTCGACCGAATTGACATTGCTGGTGCGGGCCAGCACCTGCCGACCGGCCGCATCCTCAAACCACCAGTTCAGCCCGATGTTGTTGGTCGTGGTCAAACGATGGAGGAGATAAATTCCGTTCGGCACATTTTCAAAGTGAAAACGCTGCGTCTGCCCAGGCGTCTCGATCTCGGCCAACGTGGCCTGATCGGGCTCGATCACCGCCTCGCTGTCGATCACCTCGTGCAGCACCACGCTACCTTCGACCGCCGTGGCCAAGCGGCTGCGTACGCTCAGCACGTAGTCAGCCGGAATCAGACCAAGAGGCTCGGCGATCGGGTTCATATTGCCCGTCCAATCGACCAGCACCAGGCCGTCGGCCCGTTCCAGCCGCCATTGCGCCGCGATGTTGCTGTGGCTGAAGCTGAATCTCGGATAGACCCGTGTGGCCTCGCTCAACGAGAAACCGAACCGGTTGCTCTCGGTCAGGTCAGCGCTCTCGTAATCGCCCGATCCATTCAGCGGCAGAGTCAGTGTGGGAAGTTCTGACATCTGCCGAACCCGCAGGCTGAAATCCCCGGCATACGCGCTGCGGCCGCGCACTTCGATCTGATGGGTACCGGCCGGAAGGTGAAAAGCATCGGTGGCTGCCGGGCCAGAGGTGGTCCAGTCCTGCCGCAGATTGCCAAGGTTGTCAGTCAGGCGGAAGCTGAGCTGATTCGGGCTGGCCGTTCCGAACAGCAGATGCACAGGACCCGGCTGGCTCTGCGTCAGCTCATAGCGATGGGTGGCACCGACGCCGGTAAAGCTGCGCTGATCGAGCTGGTCCAGCGCAAGTGTGCTGCTGGTATCGCTGACCGCATGCAGGATAAAGCTGAAACTGCCCGAAGACGTCGGCGTGCGCCCTCGAACGGTCAGGTAATAATCGCCCCCCATCAGCGAGACCGGCCCAAGATCATTGATGGCGGTAGCGTTGGATTCGATCACCCGGCCGAAGCGGTCTTCGATCGACCAGCTCAGCTGGTTGGTGTTGGTGCCCTCGATTCG